>JADHUC010000302.1 GCA_016784735.1 Pirellulaceae bacterium | reverse complement strand
CTGTCGTCGAAACGATGCTCGCTTGATTGTCTGGAGAACGGTTCCCGGTGGGCCCGCGAAGACTTGGCCCACCCTGCGCGGATAGCGCGGACGCGGACGGCGCACATCAGTTGCAGAGTTGGACCCCAACTTACGCGTCGCTATCGCAACGCCGCCAGACGCAGGTGGGGAAGCGTTTGGCGATGGTCGCCGCGGACGTAGTAGCTTTCGCCGCCGTCGGCTACGGTGCGCACGAGAATGGTCTTCCATGGGCGGTAATAGTATCGCGGGTCGGTCTTGGGTGCCTCGTGGCGCAGGTCGCCGTCGATGGGGAGCAAGTCGAAGACGGCGGTGGTGAAATCTGCGATCCGTTGCCCCTGTTGGTGGGCTACGTTGCGAGCCATTGACAGTGCCTTCAGATAGACTTCCGGCCCCATCACGGCCGACCCGTAGCACAAGAAGACGCCGCCTTCCAGATCGCCGACCGTGTGGCAGACCGTGAGAAAGTCGCGGTAGCTGGCGGTGCCGAAGGCCGCGGGATCGAAGTTTGGATGCTCGTGGATGATGTCGTAGCCGATGCCGACATGGACCGTAACGGGCACACCCAGACGCACGCCAGCAGCGAACACGCTGGTTTCCTTGTGCGGGAAATCGCTGTCCAGGATCGCTCGACCGACGGATTCGCCCAGCCCCAATCCCGCTTCGGCGCCCCACCGCACGACGTCGTTGATTTCTGCCGATTCTCGCCAAAGGCCAAATTCACCCGTGCGAATGTACCGGGCCACGCTTTCACAGGTGGCGCCGATTCGCGCCAGTTCGTAGTCGTGGATTGCCCCGGCGCCGTTCGTGCCAATGCTGGTGATCAGCCCTCGCTCCATCAGGTCAATCAACTGCCTGGCGACGCCCGCGCGGATGACGTGGGCTCCCATCAGCATCAATACGGATGCGCCACGCTGGCGAGCTTGCTCCAGGCGGCCGCCGAGCACACTGATCGTCTGCATCGCCTGGTCATCCAGCGGCGGTGGCACTTCGTCCAGTCCCAACAGACTGTCGTGACGCACATCATGCTGCCGTTCGTCCAGCGGTTTGATCACCAGCCGGGAAGGATCGAACTGGGGATACGGCATTCTCACGCCCCTCCAATCGTTTCCAGGAGTTGTTCGCGATGCCGGAAGTCGCCGATAATCAAGTCGGCACCCGCACGAACCAGGCGGTTTCGCTTCCAGTCGTTGATGCCTTCGCGAGTCTCCTCGTTGCTGGCCACGCCGACGGCCAATCCGCCGACTCGCTTGATCTCTTCGATTTCCACGTACCCGTCGCCAAAACCGAGGATATTTCGCCCCGATACGCCAGTATCTTCGATGATCTTCGCGATGATCGTCGCTTTGGAGAACTTCTTGTAGTCCGCCAACGCGCCGTGGATACGGGGGCCGAAAAACCCAGCAAGCCCGAGCACATCGACCTCGTCGCGCACGTATTCCACGTCGGTGCCGGACGCCAGATAGAGCGGTAGGCCGAGACGGCATAGTTCGGACAGCAATGGCCGAGACCCCGGCACGGTCATTTCGTCTTGCGGGACTCGACCGCTACGGACCGCCTCGACGCGTTGCCCCACCTGCCGCCACAGCAGATCGTGGTATTGCTGCTTGTATTCCAGTGGCTCCAGCGGTCGTCCGCCCCGCAAACTGACCTCCTCGGCCAGACGGATCATCTGATAGATCGTCTGCCGGCCATTCAGCCGCATGACGAACTCCTCCACGTGCTCGCTGAGCTGGTCGCGAGTCTCGGATGTCCTCGTGGCCTCCAGCACGTCGACCATCATTGGGATCATCACGTCCTGCCAGTTCCGCCGGAGCAGGGAGAGTGTTCCATCGAAGTCGAATATCACGGCGTGGAAATCGCCTCGTGGAAAGTCGCGGTTGATAACTTCGATTTCGTCGCTCACGCGAAAGGCCCTCTTCGCTTGCCGTCAGTCCTTACATCTGCAACATTACAATATCGTCGCGTGTCCCGGACACCAACTCCCTATGGGCCGATTCTACGGTGGCCCTTTCGTCGGCGCAATTCGCCTAGCCTTGGAAATATCACGCGTATTGGATAGTGCCCAGGATTCGGATTTCGTCCACAACCTGCTAATATATACAGTTCGGGTGGTATTGTCATTTCGGTCACTTTTCGGTGATCGCGGTATTTGTGGGCAAGGTTCTCTTTGGAAGAACGAAATCCGGTTTGGGGGAGCGGTGACGGATTCAAGCTGCAGCAAAGGACGACTGATGGACTGCTCTTCGTCTCGTGCTAATGGCGCGCGCCGAGCCATCTCTATCTCCTTCAGGACCACGCTTCTGGTCTGTCTGGGGTTGGCCATCGTTGTCACCGTCCCCGGTTGCGGCGGCTGCTTTCGCCAGGATCCGCTGGCCAAGAAGAAGAAAGAGGAAGAGGAGAAGAAGAAAAAGAAGGAGAAACCCAAGAAAAACTTCGAAGTGGAGCGTCTGCGCGTCAAGCCGCATGACCCCGCGGAGGCCCGGAATTTGGTGAAGGCGGGGCACTGGATGGCAGCCACCCTGCAGGCGAAGGCCAACAATTTCAATTTCCAGGCCGAATTGGACTCCGCTTCCACGAAGAGGGGTGGCCAGCCGTTCGAGGTCCCGAATACAGCATTCCGCATAAAGATGTCTCGACCAGCCTCCTTGCCCAAAGGCCAGACCAAGCATTTCGAGACCCTCTACTTCATCCCGAGTCTTCCCGCTCAAGATGAGGGCTATCAGGGCAGTCGCACGATCTGGCTCGAGAACAAGCTGCGGGCGCGTCGCGGCGGAGGAGAGGTGATCAGTCGCCCGGAACCCACGTCGACGATGCCGCACTTTCAGTATTTCTTCGTGGTCTTGTCCGACGATCCGGATCGGTACGGCTATTTGAACACGCAGAAGATGGACCCGATCCTTCCGCCGGTGGACACCGACGAAGATGGCTTGGAGGACAGGGTGCTCCACTACAAGGTCCTGCTGCCGAAGATTGAAAACCGAGTGCCGGTGCCCAATCAGCCGCTGACGTGGACCTCGATTGCCTATGTGTTGTGGGACGGGCTGAACCCTCGTCTGTTGACACCGCCCCAACAGCGAGCCCTAATGGACTGGCTCCACTGGGGAGGTCAGATCATCATCAGCGGCCCGAATTCGATGGACCTGTTGCGTGGCAGTTTTCTGGAGAAGTACTTGCCGGCGCTCGGCGGCAATGCCGTCAGCCTTAGGCCGCAGGATTTCGAAGAATTGGCTAAGGGCTGGTCGGTTTTGGACCAGCGCACCAACAAGAAGGCTTTCTTGAACATCATTCCAGACAAGCCGCCTGTGGGCGTTGAATTGACGAAGGCTCCCGACGCGGAGTTCTTGTCGTCCACAGGGGAACTGGTCGTCGAGAAGCGCGTTGGCAGTGGGCGAATCGTGGTCACCCGCTTCTCGCTGACAGATCGACAGATTGTGAACTGGGGTAGCTACAAGAGCTTCTTTAACGGGTGTCTGCTACGACGGCCCCATCGAACCTTCAAGTTGTCCGGCCAGACCAGCGTGGTCGAAGTCGAATGGGCGAATTGGCCGGGAGATACAAACGTAACGGACGCTCGGGCGACAACCGGCCTGCGGTATTTCACCCGGGACGGGACATCCGCTTTCGTCAAGGAAGACTTGCCGGTGGTCGCTTCGGAACAACACGAAGTGGCCGGATGGAACGACAGCAGCGGCGTGGCTCATGCCTCCAGGCAGTCGCTCCGGGATGCTGCCGGCATTTCCGTTCCCGATGCGGCCTTTGTGTTTCAAGTGCTGGCCGTCTACCTGTTGGTGTTGGCGCCGGTGAACTGGGCGGTCTTTCGCGTGATTGGGCGAGTCGAATGGGCATGGGTGGCCGCGCCATTGATTGCGATAGTCGGCGGCGTCGCGATTGTGCGGCTAGCGCAGTTGGATATTGGCTTTGCCCGCAGCCGTACGGAGCTTGCCGTCTTGGAGTTGCACGGAGGTTACTCGCGCGGACACCTGACGCGATATACCGCGCTGTACACGTCGCTGTCCGAGGCCTACGACCTGTTATTCGATGACGAATCGGCCTTGGCGATGCCGTTTCCCGAGGAAGTTCCTTACGTGCCAGGGGTTATGGACCGCATCAATACCGTGCAATTCCGGCGAGACAAACAAGTCAGTCTGAGCGGCTTTCAAGTAACATCGAATGACACCGGGCTCGTGCATTCGGAGCAGATGCATAACGCAGGCGGTTCGATCGACCTTGTGGGCGACGCCGACAAGGGGTGGATGGTCCGAAACGGCTGCGAACTGAACTTGAAGGACATCGGCGTGTTTGGCAAGAGTGACGCGGGCCAGTTGCAGCTTGCCTGGATCGGATCGCTGGAGGCGGGCAAATCCGTTCCGTTGGATATGCAGCCTGCGCCTGCGGACGACGTGCACTTCGGGCAATGGAGTGACTCGTTGGCCTGCTACAGCTACGAACGGCAGCAGCAGGACGTTTTTGACCAATTCGATGGAAACAACGACAAAGCACTCAGCCGAAAAGAAGTGGAACAACATGCAGAGCTAACCGCCAGCTTTGCGAAAGTCGACGAGGACCGTGACGGACGGCTAAGCGAGAAGGAAGTGTATCAATGGTCGATTGATTCGCGCGAAGGCGAATTGACGTTGGGCCGGCTGTTCGAGCTTGCGTGTCAGAAGGACGGTCTGAACAAGGGCGACGTGCGGTTGGCGGGCTGGACGGACGAGGATTTGCCGGGACTAACCATTAGTCCTAGGGCGTCCCAGAAGATCTTGCGTACAATGGTGTTGGTGCACCTAAAACGGGGCAAACTGCCAGACGCTCAACCGGATACAAACTTGCTGACGGAACTGGAACCGGAACCGGGGAAGATCGACGACCTCGAAAACTAGTTGAACCACGCTATGATCGAACTGATCGACTTTGGCAAAGACTACGGCGATTTCACGGCGGTCCAGCGGCTTAACCTGCAGATCGACGCGGGTGAGATGTTCGGCTTCATCGGCCCCAATGGCGCCGGCAAAAGCACGACGATCCGTTTTCTGGCGACGCTGCTGAAGGCTACGCGAGGCGAAGGCATCGTCAACGGGCACAGCGTCACGCAGGACCCGATGGCCGTTCGTCAAAGTGTCGGCTACATGCCTGACAGTTTCGGCGTGTACGACGGCATGAAGGTCTGGGAGTTTCTGGATTTCTTTGCCGTCGCATACCGTATTGGCAGATCGAAACGCAAGAAGGTCATACTGGACGTATTGGAACTGCTGGATTTGTCTCACAAGCGGGACGATTACGTGAACGGCTTGTCGCGCGGCATGAAGCAGCGGCTGTGCTTGGCCAAGACGTTGGTCCACGACCCACCGTGTTTGATTCTGGACGAGCCGGCCAGCGGCCTTGATCCGCGCGCCCGAGTGGAAGTGAAGGCGCTGTTGAAAGAGCTGCGTCGGATGGGCAAGACGATTTTGATCTCCAGCCACATCCTGACGGAACTAGCGGATTGTTGCACGTCGATCGGCATCATCGAACGCGGGGAGCTTTTGATGAATGGACCGATCGACGAAGTGTACAAACGAATCCGCAGTGACCGGGTGATCGAGGTGAAGTTCACGGACAACATGGATATCGGTCTGGCCGTCATACGCAGTTCGCCGCATTTGCGGGACGTCAAGGTGGACAATCATAGTGCGAGGCTCGAGCTGAGAACGGACGATCGTGGCGTTGCCGCATTGCTCGATCAGCTCATCGCGCAGGGCGTCGGCATCCGGAGTTTTGCCGAGAAGGAGCCCACCCTGGAAGACGTGTTCATGCTGGTGACGAAGGGGTTGGTCAGTTAGTCCGTGGCCGCTGGAGTTCACGCTTTAGCGTGCTTTGTCTTTTCGATGTCCCAGAGAACACACGCTGAAGCGTGAACTCCAACGGTCGATGGCTGACGGCCGGAGCACCAACGATGCGAAGAACGGGCCTAGGTTTTGCCCCATTTCCCCAACCTGTTGTGGTGTCTGGTCTTATGACGCAGGATGATTGACCCCGGCGAACTGTCGTACTAGAATTGCAGCCAATTGGTGTGGCCTTTCTTGACGTTTCGACCTTCTTTGCAGCGCTGCTGATGTACGTGGACCCATTACACCTATCCATCGCCTTGGGTCCGCTCGCAGTCTATCTCTTGCTGCTCGGGCTCTTGAATCTGTCCACACGGCCATTCTTGACGACCGGGGCTCGTGACACGGCCGCCTTGGGGCTGGCGATCAGCGGGTTTGCGGTCGCGGGGCCGATGGAGCTTTTCTTGCCTGAGCCGGCAGCCGCTCAATTCGGTGGCTATGTTTGGCTGTTACTATTAGGATTCTATGCCCTGTGTCTGATGCTGCTGGTGCTCGTGCTGCGACCGCGGCTTGTCATATACAACGTCACCGCGGACCAGTTGCGACCGATCCTCGCCGACGTGGTGAGCGGACTTGATCCCGATGCACGATGGGCGGGCGAGAGCCTGACCCTTCCCCGTTTGCACGTTCAATTGCACGTCGAGCCCTTCGCGGCCATGCGGAACGTTCAGTTGGTCTCCGCCGGTCCGCGACAGAGCTTTCGCGGTTGGCGGCGGCTGGAAAACGCACTGGCCGACGCGCTGCGAGCGACGAAGGGGCAAGTGAACCCATATGGCATCAGCCTTATTGTCTTCGGCCTGCTCATGGTCCTTTGCGTTACCTGGGGCTTGGTCAGCAACACGGGGACCGTCGAACACGCACTTCGGGAGATGCTGCGACATTAACGGCAATCTGCAACAATGCCATTAGTCCGATCCAGTTAGCCGCTTGATTTCCTGCTATGCCAACAGTACTGGTCACAGCCTACGAACCGTATGACACCTGGCAGGAAAACAGCAGTTGGCTGACGCTGATCGAATTGACGAAAAGCCTCCCGGAGACGCCTGCAATAACGACGCGGCTTTATCCGGTCGATTTCGCTGGCATGCGTAAGCGTTTGACTGACGATCTGGAAGGTGACTTCGACTACGCCCTGCACCTTGGGCAAGCGCCCGGGATCGGAAACGTGCAATTAGAGGCGGTGGGACTGAACGTGGGCGGAAGTTCAGAGCAGACACCGGACGAATACAAGCCTCTCGTAGCCGAAGGCCCAGTAGCGTATCGAAGCGACTTGCCGCTTGTTGAATGGGCGGACAAGCTCCGCAAGGCAGGAATCCCCAGCCAAGTCTCCTACCACGCCGGAACATTCCTATGTAACGCCACGTTGTACCTATCGCACTATCTGGCCGAACAGAAACGCCTGAAGACGCGTTCAACATTCATTCATTTGCCGCTTGAGATTTCGCAGACGCTCAGCAGCTCGGAGGATTTCGCCGCCATGCCGGTCGGCACTCTGGTCGCTGCCGTGCGATTGATCTTGGACGAACTGGCAACTGCCCCATGAGGTCCCCGTTGATGTCGAATCTGATTGTCAAACCCGTGCAAACGCGGAAGGAGAAGTCTCAGCTATTCAAGTTCCCATGGAAACTCTACCGCGACGATCCAAACTGGATCCCCCCGTTGCGGACGGCGCAGCTCGAGTTGCTGAACTACAAGCCCCATCCCTTTTACGGCCACGCGGAAATTCAGACCTTTCTAGCATTGCGTGATGGGCAACCGTGTGGGCGCGTGGCCGGCATCATCAACCACATTCACAACGAACATCATAAGGAGCAGCGCGGCTTCTTCGGGTTCTTTGAATGCGTTGATAATCAGGAGGTGGCCAATGGATTGTTCGACGCAGTTCGCGACTGGTTTGCCCAACGCGATATCACGATGATTCGCGGCCCGGTGAACCCCTCGCTGAACTACGAATGCGGCCTGCTGATCGACGGCTTCGATAGTCCACCCACGTTCATGATGACCTACAACCCGCCGTATTATCCAACGCTGATCGAAAACTGGGGCTTCTCCAAAGTCCAGGATATGTACGCTTTCTGGGGACATGTCGACATGTTGGCGACGCAGGACAAGAAGCTCCGGTTCATCGCGGACGAAGTTCGCCGGCGATTCAATCTGCAGATGCGCCCGCTGGACAGGTCGCGGTTTGCCGAGGATGTCCGTATGTTCCTGGATATCTATAATCGAGCGATGGAAGGTACCTGGGGATTCGCGCCCATGTCCGAAGGGGAAATCGATCATATGAGCGCCGGCCTGAAGCATTTGATCGTTCCGGAGTTGACTGCCAAGGCTGACGTTGACGGCAAGACGGTCGGTGCGGTGTTCGGACTGCTGGACTATAACCCGAGGATCCGGCGGATCAACGGCCGGCTGTTCCCGTTTGGGTTCATGCGGCTGCTTATCAACAAGAAGGCAATCAAACGTGTGCGCATACTCAGCACCAACGTGGTGCCCGAGTTCCAGAAATGGGGGTTGGGCCTGGTGCTGCTGGACGAACTTGTGCCCAAAGCGCTAGAATTCGGCATCGAAGAGGGTGAGTTCTCTTGGGTGCTGGAAAGCAACCATCTGTCTTACGCCTCGCTGAAACGCGGCGGCGCCAAGATTATTAAGACGTACCGGCTGTACGACTGGGAAGCCGAGCCGGGCAACGAGTAACCAACAACCGCTGTGTCGCACTGGCATTTCGAACCCGTTTTGAACAGCTATGCCGTCGTGACTGCAGTTGCGGCGGTGCTGTGTCTGTTGCTGCTTGTTGGTCCCGGCTTTCGCAAGCTCACAGCGTGGCGGCGCGGGGTGCTGGTTCTTCTTCGACTGGTGGTCATCGTCCTGGTCGTCGTCGCCATGTTGCGGCCTACCCACATCAGCACGACGACCAAACCGCAAACGGCGGCTCTGGTCTTGATGTTCGACCAGAGCCGCAGCATGCAACTGCCACACTCGTCGGGCCAGCAGTCACGGTGGGCCGCCCAGCGGGAGATTCTCCTTCGCGCCCAGCCTATCTTGCGCGAGTTGGTGGACAAAATTGAAGTGAGCGTTCACGCGTACGATGCGGAGTTGCACCCGGTTGAATTGAACGAACGAGGTTTGACCCTGCCCGAATCGGCCGACGGAGAACAGACGGACATCGGCTCGACCTTGCACGACGCACTGGGGCGCGAACTGGGAAAACGCTTGGCCGCCGTGATTCTCTTGGGCGACGGTGCCCAGACAGCATTTGATCCGGCCGTGGAGATCCAAGAGGCCGGACGCGAGTTAGCGCGGCTTGGGTACCCGCTGTACACGGTGGCATTCGGCCCCGCAGGCGATGTCGTGCAGGCTCGCGACGTGGCTGTCGAGAATTTGCAGGACCAGTACACGGTCTTCGTGAAGAATGAACTGCCGCTGCGCGCGGCCTTGCGGGTTCACGGCTATGTGAACAGGACGATTCCGGTAGAACTGTTTGTCGAAAAGCCGAACGGAGAGAACGAGATCATTGGCCCCCGGATGCTCACGGCTCGCGAGGACGGTCAACAAGTGGCCGTCGAAATGCGATACGTGCCCGA
Source organism: Pirellulaceae bacterium (assembly GCA_016784735.1). Classification (GTDB taxonomy): domain Bacteria; phylum Planctomycetota; class Planctomycetia; order Pirellulales; family Pirellulaceae; genus JADHUC01. Next base: position 5,910 of record JADHUC010000302.1, on the reverse strand, counting down.
GGAGCCCGGACGATACAAATTGACGCTACGCGCTGCCGAACAACCGGGCGAGCTGGTGACGAAGAACAACCAGTTGAGTGCTTTTCTGCGCGTGCTGGAAGGCGGGCTGAAGGTGCTTTATCTGGAAGGTGCTCTGCGATGGGAGCAGGAGTTCCTCCGACGTTCGTTGGACGCATCGCCCGACATCGAACTGGATTTCCAGTGGATCGACTCGCGACGGCGAGGCGGCTGGCCCGTCGTCCTGTCTAGAGAACTGAGCGATCCCAAGTACGACGCGTTCATCATCGGCGACTTGGATTCCGAGGCGTTGCAGGACGTGAATCTGAAACCGCTGGCCGAGGCCGTCGAACGAGGCAAAGGTCTTGCATTGTTGGGTGGTACTCACAGCTTCGGCGCTGGCGGCTATCTTGGCACGCCATTGGCTGACGTCATGCCCATCGAGATGGACCGCTTCGAAAGGCAAGACTTCGACGCGCCGATTCGCGAAGACCTGCACCTGAAGGGCCCGTTGCGCATGCTGCCGGTCCGTTCGCATCCTGTGACGACCTTGGCCTCTGGCGCCGAGAACGACTCGTTGTGGAAACGCTTGCCGCCGCTGAAGGGTGCGAATAAGTTTGTCGGAATCAAAGACGCGGCCGGCGTCAATGTTCTGTGCGAAACCGAAGACGGCCAGCCGCTGTTAGTGGTCGGCGAATACGGAGGCGGCCGCGTGCTGGCCATGGCCGCTGATTCGACGTGGCGCTGGTGGATGCAGGGGCATCAGGCGGCGCACAAGCGGTTTTGGAGGCAAGCTGTCTTGTGGCTTGTGCGACGCGACGATTCGGAAGAGAACGACGTCTGGGTCGGGCTTCAGCGGCACCGCTTCAATCCGGGCGCCAGCGTCAGTTTCACGGCGGGAGCGAACACGGCGTCGGGAGAGACAATCGACGATGCCGTAATGCGAGCCGAGTTGATCAAGCCTGGCGAGGAACGCCGCCCATTACGACTGGCGCGCGACGGCGATCATTGGGCCGGAGCGACCGAGTCGGTAGAGGAGCCGGGCGACTACGTTATCGAAGTCCACGCGGAAAAGGATGGCAAGCTGATTGGCACGGCGCGGGGCGAGTTCCTGGTCTTCGATCGCGACGTCGAATTGAGCAATGCCGCCGCCGATCACGACCAACTGGCTCGTCTGGCTGCCCAGACCAAGGAGTTCGGGGGCCGTCCGGTGGCGCCGGAGCAACTGACCACGCTGCTGGAGGATTTGCGGGACCGTCCGCCGGAAATGGAGATCGAAGTACAGACCAAGTGGCAACTGGCGGACAGAGAAAAGAACGCTTGGGTGTTCTTCCTATGCCTGATCGCACTGCTAACCGTTGAATGGGTGTTGAGGAAACGGTGGTCGTTGGTCTGATCGCCCTACCTATTGCCAATTGGACGGTCGTCCCTAAACTGGTACGAAACCAAGTTATACCGCGCGCGGGCAAGTTTGTCCGTCTCGGAGCGAGGCCATCGTAACCCGAAGCGTAAGCGAGGGAGTGCGTTGCGTCCCTCGCTTACGCTTCGGGTTACAGTCAGATTCAGCCGTCGGCGGTATAGAACGCCTTTGAAAGTCGAGGAATTCGCATGGCAGATCAAGTCTTCAAGAAAATCGAACTCGTCGGTACTTCGCCCAACTCGTTCGCCGAGGCCGCTGCTAATGCGGTAGCCAAGGCCGGGGAGACCGAAAACGCAATGCGGTGGTTCGAGGTGGTCGAACTGCGCGGGGCCATCGCCGACGGGAAAGTCAGTCAATATCAGACAACCGTCCGCATTGGCTGCAAGGCCGAGTAGTCGACCGGGCCGACTTCGGTTTGACACGCCGCTGCTGTCGCAGTACAACTTGAGACGGGAATGGACAAGGGAATCTGTAGGTCCGCTTGGCCATTCTCGAAGTGGGATAAGGGCGGAATTCGTCGCCATTTGTCTGCTTTCCGCCCTTTCCATCCTTGTAGCCAATCCCCCTTGAGCAAGAAGAGCCCACCGGCCCTGTGCCGGTGGTGCGTCGCTTTGACAACTACACGCGGAACCACCATAACACAGATAATGCCGCTGGTTTCGAAACCCTTTCCCACCGGCACGGGGCCGGTGGGGAACTCGCAAAGTGGCGCTATCCATCTAATCAATGTCTGAGAAGTCTGCCCACCCACCCACGCCGCCACCCACCGATAAGCAGCGCCATCGCCGGGGGTTCCTTGCCGCCACGGCGCGTGTGCTGGTCGGTTCGCCCATGGCAATCGGCTTCTCTTCTCTGGTCGTGACGCACCTCCTCTGGCTGTTGGGGCTGGTTCGGTTCATGTTTCCGAACATCCTGACGGAGCCTCCCAGCAGGTTCAAAGTCGGCTTTCCCGATGAGTACTCGCCGGGACAGGTCGAAACGAAATTCAAGAACCGGTTCGGCGTTTGGATCGTGCGGCACGAGTACAAAGGACAGCCGCAGATCTACGCACTAAGGACTGTGTGCACACATCTTGGCTGCACGCCGATTTGGCTGGAGGCGGAGCAGAAGTTCAAATGCCCGTGCCACGGCAGCGGCTTCTTCAAGGATGGCGTCAACTTCGAAGGACCGGCGCCGCGCCCACTGGAACGCTACGCTGTCGAGATCGCCGATGATGGCCAGTTGGAAGTTGACAAGAGCCGCAAGTACCAGGCAGAGCTTGGGCAGTGGAAGGAGCCGGAGAGCTTCGTGCCGGTGTAAACATGGCCAAACTCGGCGAGATTATCCGCGGTTCGCAAATCTGGAAGAGCATCTTCCGGCATCCCGCGCCGCTGGACCGCCGCAACCGAATCCTGGTGGTGCTGACCAACTTTTTTCTGCACCTCCATCCTGTCTCCATCCGCAAACACGGCGTCGCCCTCGGATTCACGTGGTGCATGGGCGGCATCACGTTTTTCTTGTTCTTGGTCGAGACCCTGACGGGCGTGCTGTTGATGTTCTATTACCGGCCGACGTTGGAGTGGGCCTACCAGGACATGTTGACACTGCGCGATGCGACCTCGATGGGCGCCCTGCGCGAGTTGCACCGTTGGGCCGGCCACGCAATGGTGATTGCCGTGTGGCTGCACATGTATCGCGTCTTTCTGACGGGCAGCTACAAACCACCCAGGGAATTCAATTGGGTGGTGGGCGTGATTCTGCTGGTATTGACACTGCTGTTGTCCTTCACTGGCTATCTGCTGCCTTGGGACCAGTTGGCCATCTGGGCGGTCACGGTCGGCTCGAACATGGCCCGCGCAACTCCGCTGCTGGGGCACGAAGGCCCCGGCGCGCTGCTGCTGACCGTAGACGGGATCGACATGATCACCAACGCGTCAGATGCTCGATTTGCGCTGCTCGGTGGTCGATTGGTCGGCGAAGAGGCATTGAACCGATTCTATGTCCTTCATTGCGTAGCGATTCCGCTGGGCGCGGCGCTGCTGATGGCAGTCCACTTTTGGCGAGTTCGAAAAGACGGGGGCATTAGCGGCCCTCTTTGATCATGCACGGATACGTCGACCATGCCGAATTCCTCGAAGCCGTCTGCGGGCCGCTGGGGTGGTACTACGTCGCCGTAGCTTCGATCAACGCCATCGCCGCGGTTTACCTCTGGCGTTGCGGCAAGGCTGCGGCCTATTGCCGATTGGGAAGATTTGCGTTCACCAGCGCACACGTCTGGTTGCTTGTCGCAGCGTTGTTTGCGGCCATCTCATTGGTGCCAATGAGCGGTCGGCTCGATTGGTTACGGTTTGTGTCGATGCCGGAGGCGGTGAAGAACCTTGTGGATTGGATGTTGAATCCCACGCTGTTCATGTGCGGGCTTGTACTGCTTCTCGGCGTGATGTTCGCGCTCCGCAAGTTCTTCGTAAAGCCGACAGTGGCTTGGGCCGGGTTGAATGTAACGCTGCTGCTCTTGGGCCTGTCGCTGACCGATCCGCAGTTTGCCAAGATCGTGGCCAAGCCGGACAACGTGGCGATCGTCGGGATGCTCTTCTTGTTAGGCTATTTCACTTGGTTGGGGACCTATCGTGCGGTCCAAAACGACGAGCGGCTGAAGCGAGGCGAACCGACGCTCGAAGCGGCAGAGAGCGAGACCGTCCTGGTATGGCCGGATTTGGTCTACATCGAGCTGATCTGCATGGTGGGGTTGACGGCATTGTTGATCGTCTGGTCGGTCGGCGTCGAGGCGCCGCTGGAAGCGCCGGCCAGCACAACAGTCACACCGAATCCGTCCAAGGCCCCCTGGTACTTTCTCGGCCTGCAGGAAATGCTCGGGTACTATGATGCTTGGATGGCGGGCGTCGTGGTGCCGGGCCTGATCATTTTCGGTCTGTCGGCGATTCCCTACCTGGACGTCAACAAGGAGGGCAACGGCTATTACACGATCGAACAACGCAAGTTTGCCTATCTGACGCACCAATTCGGCTTCCTGGTGCTGTGGATCGCGTTGATCGTACTGGGGACGTTCTTCCGCGGGCCGAATTGGAGCTTCTTCGGACCGTACGAGCACTGGGATCCGCACAAGACGACAGATCTGTACAACGTGGATCTGTCCAGCTACTTCTGGATTCACATGCTCCAGACGGAACGGCCCGCCATCCCGGAAGGGGCGGGGTTCGCAACGAAAGCCGTTCGCATCCTTCTGCGTGAATCTCCCGGTTTCGTTCTGCTGGGTGCCTATTTCTTGCTGGTGCCTCCGGCGATGAGGATATGCAGTCGATTCTTCCGGGGGCTCTACCAACGGATGGGATTCGTACGGTACAGCGTGATGGTGCTCCTGTTGCTGATCATGCTGCTGCTGCCCATCAAGATGGTTGCCCAGTGGACTGTCAACCTGAAGTCTTTCGTTGCGATTCCGGAGTACTCGCTCAACTTCTGACAAGGGTAAGAAACACAGACGAATTGGACAGCGCCACTTCGGTGCGAAACTCCTGTATATCGTAACCCGAAGCGTAAGCGAGGGATCTGTCGTAACGTGTTCCCTCGCTTACGCTTCGGGTTGCGATGAGACATCAATCACCTCGTCACGTCAGGTAAGCAATGCCGGCAGCAGACGAAACTCGATACAACATGAAGCGGTTGCACAAGGCATTCGCCTTTGCCAGCATCGTGCTGCTGATCGTGACCATATGGCTGCTGGTCGACGACCACCAGCGCGAGTGGAAGCGATTCCAAAGAACGGCTAACGACATCGACTTGCGCGTAGCAGACTGGCGAAAATACCAATACGAAACGGATGAAGCCACAAAGGAACGTGACAGCCTCGATCAACAGTTGACGGCCGCCCAGGCACTGGGACTGGACACGGGGCACGTCGACCGGTTTCGCGCTGAAGTTGCTAAAGAGGCCAAACGTCGCAGCGTAGCGTTCGATTTCACTGAACTCGAACGGCGGAGCAATCGCTTAACAGATGCGATGGCCGAAGCGACCAGCGCCGAGCCGGATAGCGCGGACGTCGCTGCCGCGCGTCAAGACCTCCTTGACCGAATGCGGGAGATTGCGGGACGAGCCGAGTTTCGCGAACTGAATAGGCTCGAACAGCGCAGAGCCGAGTCCGTGAAACTGGAAGCGGCCAAGGCAAGAGTCGGGCTCGCCGTTCGCGACCGAGCGTCTCGGGCGGAACTGGATCGGCGCCAGCAAGAGGTCGATCACCTGAAAGAGGACCTGCACGAACTCACGCTGGAGTTTCAGGCGTTGAGCGACCATCGGGTTGCTCTTCAGGATATCCTCAAGCGGCTCACGGCCGACGAAGACGCGATACGCAAGGCGCTGACCGAAAATCGTGCGGATTTGGCCCGCCTTGAAGCCACAATGGCGGAACGCCGTTCGACGTACATTAACCGCGACTACGGCTTCCCACTGCCCGGAAAGAAGCTGCTGGAGATGCCGATTTTCGATGCGTTCAACTCGCCGCT
>JADHUC010000013.1 GCA_016784735.1 Pirellulaceae bacterium | reverse complement strand
GTCGAACGCCTCATCAACGACGCTCGCAGAAGACTGGCGGACTTGTTGGGTGCGGAAGAACCATCGCGCATCGTGTTCACGTGCAATTGTACCGATTCGCTCAACCTTGCCATGCACGGGATTTTGCGAGAGGGCGATCACGTCATCACTTCCGTCGTGGAACACAACTCGGTCTTGCGCCCTCTTCGATACCTGGAAGAGACGGCCAATGTCCAGGTCACTCGCGTTGGCTGCAGCCCCGAAGGCATCATCGATCCGGACGATGTACGTGCGGCAATTCAGCCAAACACCCGGCTAATCGCGTTGGTCCACGCATCCAATGTCACCGGCGCGCTGCAGCCGGTCGCTGAGGTCGGCCACTTGGCGCGGGAACGCGAACTGCTCTATCTGGTGGACGCAGCACAATCCGTCGGCCACGTGCCTATCAACGCCCGAGAGATCGGCGCTGATTTACTGGCCGGTCCCGGACACAAAGGCTTGATGGGCCCGCTTGGCATCGGCTTCTTGTACATCGCACCCGGCATCGAGGAACAAGTCAGGCCAGTGCGTCAAGGCGGAACGGGCACGCAAAGCGTGATCGACCAGCAACCGTCCACAATGCCCGACAAGTACGAATCTGGAAACCACAACGTGCCGGCGATCCTGGGATTAGGCGCTGGAGCGGCCTTTCTCGCCGAACGCGGCCTCCAGGAAATACGCCGCCACGACCAAGACCTGACAAACTCCTTGCTGGAAGGCATCGAATCCGTTGACGGCGTGACGGTCCACGGGCCGAAAGAGCTAGACCAACGCGTCGGCGTGGTGAGCATCACGATCGACGGTCACGATCCACAAGATTTCGCCACCATGCTCGATAGCGCGTACTCGATCCAAGTCCGAGCCGGCCTTCACTGCGCGCCGTTGATGCATCAGGCATTGGGCACCGCGGCTGGCGGCGGCACCGTCCGTCTCAGCTTGGGAGCATTCAATACCGACGAGGACGTCAAGGCTGCTGTCGAAGCCGTCCGCGAGATCGCGGCTGCCGGGCTCGAAGCGTGAGCAAGAGCCGCATTCAAACGATTCCCAACACGTCTTCCGGTGGTCTGCCCAAACGAGCTTTCCTTCCGTAAACGACGATGGGCCTTTCGATGATCTGAGGATTGGCTGCCATGCGAGCGATCAACTCTTGGGGATCGTCAGTGTCCGGCAGGCTCAACGCGCGGCGGGTTCTTTCGTTTAACCCGAAGCCGGAGGCGATGGCGGGCGTTACGTGTGGAGAGTGCATTCCGCTGTCCGCCATCGCCTCCGGCTTCGGGTTAAACGAGGGGCCTCCCAAACTCTACTGCCGGTTCGGTCGTCGGAGCATTTCATTCTCGGTAGAATGCTCTATCATGTCACTCAATCGTATCGTTGCGAACGAAAGCCCTTAGCCCAAAAACGCCGACCAGATCGTGATGGATCAGCCCCGCCAAAGACGCCGGACAGCACGCATGCGGAGCGTCGTGGCGTTGACTAGTGCCTTGGGCCTCGGTTTGTTGGCAGCGGGCTTTCTAAACGACTGGTCGTTTCGATTGGGCCGAGAAGACCCAACCACCCGTGTCTCGGGCGAAGCGGAAACGCAGGACACGCCGCCATCGGCGGACCAAGAACCCGAGCCAACGCCGAACAAGCAATCGGAGCAGGAAACCGGGGCTACGGAGGAGAAGACGCCGATAGAGGATTCGCCCGATGAGGCGAATTCTCAGAAGCCCGAAAGCGATGAATCTCACTCGCAACCGGCCGGACCTTCAAAGGAAGGACCCGAAGAAACCACACCGTGGCAGGCCGTGTTTGACGCCGACGGCCAGGCACCCGGTTTTCACGAAACGTGCTTCGACGATTTCGCCCCTCGCATTGAACGCCCGCAGCAAGACGATTTGAGAAGGTGGTTTTCGCAGGTCCCGAGTCGACGCTTTCACTTGCACGAGACTCATACCGAGGTGGGACCTTCTGCATCGTTCGACGGCGTCATGCGATTGAAGATGCCGTGGCGCGACGATGTGGCGCTGCGTCTGTCCTTGACACGACACGATCGGCTGGCAATCCATTTCTTCAACGGTTCCCGCGGCGTGACTCTCGCCTACTATGCGCAAAGCCGCGACATGTGGGCGGCATACGTGACGACGCGTCGTCCTGGGCAGCCGAAACCAGAGACGTATGCGCTGGCTGCAACCGACCAGACGCGTGCTTGGCGCACCAATATACGGCATGGCGGCACGATCGAGCTTCGATGCCGCGACGGGGAGGTGATTCTGAGCCGCGGCGATGTCGTGCTGTTGCGGGCGCCGCTCGCGGGCCCGCCCGACGAGGTCTACTTGGACGGCAAGGCAACTTTCCACGGCATTGCGGCTGTGCGTACGCAAAACTTCCCGGCGCGGCGTGAGCCCCGTCCCATCGCTTTCGAGACCGATCGTCCTGCCGACCTCCAGTGGACGGAACACCTGTCGGAGAACGCCCAGGTCGAAAGGCTGCCGGACGGTTCGGTGAAACTGTCGTCCGACGGAGCGGACCAAAGCTGTTGGATCGCTGCGCCAATGCCCAAGACGGGTATTCACGAAGTGATTCTGCAGGTCGACGAAGCCACGCCCGGTGCCGGCGTCTTCCTTGGCCGTCAAGACGGTCAGCCCAGAGAAATCGTGCGCTTCGTGCGCGACCGGCGCACGGGGCGACTGTGTGTGACGGTGCGGGAGGATGAACTTCACGAGCAGGAGTTCAGGCCGGTCGCCGAACATCCCGTTCCTTTCGCCTCCGAGTCCGTGTGGATTCGCTTGTTCTTCGCCAGCGGCAGTCTGCGTTGGTGGATTAGCGCGGATGGCGTGAACTGGGCGCTCGCAGACCTGCCGTTGGCGTATCGTTCCGGCGGCGTGACCCATATCGGTTTGCATTGCATTTCGAAAAAGGACGACTGCAAAATCCGCCTGCGACGGATCGAGCTGCGGCGTTTGCCCGAATTTTCTGCCTTGGCTGATGCCGGGCTGGTCGAGCAAACGCCGGTCATCATTGACGCGCCAAACGTGGGCGTGTGGCTGGCGAAATCGACCGAGACGCAGCCCGCGGATGTCCCTTTGGACGACTGGCGGCGCGCATGTGCGTTGCGGGTTCTGGCGGTGGGCGGACCGCGATTGCTTGACATGCAATTGACCGATTTGTTGCTGGACGATGCGGCCGAGCGTGGACTACCGCTCGAACGGCAACGAGCGTTGCTCGACGAAGCCGTGTTACTGCTGGACATCCGGGACGACCACGATCGGCTGATGAATCTGGCCCGGCGATACCATGAACTGGGAATCGCCGCAATGAATGAGAAGGGCGAGCGACCGTATTCGTGGATTCGACCGGCCTTGATGAGCGTGCCGATGCCGACGCCGTACGATGTAAAAGTTGCCGACGAGGACAACGTTCGGGTCGAATTGATCCATCTATGTCATGCTGGGCGGTGGTCCGAGGCCCTGGATTTGTGCCGGCAGTTACGTTTCTTCCGACATGTCGAGCGTTTGCCGCTGGCAGCGTGGGCCGAGACGACGGCTCGGCGCGAGTTGCCAAGGACTGCCGCGAACACGCGAATCGCACGGCGCAAGGATGATTGGCAGCATCCGCTCGTCGAAGACATCAGCAAGGATGCCTACAACGCGTTGGCTGAACTGCAGGCGATTCTGGACAGTGATGCTTCGGAAGACGCAGCTCGGATCGTCATGAATCTGGACGCGGATATGCTGCACGGGGTCGCCCCTCATACCATCGATCGCAGTTTACTGGTCTCGCTGCCTACAGCCATTCGCCTGATGCTCGACGCCCATCCCGAACTGGCCCGCACCATCAACGAGGATTTCGCCGAGACGGCGCGGCTGCGAGTCCGGCAGGCAATCCAAGAGGACAATGCGGCGGTGATCGAATTGGCGACTTCCCAATTCGCCGGATCGGAGCCGGCTGCCGAAGCTCATTTCTGGCTGGGCGATCGTGCTTTGTCCAATGGCTGGTTCGCCCAGGCTGCGTCCCAGTATCGCCAGGCCGAGCAGCACAGTGGCGTCGCGATGCGTCGTGAACTTGTCTCTCGCCGGAAACTAGCGGCCGCGTTGATGGGAAGCCAACTCGAGGAAAAGCAAGCCGACGACGTCCGCTTGGGACAATTGCAGCTTACCGGCGCCGAGTTCGAGAACTTGATCGCCGAACAGTTGAAGAGGGTCCAGCCGGGCAATGCCAGTGGATCGGCTGCCGGTACTACGAACGAAAGTTTGCCCGCCGCAACCGGCTTCCAAGTGCACGTCCGCAGCCGAGTGGATGGGCCGGTGGGAAAGGACCCGCAGTCGGAAGTCATTCCGAATGCGGCACGATACGACATCGACTGGGCCGACCGCCAACTGGCCGTCACCATCGATCGTGATCTGATGCTCGTCAGCAACCGGTTTCACGTCGCCGCCTATGACATGACGGGCGGCCAACGAAAATGGCGGAGTCAAGCACCGAGCGATAAACCGTTGCGTTCTCAGGACTGGGGCCTGATCAAGATGCGTCCCGTCGTGTTAGGCGATTCCGTCTTGGTGCGGATGTTGTACGACGACGGCCCGATACTGGTCTCGATGGACAGAAACAGCGGCCAAGCGATATGGCGGGCGCAGACGCCTGGCAACCTTCACGTGGTATCCGACCCCGTGATCGTCCAAGGTCAACTGGCCGTGTTGACGGTAGCTCGCGACGAGCAACGAGAGAGCCTCTTGGGGCTGGCCATTGTCGACAGACACAGCGGACGTCTTCTCCGGCGGCATGATCTGGTTCGATTGAACGAAGCGTGGTGGCGCCGACGTTGTTGCGAAGTGACGCTGTTGGACGACGGCGTTATCGCTGTCTTGTCAGGCGTGACGCTATGGTGCGATCTTGCCGGCAATACTCGATGGATTCGCCGGCACGTCGTGCTGCCGCCGTCGGAGGAGCCAGGGTGGGTAGCGCAGCACTTCCAACGACCGCTGGTTGCCGACGACGCGCTTTTCGTCGCTCAGCCGGGAGTGCGAGCCGTCGAACGTCTCGATCCTACCACGGGACGGCTCGTGTGGAGCACGCTTGTGCCCAACATCCAACGAATGGTTGGCTTGGCCGACGGCCGTTTGATCGTGCAGGTCGACGGAGGTTTCTTAGCGTTGGACTACGAGACTGGCCAGAAACAGTGGAAACACCGCGTTGCCGATCTGCTTGAAGGGGTCCTGTGCGACGATTGGACGATCCTCTACTCGCATCGAAAACGAAAAGAGGAAGACCAAAAGGTCCGCACTCCCCACCTGACGTGGCTCGATCCGGCAACAGGGGAACCTTTGGCTTCGACCGCATTGCAGGACCTGGAGCACGAAGACCCTCGCCTGGGACCGATGGTCGCGCACCAAGGCAGCCTGTGGTCCTTCTATGGCAGTGGCCGCCAGGACGCGACGCGGGACGTGGTCCAATTGGTCCCCCAAGGCCAGGCGGAGACGCATCGGCCGGGAACAAGCGAAGCGAACGTCTGGACGAAGCACGTGCCTACCGAAACACACGACGCCGTGGCCGAGATGTTCGCTGGCTGGCAGATTCTCAGCGTGGACACGACACGACCTCGAGCGATCGAACCGGAATGGCAAGGGCAGCAAAACGTCTTGGCAACGCGATGCAAATACGACACACCCGTGATCTTCGCCCGGAAGTTAAGCGTTCCGAAGGGCGGGAAGCCGCGACTGCGGTTGATGGTAGGCAACGAGCCATATCAGCAATGGCGACTGGAGGCGCGGCTGAACGGCAATCCAATCCACGAGCACGAGTTCACCGCCCAATCCGATCCACAGCACTGGAAGTCGGTCGAAATAGACCTCTCGACCGCGGCCGGCCAAAACGGATGGCTCGTCATCGAAGGCAATTTCAAGGGCGGGGGAAAATACGTAGAAGTCTTCTGGAAGAAACTCGAAATCGTGCTTTAGTTCAGCCGGGGTCTGGTCGCGAGACTTCCACGCTTGCGCCACCATCGTTGGCGGCAGCAGCATACACGTCCACCTCGTCGCGAGGTACACGCTCCGCCATACGGTCCACGAATTTCCCGGCCTCGATCTCGTCCGGTAGGACGGCGAACAGTGTGGGGCCCCACGAGCTTTGCCCGACACCGGCGACGCCCAACGAGCGTACAATTTCTACCAACTCGGACAATCGGCCGCCGTTGTAGGGACCGTCCTGCACGGCGGCAAAACACATTCCCGCCACTCGCCCATAACGGTAGACGCTGTCGCTGAACATATCAAACTGGGCCGATGCCGCGGCCGGCACCATATGTTGGCGTATCTCGTCGATCAGTTCGGCTGTCACCTCGCGCGGCACGGGCGGTAACCGGTCGAACGCGTCTTGCTCGTCTTCACCCCACAAGCCGCTGCCATCGCGCGGACGTATCAGGACGAATCGCCACTCGGGCGGCATCGGCAGGCACACGTCCATCGGCGCGATGCGTTCCGTCGGCAATTTTCCGCGGTCGACAATCAGACCTCCCTGTGCAAAACCATAGGTGCCCACGGCCGACCGGAGCCCACGCCCCACGCTTATGGCCAGTTCGGCGGGCGACGAAGTGGAGAGATGGAAGAACGCGTTCAAACCGGCGGCAACCGACAAGCCGAGTTGCGTGCCGACGCCCAAACCAACGTGTTCCGCCGCCGCCGAGAGGATCTCGATTCGGCACGGCGGTTCGGCGTCCATACTACAGAACTCGGCCCAACGGTTGGCGAACACCGTCGCACGGTCGGCCAATGGGCCGCTCGTTTCCAGCTTCTCCGAAGCACAGATCCTCAGTTCCACTGCCGCATGGTCCACCATAACGCCAACGCCGCCGTTTTGACGCCCCTCGCGCCGGCCGAATGCGAGAAGTCCAAAGTGCAAGCGGCTGGGAGCGGTCACGTGCACGACCGGGCGAGACGCAGCCACTGCGCCGGGCGTTCGCGAGGTATTCGGTGGGTTTGCAGCGCCCTCCATTGCCTAGATGGTCCCCTTGAGTCGGCATACGGGTAACGGGTGTCAGGTGTCGGGTGTCGGGTGTCGATTCAGACGCTCGTTCACGTAGTTCTCGAGCAGTCCGAAAGCCGTCCGTTCCTGGTCGCCGGCGGTCTTTCCGACCAACGCTGCCAAGCGTTGGAATTCATCACGGATTTGGTCTGGTGGTAGAAAGTCCAGACGCGTCGCCAGGATCGCGGCTTCGACAACAGCGTGTTTGGCGCGGCAGAAGCCGAAGAAGTCGCGAATGCGGCCCTTGGCCACGACGGTGCAGGCGATCGTCGTGCGTTCGGCCCGTTCGTCAAGCGACGTGACCTTGAACTCGTACCAGCGGCACGCGTCGGCGATGACAACCCCATCAACCTTCTTGGCCTTCGCCAACTTGGGCAAAGGGTCCAGACGGTTTACGGCGGCGCGGGCCAATAGGTCCACGTCGTCCGTCACGTGCAAGACGCCTTGGCCGGTGCGCTGCAAATTGGCGTAGGTCTTTGACGACTTGTACGGGCGGAGAACGAACTGCGTAATCCCTTCGTCGACCAACGGTCCCATCGGAGCCACGTTCGGCCGCCCGTCTTCGCACAGCGTTGTCACAATTCCTTCGAGGATCACTCTACGCTCGGTTTCGCGTCGCGGAGATCACTTCGGCTGCACCGGCAGCGGTTCTTCTACCTCCGCCTTCGACTGTCGTGCGGGACAAGTACCGCAGGACTCCACGCCATCCCAGCAGTACGTGCAAAGCCTCTCCTTGGGCAAGCCAATCGCAGTCACCAAGTCGTCCAGCTTCTGATACTTCAGCGTCGTCAGTCCCAGACGTCGGCGAATGCGCTCGATCATCGCGGCGTACCGATGGGTCGAGGCGTCCGCAAACTCTTGAAAGTCGTCCTCGGTGCCACCGAGTTCCTTGATCGCCTTGCGACCAGCCAAAGCCATCACGGACTTCGAACGCGAGAAGTTCAGGAATTTGCATCCGTAGATCAGCGGAGGGCATGCAGGCCGCATATGAATCTCTTTCGCCCCACTGTCGAACAGCCGGCGAATCGTGTCCTGCAACTGGGTCCCGCGCACAATCGAGTCTTCGCAGAAAAGCAACCGTCGTCCTTGGATCAACTCGCGTATGGGAATCAGTTTCATCCGCGCCACCAAATCCCTCACACGTTGATCCTGCGGCATGAAACTACGGGGCCACGTGGGGGTGTATTTCACAAACGGACGCCCATAGGGGACGCGAGCTTCATTGGCGTAGCCGATGGCATGGCCGGTGCCCGAATCGGGAACGCCCGCCGCCATGTCGATCTGGCAATCGTCGCCTTTCGCCAGCGCCGCCCCGCAGCGATAACGCACCTCCTCCACGTTGATCCCCTCGTAGTGCGACGCCGGGTATCCGTAGTAGACCCAAAGAAACGAGCAAATCTGCATCTGGTCGCCCGGCGGCATCAGCGTCTCGGCCCCCTCGGCGGTGATCCGCACAACCTCGCCCGGCCCCAGATAGCGTTCGATTTCGTAGTCCAGGTTCGGTAGCGCGCAGGTCTCCATGGTCGCAGCGTAGGAGCCCTTCTTTCGCCCGATGATAACAGGTGTTCGTCCCAAGCGGTCGCGGGCCGCGTAGACGCAACCGTCGGCCAGCAACAGCAGCGAACACGACCCCTCGATCACATCCTGGGCGTAGCGAATGCCCTCTTCGAAGCTGCCTTCGTGGTTAATCAACGTCGCCACCAACTCGGTAGGGCTGACCGCGTTGCCGGTCATTTCCGAAAAATGAGCCCCCGGAGTGCGGTACGCCTCGGCAGCAAGCTCCTCGATGTTGTCGATTCGTCCGACGGTCACCAGTGCATAGGTGCCAAGATGCGATCCGATGATCAACGGCTGGTCGTCGTAGTCGCTGATCACTCCGATTCCGACGGTCCCTTCGAGCTTGCCGAGATCGTCCTCGAACTTACTGCGGAACTGGGCGTTTGTGATGTCCTTGATCAGACGCTTGATGTCCGCGCCGTTCTTCACTGCCATCCCGCCGCGCACGGTGCCGAAATGCGAGTGGTAGTCCGTGCCGTAGAACAGATCGGCAACACAGTCCTTCTTGGAAACGACCCCGTAGAACCCGCCCATGTTAGCTCCTCCGGAAACAGTTCCTTCTAGAATACGTAGATGACGATAGCCAGCCGACTTGAAATCGGTCCTCTTGTGGTAGGGCAGACGGGCGTTTTCGTCAAGTACCCAACTCGGTGGTAGCGCCCAAAGCTTCGGCTTGATTCGATTCGTCGCCGGCATTTGGAAGCGTCTCCGGAACACTCAGGCCGGCTAGTTGCAGAAATCCGGCCAGCAGGGAATAGCCGCCTGCGGTCAAGATCGACTCGGGGTGGAATTGCACGCCCACGAGCGGTTTGTCTCGGTGCCGCACGGCCATCACGGTTCCGTCCGCCATTTGCGCGGAAACCTCCAGGCATTCGGGTAATGACGATTCGTCCACGACCAGGGAATGATATCGGCAAGCGGTCAGCGGATTTGATAGGCCCCTAAAGACCCCTTTGCCGTCGTGAAAGACCTCGCTGGTACGGCCATGCATCGGCTCGCCCGCGCGCACGATCCGGGCGCCCAGGGCGGCCGCAATCGCTTGGTGGCCAAGACAAACACCCAATATCGGGATCGTCTGGTGGAACTCACGCACGATATCCAAAGAGCACCCCGCCTCGGCGGGTGTGCAAGGCCCAGGCGATAGCACGATGGCTTGCACCCCCATCGCGAGGATGTCCTCAACACCGACGGCATCGTTGCGCAACACGACGGTATCATGCCCCAGCCGCCGCAAGTATCGGGCCAGGTTGTAGACAAAACTGTCGTAGTTATCGATCAGCAGAATCACGGTTTCTTCTCGGGCTTGGCGACGATGCCGGTAGGATGGGCATTCCTGCCCGTCTGCTTGGAGTCGGGCAGGAATGCCCAACCTACAACAACAAGAGTCGCGAAGTACTTGTGTCGATCCGGCGCCTCGCAACGATATGATCGAGGCCATAAGACGAATTGCCAAGCCGCCCTAAGAGAAAAACGAGATTGGACGGACTCGCCGCTAGCGGTCTCTCAGGTGGCATCTCGGCTGTATGGGTGGTACCATGACGGTGGCCAACAGGATCAGCCCTGTCAGCCTTTTGCCTGGACAGGTGGCAGTGGCGTTCTCCGGAGCTTAGCGTAAGGACAGAAAATCAGATGGCCTCCCCGATCGCGTTTATCGACCGGTTCCGGCAAGAATTGCACGCGGCGGGCATACGGTTTTTCATCACCTCCGGTCAGGCGTGTGTGCATTTCGGGATCCAGCAAACCACGAAAGACAGTGACTGGATTATCGAGCCCGACGACCTGGCCGCGCTGCGCACAATGCTGGTGGAAGCGGATTCGTCCGGGACCGTGCGAGCGTCGTATCGGGCAATTTGCGGGGCTCCCTTGGATGGAACGTTCCTGGCCAATGGCTGGACAAGCCATCTGGAAATTACGGACGCCGATTCCGACGAACATCACCTCGACTTGTTTGGAAAGGCACCTCGCGTAAGTGAATTGGAGCGAGATACAAACGAACCTGATTTCGCATCCAGGCAGGTCGTCGCGCAGATGAAGAAAACGGATCGCGAGAAAGACTGGCCGATTGTGTTTGGGCTGGGGCGGCAAGCCGTGGCAAGCGGCGACGTTCGTGGCATCTTACACGGTCAGGATGCTGACTGGCTGGTTGCTACCTGGAGCGATATCCCCGCGGACGAACGGGGCGAACTGATTCGTTGGCGGCCGTTACTCGGTTTGATCGCCACGCAGCCGAACCGTCTGCGGCGGGCGATTGCGATCGAGAAGCAGGTTTGGGTATCGGTTAACCGGGCACGATATGGTGTCTATCAGCGATCGTGGAAGAGCTTTTTTCGGCAATGGCGGCGCGAGGACGGATTCCAATGGCCGCCGGATGTTCCGTTCGCACAGCAGCATGAGCTGTTGGATCAAGCTGCTCGCAAATACGGACTTCCACAGGCTCCGCTGGGTACCGCCGCCCGAGACAATGCCTTGGCCGCTGCACGGGCCGACGCGGCAGAGATCCTAGCGGCCGGCGATGAGGAGCTCGACCTGATTGTTCCCCCACTGGAGATGCTCTTGCCGTGAACGACGATCAAGCCACCAATCGCGGTCCGGAAGACCCGTTGTACTCCGACGAATACTATGAATTCCTGGAGCAGCAGTTCGGTCCGGAGAAAGCCGCTTGGGCACGCCTGCCCCGTGCCGAACGCGAGAAAGAACTGACTTGGATCCACGCGAACTACGACACGCCGGACGACTTGGACGAGTGGCCCCCAGAACTCGGTGGGGGTGTATTCAATCCCTGACGGAATCTCTTGAAAGCGATCGCCAAATCTGCTTCAGGTATCGGCGATCGTGGTGCGCGATCGGCGTTGGCATGTGGACCGGGTAGTGGCCGATCACTTATCACGGTCAAAAACGTCTTCCACCATACGATCCGACTGCCGCGGCACTTCCACAGCCTCATCAGTGGCTTCGTAATAAGCAGTAAGTGTGAGGGCCAACCCGAGAATGAGATACGCTACAGCGCGGATTCCGGTGAGGGCTAAGTCCGCATTTATCCGTCCGTTGACGATCGCATTGAGGAAGAAATAGACATACAGGGCTGCGAAGAAAAGGAAGATCACGCCAAAGAGCACGAGAAACACAGCACACCCCCTTTCATAAAGAGGTAGTTGACAATACTTCCACCATATGGTTATTCGCCGTTTCTGGCCAGTTCTTGGCTCGGAGGCCCAACTTGCCGGCGAGGTCGAAGGGGTTGATGTGACCGCGCTTTGGCGCTGGTACACTGACCGAATACGAGTGATCGGGGCCCAAGAGATTGGAGACTACGCCATGAAATCACAATACGTGCGGTTCTTGCTAGTTTCGTTCCTGCTGGTGTGTGGCATGATCGGCTGCGGGGAGAAGAACGCTGCGATCGAAGAGGGTGCACAAAAGGCTGCAATGGAAGAGGCTGCACAGAAGGCTGCGAAAGAGGCCACGGCCGCACAAGAGGAGCAAGAACGGTGCAGCCAGTCGCTGCGAACGCCGATCGAAGTTGCCAACAGTATTGAGATGAAGTTCAGGCTGATCCCGGCGGGTGAGTTCATGATGGGCTCGCCAGAGTCAGACGATGACGCGGCAAGCGTTTCGAGACCCCAGCACAAGGTGCGGATCACCAAGCCGTTCTACCTCGGCGTGTACGAAGTGACGCAGGCGGAATATGAGAAAGTGATGGGGGAAAATCCAAGCAAGTTCAAGGGCGCCACCAACCCCGTGGAGCGGGTATCTTGGGACGACGCGGTAGAGTTCTGCAAGAGACTATCGACCAAGGAAGGAAAGACGTACCGCCTGCCGACGGAGGCGGAATGGGAATACGCTTGCCGAGCCGGAACTACGACCGAATACACTTTCGGAGACGACCCGGCAAGCCTTGTAGAGTACGCGTGGGATGAAGGCAACTCCGACGGGAAAACGCACGCGGTGGGAGAGAAGAAGCCGAATGCCTGGGGGCTCTATGACATGCACGGAAACGTTTGCGAATGGTGTGCTGATTGGTACGCCCCAGACTACTACGCGGTTTCCCCCACGGACGACCCGCCGGGGCCACAAACGGCCTCGCACCGGGTGGGGCGAGGCGGAAGCTGGTACGACACGGCCGGAAACTGCGTGTCGTCGCTCCGCTTCGGGTTCGTACCGTCGCCCCGCAGCGCCAACCTGGGCTTCCGCGTCGCCGCAGATCTGTCTGACACCAAACCCGATGATTGACGCGTCCCAAGATTGGACTTGGGAGAGGGGACCGTGAATTATGGTCCGGCGAGACAGATGGCTCTTTCCAGATCATCGAGCTCGTGTGAAAGCCGTTTTGCGTCACCAGGGGTCGAGATCGTGAGAGCACTGTGACAGTGCAGATGTATGTGCAGTCGTGTAGGTGATTTCATCTCTATGGTTGCGGTGGTTGGCAGCCTGCGCACGCCAAATGTGTAGATCGCGTGCCAGACACTTCCCCGCTTCAGAGTCCATTGTTGCCCATGTCGGTCTGCAATCGTGTATCCACACGATTGAGCTGCCTGCTGAACTCGTTGCTCCAAAACGTCTGTGGCCACGTCGATGTCCACCGTGCGGTCAGCAGTGATGTCTAGTGGAAGACGGTGCCGCACGATGACACCCGCGGGGACGAGTGAGTGCTCCGGTTCGGACTGTGGCGGGCGGTAGGGATTATCGGCCATGATGTTGGCAAGCATGCTTTCCCGACCAGCGTAGCAGACCTGGAGGTGAGGTGCGACAATGAAACGTCGACGAAGGGACCGCACGCCATGCCCAACCGACCGCAATTCAGCCTGAAAGCGATCCTCGTCATCATCGCGATTCTGTCGGTGCCGTTGGGGATGATAGCCACTCGTAAGAGTAGTTGGGTGATTTGTGGGGTCGGCTTTTTGGCGGTGGCTATTAGCGTATCTGTGAGCTATCTCACTCGCAGATGGAGAGGTACGCTTGCCTACTTGATGATCAAATTTGTCCTCGTCAGCTTCATCGCAGCGGCGGTGGTGATGGCTTTGGTCTTCGGCTGACGGTCGGCCGCAAACAAAGACCAGCCACGACGCCCGACAGGAAGCGGCTGGCGCCACTGATCGGTGGACTCGTGATTGCAGGAAATCGTTCACCAAGAAACGAAAAAAGCCTTGACCGTGTAAACACTGCCAAGGCTTGTATCGGGGTGAAAACCCCTCAGCGGAAGTGCATGGGAATCGAACCTGATTCCACAAGTGCATTCTCTGGCAACGACTTACGAGAATCGCCCGTTTCGTTTGAATCCTGCAAACCGATCAACGCCGTTACGACCCCGACTCAGGCTCGACTGCCACAGCACGAAAACCGCAGCGTTCCAAGGTTTTGCAACTTTGTCGTCTCGTTGGCACCCCACGGGCGCCACTGGCGAGCCATATGAATCCGACGACGCCGGCAATCGCCGGCAATCGCCGCCCATGCAGCGTCCCTTGAGCGGTGCCGGATTCCGCGGCCGCGGCGACGGGTGACCCTGTGATGTGACCCGCAAAACGTTGCGGGATTCGATCTTTCACAATTCGACCTTTGGCCCCCGGTGTCAGTGCGTAGGCGTCCGGCTGGGGGCAACGAACTACCGTTCACCGGGCGGCGAGGATAGATTCTCAACTGGCAAGTCGCCCGACTTCGCCGCTCCGGTGCAACGGATGGTTCGTTGCTTTGGAGCAGCAATCAAGCGTCCTGACTCCAACGCACGCTTGCGAGCAGCTTCAACGTAGGCGTGAACGTCACCCCCGTGCTCAGCCAGCAACGCCTCACGGACCGCGTAGATCTCTTCGAGAATCTCGTTACGAGCCATTGTCAGGGTCTCCCGGGAATTCGGCCGGCGTGCAAATCAGCAACCGTGGCAATCCGAGTTCTTCCAGCAAATCATAGACGCGCGGAAGGACGGTTGCGTTCGCGATGTGCCGACAATTCTGCGTCAATAGGTATTCTACTCCGCCAACCGCAGCCGAGGCTACGTGCAATGCGTCCAATCGGGCGTTTCCAGGCATCAAGGAACGGCGGATGATCTCGTCAGCAATCTGTTCCACCGCGGCGTCAGGGACGAGCACTCGGACGTTTTCCAGTAGTTCCAGACGTTCAGTTGCCGCATCCGGATCGCCGCGGGACACTTCATCAATGACGAATTGAGATGTAACCAAATCGTACTTCTGAGCCTCTTGGGTCAGCCACCGTTTGGCCTGTACCTGGAGCACAGCGGTGGCCGGGTTGCTGCTGGGCCGCGCAGAAGCGTGACTTACGATCGAGGTTTCGATGTAAACGGTATCCATGCGACGATCTCACTGCAACGAACATATTATTAACCAGTTTCAGCAGGGGTTAATTCCTTAACCCCGCAAGCAACTCTACATGGGCAAGGTGGCAATTGAACCCGGCCCCGATTCGCTGCATTGTACCACCCAGAACGGCCGTCCAAAATCCCGACGGCCAGCAAGCGACGCAAGAAGAACTCGACCTCGGGGAACCGGAGAAGAAACCGGCCCAGCCGGCAGCCACCAAGATCAAGAAACAGGCCTGGCCCGCTTCGCTGCCCGAGCGGGTCAGCGCCGTGCGTACCGCCCTGACCGACCACGCCGCGCCCGCCACGCCCGCTGAAGTCGCCAAGTACATCAAACACGCCCGCAAGGCCACCGTCGAGGAACTCCTGAACACGCTGGTCGCCGTCGGCCAAGCCCGCCAGACGGATGACGGGCGGTATGTGGCGTAGTTGCCGCAAGAGGTTCCCTGGCCCAGTCGCTTCGGCTAGTCTTCCTCGAATGCCTCTTCGAACGGCAGTAAATCCGGATTGAGTTCACGAGCCTTCGCGTAGTCCTGCCGCAATCCGTCGTCGTCGCCCAGTTCGTTCTTGGCGAGCGCCCGGTAGTAGTACCCGCCGAAGAACGAGGGCTCAAGTTCCACAGACTTGTCCGCATCCGCCAAGGCCCCCGAGAACTCGCCTGTTTCGAGTAAGGCGATCGCTCTCACGCGGTAGGCACCAGCGTTGGCGGGCTCCTTCTCGACTACACGCGATGAGAGGCGAATTGCGTCTTGAAACTTGCAGAGTTCACCGTAGGCGACCGCCCTGTCAAGGCACAAGTCATCCGGCGTCACTCGCACAATATCGAGCACCTTGCGAGCCAAAGCCTCATTTACGGGAGGCTGTGGCAGTTGCAGTTGATCGCTGAGTCTTTCACCGATTTCCTGCGCCAGGACGAACAAGTTCAGCTTTCCCTTCATCGGGATGGGATCCGCGATGAAGCGGGCGTTATCCAGCTTCCAACAGATTGTGCCCTCAGCCCAGGGGTCGCTCTCCAGGTCCGGATTCAACTCGACGCAGTCGACGACATCAGCCACGCCGATGATGGCTCCGCAGGAAAAAAACGCCGGGGCGATGCCGGCGCTCTTGTGGGGCTTCAGGAAGCTGTTGACGGTGGATTTGCTGGCACTGGCCTGAATCGCTATGGTGCCACGGTAATCCGTCGACCACGTTCGGTTTTCAATCGTCTTTTCACCAACGCAAATCGCCCAGGCCCAAGGTTGGCGGACGGATAGGCAACGAGACGGCTGATCCATGATTCTCTCCCGCTGGAGTTGCTACCGGCGCATCCGAGCGTACCACGGGCAGAAGCCGATATCAACGCTTTGACGCTGCTCACGCTGCTGGAAGTCACGGCAAAAATTTGCCCCGAAGATGTTGCTGGGCCGTTCTGGGTGGTACAATGCGGCGAATCAGGGCCGGGCTCAATGGGGAAGCTCGCACGCGGTTGAACTCAGCGTTAGCCACTATGGAGAATGCCAAAGTGATCCGATTAGCTGCCACATCCATATGCATTCTCACCATGCCGGTGCTCATCGGATGCGGTCGGCACGCTAATGGTGATTCGGACGTCGATAACGCAATGCGCCTGTACGAGCAGCGCAAGTTTGCGGAGGCGATACCCCATTTACAGAACGCACTTGGCAAGCCTCTAGGAGTTTACACACGAAGTGAAGTGCTTACAACGATTGGCAACTGCTACAACGAGTTGGAACAGTTTGAAGAGAGCCTGGAGTATCACGACCGAGCAATAGACGAGGATCCGAAGAACCATCAGGCGTATGTAAACAAGGGAGTCGTTTACCGGCTAATGGGCGACTACGACGAAGCCGAGAAGTTGTATTCGACGGCGTTGGATCTCGCACCTGACTACGCCGAGTTGCACGCAAGTATGGGAGCCTTGGCGATTTATCAAGACGACTACAAAGCAGCGGTCAACCATCTTGAACGAGCGGTCGAATTGGACGACACGTTAGCGGTTGCCCATTCAAATCTGGCTTTCGCGTACGCTACCGTGGGGCGCTTCGATGAGGCTGATAAAGAACTGAAGAAAGCTGTTATTCGTGGGTATCATCAGCCAGAGGTCATCAAGGAGCGAATCGAACAACTCCGAAACGCCTCTGATCATGACAATTAGTGGCTGAAAACGGATGCACCGGAGCGGGAATCGCGTCGCGCGTTCGCTGCGCTCATCAACGTCACACCCCTGCCTGCTTAGCTTGTACGTTTTAAGCAGTTCATGTGTGAGCCGTTCGAGCCGTTTCGGAGCCCACCGGGGCGATGCCCGGTAGCGGAAAAGACACCGGTCAGGTTTTGGCACAGAAAGCGGAACACTCACCGCCGGTCGAGGCTACTCAGCGTTCACCAGAAAACGAAAAAAGCCTTGACGGTGTGAACACTGCCAAGGCTTGCGTAGGGGTGAAAACCCCTCAGCGGAAGTGCATGGGAATCGAACCCACCAACCGCAGGCTTTACCTACGGCTCAACGATTTTGAAGACCGCGGGGAGCACCAGCTCGCCAAGCACTTCCGTTTTCGATGATTTCGTCTGGGTGTTAGTTTAACCGCTGGCCGCGTTGTCGGCAAGCTTCTATCTTGGGGGACGGATCAACCGTTCCAGCCCGCGGTTCAGGCCGTCTTCCAACAGCCGGCCCGCTGCGTTGCCGATCAGTTGGCGGTTCAGGTCGCGTAGTGCGCGGTTGTCGAATCGTCGATTCGCAAAAGTGCCCTGGACGGGAATCCGTACGACGGTTCCTCTCAGAGCCGCCAGATACGGCTTACTATCCACCCAATTGTCGCGGATGGGCAGCTCTGCGACTAAGTCCAACGATTGGTCGAAGCCGACCGACCCGCTTGTGCGAATTTCCACGTCGCCCACTACTACGCTGAAGTTCTGGTGGTAGACTCGCCCGTTTTTCACGTCGAACTTGACTTTTTGCTGGGGCACGTTCAGCGTTGCGCGGGAGGACAAGCCATTGCCGAGCGGCTGACCTTCGACAATCGTTTTCACCTGCTGAGCCATGGCCAGGTATTGCTGAGCCAGTGGCCCGGGACCGATTTGAGCCGCGTGTAGGTCCAATTCCCCATGAACTTCGCTGCGATCCGGGACCGTCAGCGGCACCTGAGCCCCGTCCAATGATATCGAGAAGCGGCCTTCGGCTCGAGTGGCTTCGGCCAGAAGCGGCGCTATGTACTTGAGCCACGTGTGGCACATTTCCTGCGAGATTCGTACGTTTTCCGCCAAGGGCCCTTTCTTGATGTGCAAGGACACGGGCGTCGCTTTCGTATCGATCCAGGGCGACATTTTGAAACGCCCTTCGCTGACCGGAACGTCCAGAGGTGCGAAATTCACGACTCCGCCGGACAGTGTTGCCACCAGCTCGCCTTCGCCCACGAGCAAACCGTGCACATTCGCCGATTGCCAGCCGAAATTGGCGTTGGCGGTCAGTTCGGGCGATACCAGCGGCCGTGCGACCGCGTCGCGTGCGGATGCCGTACGAACGTCGGTTACGGCGGCACTGGATGCGCCCGGTCGCACGAGCGGCCCGCTCAGTTTGAATTCTGCCTTGTCTCGGCCGACAAGCTTTACTTTCGGCCCCAAGTAGGCGCCCAGCATCCGGGTGACATCGGCCAGATCGTAGTCGATCTGACCGGTCAGATCGGCCACGCGCTCCATGCTCAGTGACTCGATCGTCCCTTTGGCCGAAACCTGCAACGTGTCCGACGTACCGGTGAACGAGCCCACGGTCAGCCGATCCTGCTTGTGATCGTAGCGTTTGCGCCCTGCCAGTTTGAGCGTCGGTTCGCGCCAGACCTCTTGCCAGTCGGTCGTTCGTGATACAGGTATGGCCTCGTATGCGGGCGGGCTTGTGTTTCTGGCAGCGTAGACCAAATCCTTGATGTCCGCCGACCAATCCACTTGTGTCACGCTCGCCTGGTACGATGCCTGGATCATTCCAGTGACCGATCCTACCACTTGTTGATCGGCTGGTTGGCCAGGCTTGCTGAGCAAGCTGCCAATACGTCCCAAGTCGGCTCGATAGCTGACCGTGCCGCTAACAGCCGGCGTTTCGTTCGGGAACTGCAGAACCAATTGCTCCGCGCGAAACGCTACGGTGGAACTGGTCATCGTGGTGGCATTGGCCACCATTTGCCCCTTGGACTGATCCCACGAGCCTTTCGTCTCCAATTGAACTCGCGGTTCGTCGATAAGCCAACTGGCGCTTTCGGCGTGTAAACCGTCGACGCGCACGTTGACCGCTTCCGCATCGATTTTCCCGGCGGCCACCGTGGCGGTGGCGTTCAGATCCACCGTGCCTTCGACATTCCATCCCGCCAGTGTGAATAGCGGCTGCAATCGTGGGATCCACGTATCGAGTTGTCCGCCGGCACTTAATCGAAGTGGCCAAGCGGTCTGGGCTGTCGGCTGTTTGACGGGCCGCATCAACTCGGCCACCAATCGGTCGCTGCCGGATTGCAGCGTCAGGGACGCCGTGTCGACTTTCGAGATCTCGCTTCCCGCCGTGTTGGCCTTGGCCACCACGTCGACAACCAGTTCCTTTTCCTCCCACGATGGACGATCCGGAGCCGCCAGTTTGAAGTCGGCAAGCGCAACGTGTCCGTTGCCCGCAATCTGTTGGTCCTCGTTACGACGCCATCGGAGTTCGCCGTTTAGCCGGCCCTCCAGCTCGAGTCCGCCCAAATCGATCAGTTGCCCGACTTCTGCAGCCATCTCTTTCAGATCGCCGTTGATTGTGGCCGAACCCTGCGCGAGCGTACCTTCGCCTGAGACATCCAAGAAGCTGGAACGACACACGAGCTGATCGATGATCGGGCCGTCCTTGGTCTGACGGAACTGGCCGGTCAGCAGAACCGGTTCCCACGCGATTCTGTGGCCATCGGCGACCGCGGCCAGATTCTCTGCTTCAAGACGCGCCGTGAAACTCGGGGCCCCGGTCGATTTGCTGGACAGCGATAGCTGCAGTTTGCCTGACGTGATTTTCGTGTTGTCGCGGATTCTCAATGTCAAAGGCATCATCCCAGCCAACTTCGCTGCGTCGATGTCGCCGTTGATCTGGATGTCTTCCTTCTGCAATTCGCCCAACATGTCCGCCCAGATCTTCCCCGAGGCCACGCTTTCGGCCGGTACGGTGCCAGTCGCCTGCAACCTGCCAAAGTCGCTGTCGATTGCCAGGTTGCTGATTCGCCAATGGCTGGAATCCGCTTCGATCTGACCGCTGCAATTCAAGAGCGCCGTTTGCAGCCGGTCATCCGCGGGCCAGCCGGACGTGCGAAACGAGACATCTTGCGCTGCCAGGCGATCGATCTGGATTCGATTCCTCTCGCCTCCGGCGCTCCACTGGTAGAAGGTGTCGCATGTCAGTGTGCCATGTAGCTGAACATCACCGACCAGACGCTGGGCCGCCTTGGCCAGAGGTCCCAACTGCAGAGATTCGGCTCGAACGGCCAATTGACCATCGCCCAGAGTCTGTTCGGGCGATTGGCCGGGTGTCCAGACCAGATCGGCGGAGATCTTCCCGGGTGCCGCGTCATTGGCCGTGACCCGTCCGACGACGCGTGCCCGGATCTCCTGTGGCGAGTTGCTGGCGAACTCGAAGGAGGCATTCAGTTCATCGACACGCCACTGGCCGCCTGCTCGTTCGTCGCGGACATCGATCACGCCGCCGATGACCTGCAGTTTGAATTCTTCCGTCGAACCTTCCCTATCGGATTCCGCGTACGGCGCCAGCGCGTCTTCCCAGTTACTGCCATCTTCGCGCAGCACCAGACGGATCGCCGGCTGCTCGACACGGAACGCTCCGGGACGGTTCCTGTCTGACAGCAGTGCCAGCAACGATTTTTCGCTGCGCACCGATTTGACCTTTGCCAGCGGCTCGCCTCCCGCGTCGTACGCGGCGATGTCGGAGGCCGCCAACGGCGAAAGCCAGCCCAGCGAAGCCGCCCCAACCGTAACGCTCCCCTCGAAATCTGACAGAGCGGCGGATATAATTTTCTGTCTTAGCGCCGTGTGAGCCACGATCAGCGGAGCTAACCATAGCAGGATGGCACCCAGCACCAGAACAAGGACCGCCATAGGCCATCGCCGCCTCTTGCGACCACGCCTTGTTTTGCCGCGTGAGGGATTGCCTTTTCGTTTGCTGGAGGCCATGTTTCTGTTCCCCATTTTACAACGCCCGGAATCGTGACCGACGTGCCGCGGGGATTCTAGGCGGAATCGGCCTTTGGGCCTAGATCGACCGGTGCTAGCAATGTCAGATTACCCCCACATTTTTCGCGTCCGACAATCGTTCCCTTCGACTCGTATCGAGGACATCGCCAAAGAGGTTGATGCACAACTGCAGACGTTGTCTTTGGGCGACACGGTCGAGCCCGGCCAGACGGTCGCTATCACCGTCGGTAGTCGGGGGATTTCCAAGATTCATCAGATCGTCAAAGCGATCGTGGATCACTTGAAAGGGCTGGGCGCCCAGCCTTTCATCGTGCCGGCGATGGGCAGCCACGGCGGCGCGACGGCCGAGGGCCAGCGAGAGATGGTCGAAACGTTGGGAGTGACCGAATCATGGTGCGGATGCCCGATTCGCTCCAGCATGGAAACCGAGATCGTGTGCCAGGCGGCGGAGGGTTTCCC
Organism: Pirellulaceae bacterium; assembly: GCA_016784735.1. GTDB lineage: Bacteria > Planctomycetota > Planctomycetia > Pirellulales > Pirellulaceae > JADHUC01. The sequence goes on along the minus strand of JADHUC010000013.1, from coordinate 38,866 downwards.
CGTTCATTTCGATCGCAACGCCTACGGGGCCGATCACGTGGTGGTCTGCGGACGCGTCAAGCCGCATACGAATTTTGTCGGCGACATCGAAAGCGGCCTGATGAAGATGATGTTGATCGGTCTGGGCAAACACGAGGGTGCGAAGATCTACCACCGTGCGATCAGGGATTACAATTTCGCTCAGATCGTGCGCAGCGTCGCCCAGGAGGTCCTTGCCAAGTGCCATATCTTGGCCGGCGTGGCCGTTGTGGAAAACGGATACGACGAAACGGCCAAGATCGCAGCCGTCAGGCCCGATGAATTCGAGCAGCGTGAGAAGGGCCTGCTGCAACTGGCCAAACAGTGGATGCCCCGACTTCCGTTTGATACGGGGCACATCTTGCTGATCGACGAAATTGGCAAGAACATCAGCGGCACGGGAATGGACACGAATGTGGTGGGGCGCAAGTTCGGCTGTCACAAGGCAGGACCGGACGAGCTTCCGAATATCCAAAACCTCGTAATTCGCAGTTTGACGGAACAGACGCATGGTAACGCAACGGGAGTAGGTCTGGCCGAATTCTGCCGAAGTCGAGTCTTGCAGCAATGCGACGTTGCTATCACCAGGCTGAACTGCTACACCGGCGGGCACGCAATCGGTGCGATGATGCCTCTTGACTACCAGACGGATCGGGAGATCCTGGACGTCACAATGCCGCTGATCGGGCTCACCGAGCCGCCGGATGCCAAGCTGATGTGGATCCACAACACCCTGGACGTGGCAGAATGCGAATGCTCGGTGGCCTATCTTGACGAGGCTCGCCAGCGATCTGACCTGGAGATCATCCGGGAACCCTGCCCGTTGCCCTTCGACTCCGACGGAAATCTGCCGAACGACCTAAGGACCTGGAGCGGGTAACCGGAAGAACCGGAATAATCCCGCAAAACCGTTGCTGTCCGAAGATTTCTCTAAGCACCACGCCGAGCAGGGCCGATGCAAGTATGTGAGGAACTGTAGGCAATGGCACCTCCCTGTGGTGTTCGCGTCCACAAATGGGAGCGTCCCCGTTGTCAATGCGTGTTCTGTCGGATGGAGTGTCGTACCCCGGCAGTTCCGCCCAACTTCTATCCCGGTAAGGTGGTGACCTAAAATGAGAACACTTAGTAAGTCGATGTTGTGGCTGGCGACGATCAGTATGGTCGTGCCCCAAGTTGGAATCGTGTCGGCGGCGGATGTGCAGCCTGAGGCTGGCCGCCAAATGATGATCGTGGACGTCTCGCTGACCCAAGACAACCTTTTGCGTGGTCAATTGGTTAACCGCGAAGGCGCACCCAAGGCCAAAGCGTTAATGACGCTTGCCTCCGAGGGTGAGGTCGTGACTCGCGGTACGACCGACGAGAAGGGCTTTTTCGCCCTGAAGGCCGAAAAGGGCGGCATGTATGTGCTTTCCGACGGCGAGACCTCGGCATTGGTGCGTGCTTGGACCAGTCAAGCGGCACCGCCCTCGGCTAACAACGGCGTGTTGATGGTGTCGGATCGAGACGTGACCCGCGCCAATCTGGGCGGCATGGGGTCCTTCATCGGATGGGTGGCTGTGATCGGCGTGGTTGCCGGCGTGGTCATTGCCGCTGCGGATGACGACGACGCCAGCTAGTCTCTCGGGCATCTGAATCGGAAATCTACCGCCGGTCAATCTTGTCGGTCGAGGAGAGTTCTTCGACCGATGAGGTTGACCGGCGGTTCTCTTTTCTTGCGTGTTGATTGGGCAGCACGACTTTGGCGTCCATCGTAACCCGAAGCGTAAGCGAGGGACCGTGTTGGGCCCATTTCTTCGCTTACGCTTCGGGGTACTATATTCGACGGTCTTGAGCACAAAATGGCGCTGCCTAGATAAGATTTACCGTTTATGACGATTTTCCCGATTTTTCCGGCAAAACTGTGTAGATTCCCCGCCCAACGGCCGATCAAGGGCAGCAGTGTAACACTTCGCCAAATTGCATGTCGGCGTGTCTGTGGTAATCCAGCCCGCTTCGGTGCGCGGGGGGGACGCCAGCGCGACGGTTGGTAGATCACTCTTAGGGGTAGACAAGAGAGGTAAATCGTTATGAGAGTTTTGCGAGTTCTGCGCGGTGGACTTGTCGTTTTGGCGTCATTCGGGATGCTGGCTCCGCAGGTAGCGTTTGGTGCTGGACCGGGGCAAGGCGGTCAGACGCTCATGCCCGCCCAGGTCCGCGATGTGGCGTTGCAGGAAAACGGGCTTCTCAACGGACAGGTCCTCGACACGCAGGCTGCTCCGGTCGCAGGTGCACCGGTCGTGGTCGGTCAGCAGGGCAAAGTGATTGCAGAAACCAGGACAGACGCGACGGGCCGTTTTGCCGTTGCTGGACTGAAAGGCGGCATTTATCAGGTTGTGACTGTCGAGGGCGGCGCAGTATATCGCGCGTGGGCTCCGCACACGGCTCCGCCGGCTGTACAGTCGGACGCCCTGATCGTCAGCGGCGACACAGTGACCCGAGGTGCTATGAACGGCGGTGCTCTTGGTTTTCTGGCCAATCCGTGGGTACTGGGTGGTATCGTGGTGGCGGCCGTTGCCATTCCATTGGCCCTGGATGATGACGATGCCAGTTGAGTTGGTGGCGTCCCGTCCCTCAATCTCATAACGAATTTGACCGCGGCCGTGTGGCGAAGGAAAGTCACACGGCTTTCTCTTGCGCAAGGTCGACGCAAGCCGGATTCTCCCCTTTTCCGTCGGCCACGATTTCGACTACTGTACGTCTGTGTGCAAGGACACAGATATGCGATTCGTTTGGAACGTTCGATACCGCCGATGCATGGCAGCCGTGCTAGCTTCGATGGCGTGGCTGCTACCGGGTTGTCATGGAACCGGTCCAATAACTTGGAAGGCCGCTGACGTCCTCCCAAACGCGAACCAGCGCCTTTTCTGGGGCGATACTCAGGCCCTTTGGCATGGCTGGGCGACCGAGAATCTCCAAAGCGGCGACCTTGTGTTTATCCTGGGTGAAAGCCGCATTCTGATGGGGCTAGTGAATTTCTCGAAAATGTGTAGGGAAGTGGCGGACAGCGACTTCTCGCACGTTGCGGTGGTCTCGCGCGAGGACGGGGAAATCGTGGTGTACGACACCGTGACGGGAGGGCCACGCCGGGTGCCGTTTGGCCAGTTGGTAGCCGACCGGCGAGTTTGGCGAATTGCCGTCAAGCGACTGAGCGCCGAGCATCAACGTTCTGTTCCAGACGCGATCGCCTACTGTCGCCAGGCGTACGAAAGCCAGACGGAATTCGACGAGGACTTCCAGCTCAACAACGATCAGCTCTATTGTACCGAACTCGTCGAGTTGGCCTATCGCCACGCCGGCCTGCCTCTGTCCGATCCGATTCCGCTGAACCGGCTACCGGGTTACGGTCGGGTCTCGGAGCCCACCAAGCGGCTTGTCCAGGCAGCCACGTCCATCGAACTGGATCAAGAAGTCTTCGTGCCGGGCAACGAAACGACCGGAATTTGGGCCAACCCACATTTGCAATTGGTATTGGATGTGACGGACGTCTCGTCGCCGCCCCAACGTACCCGGAACGAAGAGACCTACCCGTAGGATGGGTCTGGCGGCTCAGTCTGGACGGCTCGGGAGAGCCATCCTACGGACAGCCCGACAGCCCGCCGTGTCCGTCTTGAAGAGTCGGGAGGGCGAGGTCCCTGCCGAGCCGGGGGCTAACACGCAACTCAGCAGGGCCTTCGCCCCTCCGGGCCTTACTTTTAGTCTTAATCTTACTCTTACTCTTGATCTTAATCTCAATCTGGATGCCGCGAGTTGCAGACTGAAATTGGCGTTGGCCAGAGTGCGCGTGTGAGTCCGATTGGTCTTGTTTGTCGGCGAGCGGTACAAGATTAAGATCATGATTAGGATTAAGGACAGAGGCGACGCGCACGCCTCCGGCTTGCGGTTAAACGAATCACTCCATCACAGGCTCAGGTACCTCACAAAGTTGCGAATCGGTTGCCCAGGCACGTAGATTTTGGGCTGACCGATGATGCCGCGCCCGAAATAGTATTGCTGGGGAACCGGCATCAGAGGGACCATGGGCCTGTACACCGTGTTCGGCGCATAGCCCGGATGCGGCAATGGCGTATAGACGCGACCGCCGTCGCCAATAACGGTTGGCACAGGCGCTTTCCACGTTACCACGGGTGGCGGCGGAGTGTTGGCCGGACTGGCTGTCCAAACGGTCGGCGCCGTCACGATTACGGGTTGTCCAACAGAAAGATCGCCTGCCCTGGCGGATGAAGTGCAAACCATCGTAAGGATTGCAGCAACTACCACTCGACTACTCATTCGCCGTCTCCTTTGCAGCCCGAGAGTGCGGTCCGTTTCCATCAGCGGAATTCTTCCGGAGATGCGTCGGCAGGCAACCGGAACGTTGGACTTTTTCGCGCAGTTCCAGCGCACGACGGACAGACTGTGACGCAAGATCTTGTCGTGACGGTCGTTGTGGACTTTGACGGTACCGCTAGCAGAGCGCAGTGAATTTTCTGAAATCTTATCGGGTCACTTGCGTGGCTACTCGCCCATGACCGTCACCACGATTTCTCGACGACGTGCTTTGACGTCGCAATCCAGATGGAAGATCTGTTGCCATGTCCCTAGCACGGGCCTGCCGTCGGCAACGGGCACCGAAAGCGACGGTCCCATCATGGTCGCCTGCAAATGCGAATGGCCGTTGCCGTCGTGCCACGCCAGTTCGTGGCCGTAGTCGCGACTGGGCGGCATAAGCCGATCGAGGATTTCGGGCAGATCACGCTCCAGGCCCGGTTCGAATTCAATCGTGCCAATGGTGGCCGTGCTGCCCACGTTGAACACGTGAACGACACCGGCCTGAATCCCGCTGCGACCGACAATCTCGGACACGTCGCCGGTGATATCGTGCATGTCGCTGTGCCCGCGGGTCTGAACGGAAAAACGTTCTTGGTGGACCATCTTCTTCCCTTCGTAATTGATGGACAACTACCCCCATGCCGCTCGAACGTCTCCCTCGGGTACGTCCGATACCAACTCCACGTGTCCCATCCTCGTCGGCAGCACGAATCGCAAGCGACCGTGGGCCACTTTCTTGTCGCGCTGCATAGCGTCCAGCAGCACTTCGCGGTCCATATCGGGCACGTCCACGGGCAGGCCCAGCGCCGCGAGCAATTCATGTTGGCGCCGCGTCAATTCGCTGTCCACGCGCCCGAGCCTTTCCGCGAGTCGCGAGGCGCATAACATGCCGATCGACACGGCCTCGCCATGCAAGTAATGACCGTAACCCGTCTCGGCTTCGATGGCATGAGCGAATGTGTGCCCGTAGTTCAAAACGGCTCGCAAACCCGTGACTTCGCGTTCATCGTTCTCGACTACGTCGGCTTTCAGACGACACGAGCATGCGATGACGTGCCGCAACACGTCCGGGTGTCGTTCGTTCAGGCCGTCGATGTGTTGCTCCAAGTAATCGAAGAAATCAGCGTCCAAGATCACGCCGTATTTGACCACTTCGGCCAGGCCCGATCGATATTCGCGAATGGGCAGCGTATTCAATACGTCGGTGTCGATCAGCACTCCCAGCGGCTGCCAAAACGCGCCGACCATGTTCTTCGCGCCCGGCAGATTCACGCCGACCTTGCCTCCCACGCTGCTATCTACTTGGGCAAGAAGCGTCGTGGGAACCTGTACGAACGACACGCCACGTCCGAACGTGGCTGCGATAAATCCGGCCAAATCCCCGACCACGCCGCCGCCGGCCGCGACGACGACGGACTTGCGATCCGCGCCGTGTTCGAGTATCTGCTGCCAGAGTTGGTTCGCCATGTCGACCGATTTACTGGCCTCACCCGCCTCGACCACGACCAGGTCCACGTCGGCCCCGCTTTCGGCAAGGCTCTCAGCGCATTTGTTTCCGTGCGGCTCTTCGACATTGGTGTCGGTGATCAACACTGCGTGAGTCAGCTTGGCCAGACCGCAGACAAACGGGCCGGCATCGACCAGATTGCCCGAGCCGATTTCGATATCGTAGCTGCGCTCGCTCAGGTTGACATGAACGGTGGCTTTGTCGATCACGATCTCGTACCTCCGCAGACGGGGATCTCGAAAAGTGGCTCCTCATGTTATAAACTCAGGCTCCTGGACGACGTAGGACACCGTCCGAAAAAGTCCGGGGATTCTCGCTCAAACGCTCGCATCCGCTTGGATATTAGTTATCATATTGGCGAGGCAACCGGAGCATCTTGCCCCTCTTGCCTCGGAGCGGACGCGGGCACGCTGAGTTTGACGGCCTTGCCTGTCCCGTTGACGCCTTGTGAAAAGACCCGCCGTTTTTTGTCCCCAACAAGCGAATAGGAGTTGTCGAATGAGTCGTAGCTCGCTGACCACCGTCGCCCCCGTGAAAACCATTTCGCTGCTTCTCGTCTGCGCCGCGTTAGTGCTGCCGGCCAGTTTGCACGCCGCCGAATACCTCGGCCCGATGGACGTGTTAGCCTCGCCAGACGGGAAGAGCCTGTATGTCGTCGAAGCGGATGCGCAGAAGATCGACATACTCGACATTGCGTCCGAGAAGGTTACGCGCAGCATCGCCTGTCCTTCGGCACCAACGGGCATTGCGGTGAGTTCGGACGGTGCCAAGCTGTTCATCACTTGCGCCGGTCCCGAGGGCGTGGTGTGCGTCGCTGATCCGGCTTCGGGCCAGATCTCGGCCACGATTCCGGCGGGCCATACTCCCTGCGCCCCGTCGCTGGCCCCGGACGGTAAGCGGTTGTACGTCTGCAATCGCTTCAACGACGACGTTTCGGTGATCGATCTGGAAGGGATGAAGGAAACGGCGCGCGTCAAGGCCATTCGCGAACCGGTTGGATCGGCCGTTACGCCTGATGGAAGTGTCGTGTTCGTCACGAATCTGTTGCCTGTCGATCCGTCGGATTCCTATGACGTGGCTGCGGAAATTACCGTGATCGATGCAGCGACTCTGAAAACGTCGAACATCCGCCTTCCCAACGGCAGCTCGAGCGTATACGAAGTGTGCGTGTCCCCGGATGGGAAGTATGCCTACGTGGCGCACATTCTCTCGCGGTACCAGATGCCCACGACACAGTTGGAGCGTGGCTGGATGAACACGAACGCCATGACGATCATCGACGTGGCTACCAAGAGCCGCATCAATACTGTGTTGCTGGACGACATCGACCTGGGGGCGGCCAACCCCTGGGCCGTGGCTACAACGGCGGACGGGAAAACGATCCTCGTAAGCCACGGCGGCACACACGAGGTCAGTGCCATCGACGCCGAAGGCTTGCATGCGAAACTGGAGAGCATCCCGAAGACCATGGAGGAGGCCAAGGAATCCGGTCGCTACGACGGTAGAGGAACCTACTCGTCCATCACGGTGGACGATGTGCCGAACGATCTGGCCTTCCTGGTCGATCTTCGCCGACGAATCCAGTTGCGCCGCGGCGGACCGTGGGGGATGCTGAATGACCCCGGGCCGTTCATCAACGGACCGCGCGGGCTGGACGTGATCGGAACGAAGATCTACGTGGCTGTCTACTTCTGTGATCTTGTGGCCGTTGTCGATCTGGAGGACAAGTCGTACTACCCGGTCAAAGCGATTCGCCTGGGACCGGAACCGCAGATGACGGTCCAGCGCCGCGGCCAGATGCACTTCCACGACGCCGATCTGTGTTTTCAACACTGGCAGAGTTGCTCCAGTTGCCATCCCGACGCCCGTGTGGACAGCCTGAACTGGGATTTGTTGAACGACGGACTGGGGACTCCCAAGAACGTGCGGAGCATGTTGCTGGTCCACAAGACGCCGCCTGCAATGAGCTCCGGTGTGCGTGAGTCCGGCGAAGCTGCTGTTCGGGCCGGCATACGCCATATCCAATTCGCGGTTCGACCGGAAGAAGACGCCGTGGCGATCGACGAGTACCTCAAAGCGCTCCAGCCGGTGCCAAGCCCATATCTGGTCGATGGCAAGCTGAGCGAAGCGGCGGAACGCGGCAAGCAGATCTTCAGCCGAGTGGGGTGCACGGATTGCCATGCCGCGCCGCTGTATACGGACCTGAAAATGCATGACGTCAACTCCCGAGGCAAGTACGATCGCCGCAACGACTTCGACACACCCACCCTGATCGAAGTCTGGAGAACGGCTCCTTACTTGCACGACGGCAGCCAGACCACGATGACGGACCTGATCGGCAAGGCCAAACACGGCAGTACGGCCGGCGACGTCGAAGGTCTCTCAGAGAAGGAAGTGGCTGATTTGGCCGAATTCGTACTGTCGTTGTAAGGAGACGTGAGCGATCGGACGTTGTGCCGAACACCGCCCACCGATGGTTAGAGCAGCCCGGCCGCTTCGAGCAGCCGGGCTGTTTTTTTGCGTTTCTCTATTCTGCGAGGTTACGGACCAATGAGGCAATTCGTTTTCTGTGTCTGCGTGGCTTTGTTTCTGAGTTGTTCCGCAACCGACACCGATACTGATGGCAATGCCGAGAAACCTCTCGAGCCGGAGGCGTTTCCCGTCTTGTGGGAGGTATCCGAAGGTCTGGAGGCTCCCGAAAGCGTGTATCTCGACGCGGATTCCGGTTTTCTGTTCGTGTCGCAAGTTGGCGACGGCGGGCCAACCGGTAAAGATGGCGATGGCCGCATCGCGAAGCTCTCGACCGACGGCAACGTGATCGATGGCAAGTGGATCACGGGATTGAACGCACCGAAGGGGCTCCGTAGCCACGGCGGGCGGTTGTGGGTCAGCGACATCGATCGCATCGTCGGCATCGACATCGAAAAGGGCGAAATCACCGACACCATCGACGTCGAGGGAGCGAAGTTTCTGAACGACGTGGCCTGCGACGCCGACGGGGCGGTGTACGTGTCGGATATGACGACCAGCAAGATCTACCGCGCGAAGAACGGCGAGGTCTCGGTGTTCGCTGAAGGCGACGAAATGGAGTACCCCAATGGTCTGCTGGTCGACGGTGATCGACTGATCGTCGCCGCTTGGGGAACGGAGGACGTGCCTGGGACACTATTCTCGCTAGACCTCAAGACGACGGCCAAAACACCAATCACCCAAGAACCAACCGGCAAATTGGACGGCGTCGAAGTCGACGGCAAAGGTGGCTACATCGTCACGGACTGGATGGTAGGCAAGGTGTTTCAAATCGCAGGCGACGGGGCGACGGAAACCCTCCTGGAACTCGAACAAGGAACGGCCGACCTCGCCTACCTTGCCGACAAAGGCGTTCTGATCCTGCCGCGAATGTCCGAGGGTAAGGTCACCGCGTACGACCTGAGTAAGTTAGACGGGACAGGATCGGCCGTTCCTTAGCTTTCGCCGCCTTCGATCGACCGAACCGGCCGCCGCGTTACGCTTTCGAATAACCGCATGTATTCTCTGGTCATGCGGTTGGGCGAGTGCTGCTGAAGAATCCGGCTGCGAGCCGCCTGGAGCGTCTGTTTCGGCGGCGGCTGCTCCATAACGCGAATTATTGCGCCCGCCAATGCTGTCGGATCTTCCGGCGGCACAAGCTCGGTGTGAATGCCTGCGATTCCTTCGTGTTGGCGGAGATCCCGTGTCTCGGCGGCTACCACTGGAATCCCGGCGGCGATGGCCTCCAGCAACGCACGCGGTATTCCAGGCTCGTCACCCGGATGGACGAACACGTTCGCAGCCTTTAGCACGCCGTCAACTTCCTCGAAGGTGCCCGGCATGACCACGCTGCGCTGCAAGTTCAGGTTGACAGTCTGCCGGTAAAGCTTGTCGCGTTCCGGACCGTCGCCGATGAGCCACAGCCGGGCCGTCGGCCAGCGAAGGAGGACTGGCCGCCAAGCCTTGACCAGACGCGTCAGTCCTTTGGACTTGCTCAAGCGGCTTATGCAGACGGCGACTTGGGCATCGACCGCAACGTTCATGTCGTTGTTAACGCTGGCCAGAGCCAAGCGGGCGTCGAGGCGGCTTCCACCATCTACGCGAGTCCCCGGCGTCACGCTGTCTGGGATCTGTACAATCCGCTCAGCCGCATAGCCGGTTTGGTGCAGTTCCCGCTCGACCGCCTCGTCCGGCGCAACAATTGCCTCGGCGCGTTGGCAGCGCCGACGGAAGCGGCCTCCAAACCTTGATCTCCTTTGCCAGCCGCAATCGCCGGCCGGCCCGGCGCCCTCGGCCCTCAGGACCACAGGGATGTTCGTGCCGCGCAGAGCCCCGATGGCGGCGTAGGCGTCGAATCGCAGCCTCGATACGCAAACCACGTCGATTTGATCGCGATTCCGGCGCAACCACCGGGAAAGAGCCACCATATAGCGAAACGTACCCCACCCCAGTCCGCGCGGATTCGAGAGGCGTATCACAGGAGCGTCGTAGTAATGAACCCTGGCGGGCCAATCCGGATCCCACTTCGCGGTCAGGATGGTCGGTTCGGCTCCTCGGCGTCGCAAGCCAGTGGCCAAGTCTGCAATAGCTTTTTCCGCACCGCCTACCAGCGGCCAGAACCTTCGGCTTATCAGGACTACGCGTAAGCCTGTCATGTGGCCCTTGTCAGTTCCGCAGGGGAAGTGTAAAAGAACTTTTATGCGACCTTATCTCAACCTCCTCCAGCATATTCTCCACAAAGGCGTGGAGAAACGCGACCGGACGGAGACCGGAACACTCAGCATGTTCGGCTACCAGACGCGGTTCGATCTGAGAGGTGGCTTTCCGTTGTTGACAACCAAGAAGCTGCATCTGAAGTCGATCATACACGAACTGTTATGGTTTTTGAGTGGTGACACGAACGTCCGGTACTTGCGCGAGCACGATGTGTCGATCTGGGACGAATGGGCGGACGACAAGGGCGACTTGGGGCCCGTATACGGCGCCCAGTGGCGTTCGTGGCCCACGGCCGGTGGCGGCCACGTCGACCAGATCAGCGATTTGGTCGACGGCATTCGGGCCGATCCGGACTCTCGCCGGCTGATCGTCAACGCATGGAATGTGGGAGAGTTGCCGAGAATGGCATTGCCTCCGTGCCACCTGCTCTTTCAGTTCTATGTAGCCGAAGGACGCCTTTCCTGCCAGCTTTATCAACGCAGTGCGGACGTGTTCCTGGGAGTGCCGTTCAATATCGCTTCGTACTCGTTGCTGACGATGATGGTTGCACAAGTCACGGATCTCGAGCCCGGCGAGTTCATTCACACGCTTGGCGATGCCCACCTGTATCTGAACCACCTGGACCAGGCGAAGGAGCAACTGCGGCGCGAGCCGCGTCCGTTGCCCATCGTGCGACTAAATCCGGAGGTTTCGTCGATCTTCGATTTCCGATTCGAGGATTTCGGGTTGGAGAACTACAATCCGCATCCACACATCCACGCCCCGGTAGCCGTCTAACGGAGAAGAGAAGGTGTGTTATTCTGGCGCCGCGTTGGGATCGTTTAACCCGAAGCCGAAGGCGATGGCGGGCGCCTCGAGTAGACTGTCTATCCCACTGCCCGCCATCGCCTTCGGCTTCGGGTCAAACGGTGAAGACAATAAATCCCCTGTCATTCTGCAGCCATGCGAATCTCCTTGATTGTCGCCATGTCCGAAAACCGAGTGATCGGCCGCGATGGCCGGTTGCCCTGGCACCTTTCTGCGGACCTTCGGCGGTTCAAGCGTCTGACGATGGGACACCATATCATCATGGGTCGAAAGACATTCGAGTCCATCGGCCGACTGCTCCCGGGTAGAATCACGGTGGTCGTTACACGCCAAGCGGACTATGAGGCCGACGAGGCTTTGGTAGCTCATGACATCGACGAGGCAATACGCGCAGCGAAGAGCGACAACGAGGCGTTCCTCATCGGCGGCGGTGAACTCTATCGCCAAGCACTATCGGCGGTCGATCGCATCTACCTGACGCAGGTTCACGCTCAAGTCGAAGGCGATACCCTCTTCCCCGAGTTGCAGCTCGGCGATTGGCAAATCGTCGAACAATCGCGACACCCGGCTGACCGGCAAAACCAGTACGAACACAGCTTCCTGGTGTACGATCGGGTCAGTTCGACCGGAAGATGTACAGGGAGAAAAGGAACGCTGGCAGGCTGATGGCAAGTGCGGCAGTGGTCATCGGGTCGAGAGCTACGTCCATCGTTTGCATCTGTCCATACTTTGTCCCCGCGACCGCAATGACGTTGTTGCCCGCGTGACACAGCATCGCCGGCAATACCGAGTCGGCTCGCCATGCAACGGCACCAAGCCACAAGCCCAACGGAAGGACCCCTAACATATGAAGCGGGTCGAGGTGAGCCGCCGAAAACACAATTGCGCTAATCAAGATCGCCAGCCCGGGATGCCAACGTTCGGCCAGGCGAGTTTGAACGTACCCGCGAAACATCAACTCTTCGACCACGCCAGGAACAACGGCCACCATCAGAATGAGCCCCACCAGAAATCCATCGGCGTGAGCCTGCATCATCTGTTCCATCATTTTCAGCGAGTCGCTCAGTTCATCAACGAACAACGAGAGCACCTGTGACGACAGAATCGCAACGATTGGCGTAGCAAGGATGAACACCACCCACGTCCACAGAGGCAGTACGCCGCGGTGCAGCCCTAAGCGGCGCGAGGCAGGTTGTGGTGAAAGCAGAGCCGCACCCACGGCCATGACCAGAAAGACTGCTTGCCCCGGAAGGACCAATACAGCCAATCCCAGGCGAGTCTGTGAGTACTCTTCGAACCATTTCGAGAAGGCGTCCTTTTGAAACACCTCCATCCCCGCATCCGCGATGGCAGCAAAAGCCACCACCGATCCGCCAACGAGCATTGCCATGGGAAGCGTCAGGATACCGACGCAAAGTACCGTCCAGATGCGCGGTTTGCGGGGCGCCAGCTCAATCACTTCGGCCAGCACAATTTCCTGCGAATCCGCTGTAGATTCCGGCGGCGACTCGTACGCGTCGGCCAGCAATTCCCGGTCGTCCGGTTGCGGCAGCGCCGGCTCCTCGTCGTTCTTGTTTCCGTTTTCCTGCATTCCGTGTGACCTTCCAGTGTGGCGGAGCCGAAGTAGGTCCCGCTTGCCGAGCGGGACCTCGGAATCGGCGGCCCAATACTCAACAGGTCCCGCTCGGCAAGCGGGACCTACAGGGCCGTTCCCCATCTTACGCCCTGTCAATCGGAAAGGCCATTGCCTGGGAGATATCCGTCACGCCGGTTGCCAGCATAACCAGACGATCGAATCCCAACGCAACTCCCGCACACGGTGGCAAGCCCCGCTGCATGGCCGACAGTAACCGGCTTTCCTCCGGCAACGCATATTTGCCCTCAGCGGTGCGCTGGCGATTGACCGTTTGGTTGCGTTCCCTCAATACTCCCGGATCCACGAGTTCGTGGTATCCGTTGGCCAACTCGATCCCTTGCACATAAAGCTCGAAGCGTTCGGCGACGGCCGGAGCGTCGTCGCGCACGCGGGCAAGTGCGGCTTGACTGGCCGGATAGTCGTATAGGATCGTCGGGGTTTGACGTCCCAATTGTGGCTGGACACATTCGACCAACAACAGATCAAGCCAGCCGTCGCGGTCGTCCAAAGCCAGTCCAGAAAGCGTCGGCAGATTACGCTTGCGGGCCGCTTCGACCAATTGTTCACATGTCACTGTGTGCGGGTCTATGCCGACGTGCGCAAGGAACGCATCACGATACGTCAGCCGTTCCGCCGCCCCCACATCCAGCAATTCCTCGGTCAATTCGGCCAGCAACTGCATTCCCGCGTCCAACGCATCGCCGACGCGGTACCATTCCACAATCGTGAACTCGGGGTTGTGCAGCGAGCCGCGTTCGCCACCCCGGAACGATCGCGTAATCTGGTAGATTGCGGTGGCCCCGGCTGCCAACAGTCGTTTCATCGCGAACTCGGGCGATGTCTGAAGCCACATCGTTCGCCCAACCGACGGATCGCGAGGATCGTCGAACAACGTGACCGGTAGCGGGTCTAGGTGCCGATCGACAACCGTATCGGCGGACAGCAGCGGCGTTTCCACTTCCAGGAAATCGCGGCTGTCGAAAAAGACTCTCAGCCGCCGCAACAAATTGGCTCGTAGCTTCAAGGTCGCCAATGATGCCGTAGGGCCGAAGCTGTCACGAGAAGATTCGTTCGGGCACATTCACGTGCTAACCCGTTCGACATAATCGCCGGTTCGAGTGTCGATCTTGACGACGTTGCCGATGTTGATGAACGCGGGGCAGATGAATTCGGCGCCGGTTTCCACCTTGCACGGTTTGGTCACGTTTGTGGCCGTATCGCCCTTGGCGCCCGGTTCGCAGTATTCGACCTTCAACTCGACATGGTTCGGCGGCGTTATGGTGATCGGGTTGCCGTTGTACAGAATCGTCGAGCAGGGCATGTTCTCCTTCAAGTACTTCCAGTTTTCGTCCACCTGTTCGGCATTCAATTCGTATTGTTCGTATGTCTTGACGTCCATGAAGACGAACGTGTCCCCCTGACGATACAGGTATTCCACGTCGATTTCCTCGACATCAGCCGCCTCGATCGATTCGCCACCTTTGTAGTTCCGCTCGATGACCGTTCCGCGGAGTAGGTTTCTCAACCGCAACGTGTAGATGGCGTTGCCTTTTCCCGGTTTCCGGAAGGTCGACTCGACGACCAAGTACGGGTCGCCATCGAGCTTGACCTTCAGCCCTTTACGAAAATCGCTAGTCTTGTATGTAGCCACGTTTTTTCTTCCCTACTTCGTCTTTCTTGATCGAGTGGTTAGCATTTCCGTAGATCCTGCCCTGACCCACGAGGCCCAAGTGAACATTCTAGCGTCTTCGAGCGACTCTGTCCGCGCCACTTGCGCCGACGACTGCGCCTGGCAGGAAGCGATGAAGTCGGCCATTCGCGCTCCCGTACGGCTGTGCCGAATGCTCGGCCTGTCAGCCCAACAGGAAGACGCGGCGGTGCGGGCCAGCCGCGATTTTCCCGTCTTCGCCCCGCTCGGGTACATCGCTCGCATGCGCCCCGGCGATCCCCACGATCCGTTGCTGCGTCAAGTCCTGCCGTTGGCCGACGAAATGCAGCCGACTCCTGGCTTTACGGCCGATCCCGTTGGGGACACTGCGGCCAACGTAAGCCCCGGTCTGTTGCAGAAATACCACGGTCGAGCGTTGATGATAACGACCGGGGCCTGTGCCGTCCATTGCCGCTACTGCTTTCGGCGGCACTATCCGTACGGCGATGGGCCGCCTCGGTCGATGCAGTGGTCGGCCGCATTGGGCCAAATCGAATGCGATGAGTCGATCGAAGAAATCATCCTTAGCGGCGGCGACCCGCTAACGTTGGTCGACTCACGGCTAGAGGAACTAGTGTGCAGATTGGCGGAAATCCCCCATCTCAGGCGTCTACGGGTCCATACACGGCTGCCCATCGTCATTCCCGATCGCGTGACCGAATCATTGATCGCTTGGCTCCGCGGTACTCGGCTGGTGCCGGTCATGGTGGTCCACGCGAATCACGCACAGGAACTGAATGAAGACGTGGCTGCGGCGCTCGCGAAACTGGTTGACGCCGGTGTCCCGATGCTCAATCAGACTGTGCTCCTGCGAGGCGTGAACGACGATGCCGAGACGTTAGTCGAATTGTCCCGACGGCTGCTCGACTGCCGCGTGATGCCCTACTACCTACATCAACTGGACCGAGTCGCCGGGGCAGCGCATTTCGAGGTGCACATCGAAGAAGGCTTGCGGATCGTACGGCAGATGCAAGCCAGATTACCCGGATACGCCGTTCCACGATTCGTCCAAGAGATCGCTGGCCAGCCGTCCAAACAGGTGCTGGCGTGAAACTCATCACCGCCGTTTTGTCGATTTGGCGGCGACTACCCGTACAGCCGCTTCAGTTGCTGCTTGAATTGCGCCAATCCGTCCTTGTAGACGCTTGCCCAGGCGTCGTTCGAGTCAACCGGCTTGCGGTACTTGACCATTGTGGCCACTGCGTCGGCCACGGTGAATGGAGTCTTGACGCGGCGTTTGCGGCGTAAGTTTGACTCGTGGGCTGCAAGGGCCGTGACGGCAGCACCCAGCGCCGGGCCTTCTTCATTCAGTAGCCGTTTCAGTCCGCGGCCAAGGACGGAGGCCAGGATCTCGCACATTAGATCGCTGCGTCCGACGCCGCCGGACACCGTGATCTCCTCGATATCAAGTCCAATACTCCGGTGCGCTTTCACGTGCGACTCGACTCCCAGTGCAATCATGTACGCCACGGCTTCCAGGGACGCTCGCCGGCGCACACCGCGATTTCTTGGCGGGCTCGTCTTCACCCACTGGTCGCCCTTTCTTCTGATCCACCGAACTCCCTTCTTGTCGTTCGTAATCCCCAACGACGGTTCGGCGTTGGGGAAGGGCATGACCATGACGTCGCGTGATCCTGGTGGAACGGCACGGGCTTCCTCCTCCAGAGACGTCCACTCCTTCTTGCTCCACGTCTTGTTGGCTCCCACGGCGTCGTTCAATACCTGCGCGCCGTTGCTGTAGCATCGCATCAGCAGATAGGGTCCCCAGTTCAAACACATGACGTCCAGATCGTCCACATCCGGCAATTTGCCCGACGACGAATTCACCACGGCCGACGTGCCCAGGATGATGGCCATCTGGCCGTCGTTGACGGCGCCACCGCCGACAAGACCAGCTTGCTGATCGTCCGAGGTGGGATAGATCACGGGTCGGTACTTCAGGTCGACGCCGGCTTCGACAGAGACATGTCTTCCCAGCAAGCCCACAGGTTCGTAATGGTCGATGACCTTAGGCAACTGTTCCCAGGCGAGTGTCCGGTATTTCGACTTGGCCAGCGCGCCCAGCATCTTGCGTTTCCACTTGCGATTGACAAAGCTCAGCATGCCCGTGGACGCCGCCGCAGATACACTGGTGACGTCGAAATTGCCCGTCAGGTAGCCGGCCGCGAGCGGTCCGTGCGTGAGGATACGATAGGTCCGTTTCCAATCGGCTAGTTTCAAGTACTTGTCGTCCTCGTTCTCGACATCGGCGTCTTCGTCCTTGACCAAATGGCTGAGGGTGTACCGGTCGGCCCAGGGCCCTCCGATCAGCTTTTTGACCGCCTCTCTCCCGCCCAGTCGTTCTTCGCCGCGCTCGCGGTAGGCAGCCAGCGTTTGGTCGTTCCAACATATGGCGCGGCGGATCGGCAGGAAGTTCTCGTCGATGCGCCCGCCCGTATGGTGCGTTGCGGAGATTCCGCCGGCGACCCAATCGTTAAGTCGGGCGCTGTCCTTGAGTTGCGCCACGATCCCACGCACGCTGGCCCGCGCCTGACCCTCCAATTGCAGCAGGTTCAACTCCGAGATATTCTCGTCGGCCGGGTCGCCTTTCCAAAGATCGGTCGGCAGCCGCACTTCTGCTAATACCTCGCCCGTCATATCAAAGGCCAAGCACTTGACCTCGCCCGTGCTGAAGTCCCAGCCTGTGACAATGCTGCGAAGCGGCATGCAGAGTTTCTTCTCTGTCATCAGTGATCTCCTGTGGGGTCATCTGCTGCTGCCAATCACTGTGGCATGCCCAATCTACCAGCAGCGCGACCGTCTGTACAGAAGTCCGTCGCCTACCAGTCGTCGTCCACTGGTTCGTACGGATCCTCGTTCCTGAGCCTCTCGGCCTTTGTTCTCAGACGGCCAAGCAGGTTCACATTATGCACAATTCCGCCTTCTGATAGAATCTGAGCGAGGAAAGGGACACGATGACTACCATCGAACACGCAATGCTGGGGATCAACGGTGCGTTGTCCGCCGGTTTGTACAGGCGATGGGGGTGGCAGATCGTCGCCCTGGCCGGAGTGGCGGCGACGAGCCCGGACTGGGACGGCATCTTTATGCTGAGCCAATCCAGCGCTCTCGTGGAAAGACACCGCGTCTGGGGCCACAACATACTGGCGTGTGTCCTGGTTGGCCTTCTCCTGGGAGGGGCCGACTACTACTTCGACCTCATCACGCGATCCAGCCGCTCGTTTACCCGCCTAATGCGGTTGAAGGTGCCAGACGATTCGATGATGACACGCGCGCGGTTCTCGACGGGAGGATTGGCGATCTGGGCCGCGGTTGCGATTGTCGCCGCTTTCAGCCATCTGCCGGCCGACATGGTCGTCTCCGGCACCGACAGATTGCCGGATTGGGAGGTCCAATTGCTGTGGCCGTTTTCGGGTCAAGGATGGGTCTTTCCGTTGGTTCCCTGGGGCGACGTGGGAATCACCATCGTATTCGTAGCCGGCATGTTCGCCATGGCTCGCTGGAAATCGCACGTGAGGGCAATCGCCGGTGCGACTCTACTGCTGATGCTCGCCTACATCGCCATTCGTCCGGTGTTTGCGGCATGATGCCTGTTCGGTTGAGGCTGAGCCGACTATATTTATCCCTTTAGTCAAGAAGACAGAACTAGAACACGAACACTAGCCCGACGCGCGAGCGAGGGACAGTGCCGACTCACTCGCTTGCGCGTCGGGCTAGTGTGGGCAGTGGGTAGCTTCTTTTCGTCGGCTTGCCTCAGTCCCACAGCGTCCCAAAGGTCTTCGAGTATGAGTTCGCAGTCCGTTCACGAACGCATCGAGCAAATCAAGCAAGCGATTCCTGCTTTGCGAATTCTGAGTGCCGGTTGGGAAGGCGGTGATACGCAAGCAACGGCGGACGACGGCGAGCCAATCGAACTTCGAGTCGGCAAGACCGGCGGTATGGGCGTCATCATTCCTCAACTTCCTTTGGCGATGAAACGATTCGCCAAGCCTCGCGGGCTTGACTGGAGCTTTGCCAATGTGGTGCCGCTTTTCTCGGACATGGTATCTGGGGTGACGGCAGACAAACAGGTGATCCGTCTTGACGGGTTGAAGGATAGGGGAATCCTCGTCGACACCGGGATCGAATGGACTTTCGCTTATGACGGGCGGGACTACCCCGTGCGGTTATGGCGTGCCACGGTGAAGCATCCAGTCGACGACTTCCAGATGACAAAATACCTGCTGGAGCAGGACGATTTATGGGGCCGAGGCAATCTGGCACTCCTATCCAAGCCGGACGGCGGCAGACCGGAACCGGAACTGTATGAGGTCCCGGCTTGGAAGGATAGCTTTCCGGCGAACGTTTACTCTTCGTTCGTTTCCTCTGCCTACTCGATGGCCCAATTTCAACGAATTCGCTACTTGATCTTCGCTCGTGCCGTCGCGGCCCTGTACTACGGCACGGACGCCCCCAGTAGGTCCCGCTTGCCGAGCGGGACCTCTCCTCGCCCGGACGCGGACCCGCGTTCCGACAACGGCACGGAGACTGCGACCACGCCCGAGGCCATTCCACCGTTCCATGTGCTCATCAGCCACGATTTCCACGCCGGGCTCGCAGTTTTCTACGAGCGAGAGACATCGCCCATCGTGCAACTGTCCGTGGGCCACAATCTGGCCTATCAGGGAATCGACGCGTTCTACTCGCCGAACAGCCCCGAGGCAAATGTCGACTATCGCGAGAAGGAAAACTGGCGTTTGCTGAAAGAAAGCTACGCCGAGCTGCTGGGGCTCGACCCCAAAGTGATGGACGATTATCTCGTCGCCTGGGCAGGCGAGAAGTACATCGGTACACCGAATTGGACTCAGGGTATTCTCCGCAAGAACTTCTACCGTACTGGTCTGGCGATGACGACGGTCAGCCCGGGCTACGCCGATGAACAACGCAAGGGTAGGGAAGACGTGTTGAGGGCAGCCGGCAAGGCCGTGTCGGACGAACGTTACAAGAGGCGGGCGTGCCGGCAGCGACTGCAAGAGTACTTCGACGATAGCACGCAACAAGGCGACCTGTTCGTGCCGAACCAGAATCTGGCCGACTTGCGCAAGTACAAGGTGGTCGGTATCTTGAATGGAATGTTCCCCAGCGAAGGACACCTCGTGCGCAAGCGGGAACTGAGGAGCCTGTTGGACGATCTGGGACTTTCGAAGGAAGTGGACCAACTGCGGGAGTTCGGCGATAACGGCAAGCCTCCGGCGGGAGCAGGCGAAGACAGATCAGATGAACGGGCGGCATACGAGAGACGATTCGACGAAGCAGCCGCGGCGTTGACTCGGATCAAGGACAAAGCCAAGAGAGAATTGTTCGTGAGGTTTCCCGGCTATTTCCGGGACAAGAAGATCGACCAACGCAAGCCCATCTTGTTCGCCTGGGGACGGCTCGTCAGCCAAAAGGGCTTCCACATCGTCCACGAGGCGATCACGTCGGAGAAGACAAGAGCAAACTTCGACGGCGCGAACATCATCGTGCTTGGCACCGCGCCCGAGGGCGACATCGAGGCGTTGGAGGTCGAAGAACGTCTGCGTCGCGTCGATCGCGACAATTTTGTGTTAGTCAACCACTTCGACCCGGCTTTCCGCGACGTGTGTCTTCTGGCGGCCAGTGGCGCCCTCCTGACCCCACTGTTCGAACCGTGCGGTCTGACGGATATCGAGGCTTACTGGTTCGGCACGCCATGCGTTGTGCATAAGACCGGTGGCCTGGTCAAAGGCATCCAGGACCCGGAGACCTACACGCAGATTCGAAAGAACTTCCCCGAAGGAGAACCGGTCGCTGAGAGCTACGAGTACTATGATAACACCGACCCGATTGGCGAAGCCGTAGCTTTCACCGAGGCATGCGGGCGGTTTCTGGCGTGGGACCGAAAAACGCGCCAAAGACGGCAGCTCAAGGCGCTGACGCTGATGCAGTTTACCTACGACATACCGGCGAACAGGTACGTTGATCTCGTACAGTTCGTTTGGCTGAATCAGGTGTGGCGCCATCTGAAAGATCGTCGTGGCACCACATCCAAAGAGCGTCTAGCGACCGAGGCGGCCGACTTCATTTGCGGGATGGACAACGGTTTCGTTGCCGGGAATAGTGTGGGGTGCTGCCGGACGCTCAAGGAGTTGTTTTCCAGAACCTTCGGGCCGCCGAACGGTGACGATCCGAGTGGTAAGATTGGTGTTGATCATCTGGACGCCGACATCGAACTGGACCGAGCCCTATGGCAGGAGTTGAAAGAGCGTCATGACTATACAGCTCGCGAGTGAAACTGAGGTTGGAGTACAGCCTTTAGGCTGCCAGAACAGGCTAAAGCCTGGACTCCAACGGGACAAACCTGGCCGCGGGCGGTTTGGCGGCAAACGTCTACTGTTCATCCTGGGGCTGCTTGCCCTGCTGACCACGGTTCAGGCCCGCCCGGTTGCTGCGGGCGATGCAAAGCGACGACCGCCCAACATTCTGTTCATCTTGATGGACAACATCGGTCAGGACTGGTTCGGCTGTTGCGGCAGTCTGGAAGGGCAAACGCCGGAGATCGACAAACTGGCGGCCAGCGGAGTACGGTTTCGCAACTGCTACGTAACGCCGTTATGCAGCACCAGCCGCCACGTGTTCATGACCGGGCGGTACCCGTTCCGCACCGGCTGGCACATCCACCACGACGCGGCCATCTACGGTGGCGGCTATTTCGACTGGAACCGCGAGATCACATTTGCTCGCGTTCTGAAATCGGCTGGATATGCTACGGCGATCTCCGGCAAGTGGCAGATCAACAATCTGTTCGACCAACCCGACGCATTGAAGAAACACGGATTCGACGAGCATTTCGTTTTCCCGGAAGGCCCACGCGGACATCCGGCCCACACGCAGCGGTACTGGGACCCTTACATAATCCAAAACGGTCGGCGGATCGAGGCCGAAGGCAAGTTCGGCCCGCGGTTATTCACGGACTATCTGATCGACTTCATGCGGCGGCATCGCGACCGCCCGTTCTTGGCGTTCTATTCAACCATCCTCACGCACGTGCCGGTGACGAAGACTCCGTTGAACAAAGATGAAGTCCTAACAGAACGGGAACAACTGGCCGGGATGGTACGCTATGCCGATGTTTGCGTCGGACGGCTCGTGGCGGCGTTGGACGAATCGGGGCTGCGGGACAACACCATCATTGTCATCACGACCGACAACGGCACGCCGGCTCAATACGGTGGGAAGGTAGGCGGTCGGGTCTTCCAAGCGTCTGCCAACACCATGGTCGAGGGCGACATGAAGGAAGGCAGTATCAACGTGCCATTCATCGTGAACTGCCCGGCATTGGTGCCCGGCAGACGCGTGAGCGACGCACTGATCGACAACTCGGATGTGTTCCCGACGTTTGTGGAACTGGCCGGTGCCACGAATCCGGCAGGTGTGGTAATCGACGGCCGGTCGTTTGCCTCGACACTGCGTGAAGAATCCGATGCTGCGTCACAACGCGACTGGATTCTCTCGCACTACGCTCATCAACGTGTCGTTCGCGGGTCACGGTACAAGTTGGGTTGGGACGGACGGTTTCACGATTTGCTGAAGGACCCGTTGGAAGAGTATGACCTCGCGACCAGCAACGATCCGAAACACATCGCCGAGCGCAAGCGGTTGCAGCAGGTGCTCGATTCGCTGCCGCCCAATGCCAAGCTCTGGTTCCAACCGCGCAGTATCTCGGCCAGAGCCCTGGGCATCGGTGACGCGGGCCAGCGAGCTTCTCAAGCAAAGCTGGCCCCCGACGATCCGTCAAAGGACAAGTGACACAATAGGGCAACGCCGTTAAGTGATCTAGTAGCCGGATTGCTCGCAAGAATTCGGAATCTTCCCAGTCTGTCGCCGAGTTGTCCGAATTCTTGCGAATCCGGCTACAAAACGGTCGCTCCAACAGACGGCTGAATACTTACGAAAAGAGGAGATCGGTCATGACTCTCCATAACTTGCTCCAATCCGACGCCTGCCTACATCTCAGGTGGACGCTCTGTCGCGTGCGACGCATCCTCGGTTTCGACTCGGGCAACTTGCAGACCCGCAGTGTTCACATTCCCAATGGCCGAACGAATAGCTTCTTCGAGCGTGTGTGCCTCGCGACAGAAGTCGATCCGAGTCACACGTTCGGACGTGCTGATCGTGCCGTCGTCGCAACCGGCCTCGTAAAGAGCGTTGCACTGGTCGTCGGTCACATCTTCAACAGACAGGACGAGGGTGAATTCGTGGCTTTGCATGAGTTTCCCCTGTTGACCATCGTGAACGTCAACCGTGTGGACTGTGTTTGTTGGGGTGATCTTTGGCCATAACCCACTTCGGCAAGTCGAGATAATAGAATTATAGCAGACCAAGTTTGTTCGCGGCTACTTCATCTGCTACTGCCCTAGGCACGTCAGCTTGTTGGCTATGGTGCTGACGTATAGGTTGCCGTCGGCGGCGATCATTCCGTCGAAGACGGGTGGTGAGGCCAGCTTGGTGGAGGCGAGGATTTCTCCTGACTCCGGCGAGACGGCGTGAATCTCGGCACCCTTCTTTCCCTTGAACCAGGCTGTCTGTGCTGCCAGGGTCTGCGGATCGTCGGCGGTTTCGTCCTTTAGTATGTGTTTTGGACCTGCAACGAAGAGGGCGTTTTCCGCGAGCACCATCGCGCGCACGTAGACGGGAACCGAGGCGGTCCACGTGTATCGCACGGCCGGGCCTTTCTTGGCTCGCTTTGCCTTCGGCTTCGGCGGCTGGGACTGTTGCCGGGGTTGGATTGACGCGGCGTAGAGTTGGTAGAGGCCCTGTTCCCGGTATCGACCTAACTTCGGCGCGCTGGTGAAATCGTTGAAGTAGTTCGTCCGGCCGTACGCAAACAGGTCATCCCCGTCGCGAACCATGATTCTCCCCGAGTACTTCTGGTTTCCTTCTCGGCCCCAACCGCCGTAGCCGCCGGCCATGTAGGTGCCGAAGAACCAGTACGTACGATGAGCCCAGGAGTCGTCCAAGTATCCGGCGGCGCTGTGGATGTGGGCAATCGTTGGCTCCAGCATCTCGACGTCGCGAGTGAAGGTAACGTCGCGCATGAACACGTGCTGCTCGTCCGCCGACAGGACATCGGACAGGCCACCGGGGTAGCTTTGCCCGCGCCCGCCAATCGCCTCGGCCGGACGCCCCGTTTCGTCTCTGGAGTAGATTCGCTTCTGGGCCAGCAACTCGCCGGTTCGGGGATTCAGCTTGTAAACATAGAGCCCGTCGTCCACGTAGGACGAACGCCCGGCAGCGAAAAACAGTTCTTCGCCAGTCACCAGAACACTGCCATGAACGGGCCATAGCGATTCCAGCCGCCCGTCGTATGCCTGCTGGACGTTGGCCGTGGCGGCACGGAACTGCCAGACGAGCGCACCGTCAGCGGCGTTCAGGGCGTAGACGCTGCCGCCTCGAGTACCAAACAGAGCCATGCCCTGCCAGATGGTCGGAGGCGAGTCGATGTATCCGTCTGCCACGAACGACCACAGCTTCTCGCCGGTCGCGGCGGATACGGCCCACACGGCATGTTGATCCTTCTCGGCCAAGTACACGACGCCATTGGCGCTAACCGGACTGGTAACCGGTCCATCGAAGTCAACGGACCATTTTTCCTCAACCGTCGGCTCTATCCGCGCTGCGACGGAACTGCTACGAGCCGCATCGCGCCGGTAAGTCGGCCAAGCATCTTCGCTGACCGCTGACTGCTGATCGCTGACCGCTCCAAACGCCGCTCCTTTCACCAATCGTTCGGTGAAACGATTCTCCTTCATTGGCGGGCGTTGGCTCTCGGGAGCAAAAGCGAAGAAGCCACTGAGTTTGACTTGGATGTAGCAGCCGCAGGAATGGGGCGGTGTGTAGACCAGACCGTTGGCTGGCATGATTCCGTATTGGCAGGCTCCGCGCGTCCAGGAGTTCTTCACCGTGTCTTTGCCGGTAACGTCGATGAACTCGATTCCCGTGCGACCCATCAGGATGAAGTTCGGCGTCGCCTTGTTGCGCCAGCAGCGGTGGTGATGGTTTGAAACGAAGGCGGACGCCGAGTCCAATTGAAGTTTCTCCTCGCCCGTTCGCAAATCGTAGGCGCGGGCGAAGTCCGCTTGGTGTCGGCGTGGATTCTGACCGACGTAGACTAGCCCGTTAATGACGAACACATCCTGCGTGGCGCCGTACGCCTCGGCACAGGGAACCGACCACAGTTGTTCTCCGCTCGTTGCAGCGAAGGCCAACAACTCGCCCGTGTTGTTCTTTGCGGTTGCCGAGTAGAGCCAGGGCTTGGCGTCGGGCGATTCGTTTTGCGAGCCGGATCGGTCCGCCGACAGGACCACGCCATCGGCAATCGCGAACGCCGGAGCGTTGTAGGAGTCTCGATTCCGGACCTTGTCGCGTGCCGTTGTCCACAGTGTCTTGCCGGCCTTGCGGTCCAGTGCGATAATCGCGTTGTCGTTTTGGTAGTAGACTCGATCCGAGTCAGCAACAAGGGTCGAGGGGATAATCGCCGCCGTGTCTGCATCATCCCGCCGCCACAGACCGCGCCCGGTCTCGGCATCCAATGCAACGATCGCCTTCTGGTAGTAGTCGCGGTAACCGCGGGTCCGTCCTCTTTCGTCCTGCCCGGCAAAGTCGTAGCGTGAGGTGTCGTCCCTTCCCTTCATCGGTGAGGTGTCGACGACGACGAAAAGGACCCCATCGGCCAGCACCATCTCTTCCGCGTTTTCCGTTCCGGCGAACGTCTTGATCGTCTGTCCGGTGGATCCATCCAGCACCTGCACGGGATCACCCAGATTCAAAGCAGCGAACAGTCGGTTTCCATCAGAGACCAGCCGTCGAGGCTGTTGCGTTGGGCCCGCTCGGAACGCGCGCAGGTGGTTTTCCCACCGTTGGATATCTCTCTTCCAAAGCGTCACCCCGTTATAGGCGTCCTTGGCGATCAGTTTCCAGTCGGCCGGCAGAATGATGTCCGAGATCGGTCCCTCGTCGATGATGTAGAAGATCTTCCCGCCGCTGGAGACGAGGGCCGGCATGCTGGTCAGCCGGTCGTGGCTGCGAGCCCACTTGGGGCCGCTGTACCACTGGACGTAAAATGGAGACGCCACCTCCGTGTCCCGCGAGACGGCATTCCCCGTGGCGTCGTACAAATAATGCGTCCAGTCGTCCGTCTCCGGCGAACGCTCCTTCGTCAACGTTCGCCAACCGTCACCTTGTCGAACGAGGACAATCCCCCCCGGAGCGAGCACGCGAAGCATCTCTTGCTCGGACACGGTCGGCTCGTTTTCGGCAACCACCACATTCACGGATCGGTCGATGTAAGGTAGCTGCCGACCGTTGTACAGAGCGATCGTCACCGGACCGTAGGCCTGTTCGGCACGGAGTCTGGCGCGAGCCGCGGAGACATTCTCGGGGCTTCGGTCAAGTCCCTGCACAAGGAACCGGTCCCCAAAACGCAATGCAGCCGTGCGTTCGCCGCTGCCGCAGTCCAGATGGACGATGATGCCACCGGTGATCCCTTTCTCTTGGACGATCTTCCTCAACTCCGTGTTGGCAGAAACTGAAGGACCAACAAGCGGGCCAATAAGAAAACACGTGGCGAGCCATACACACGTCGGTTTCATGATCTTGTTCCTCATTGCAATATTTGCAGTTTACGTGTTGAACAGAAAACGAGCGTCAATGTCCTATCACACAATGAGTCAGATTTCAATTCGCCGATGTCGAGTGTGGTTGGTTGGGCATGGCTCCGGGCGCTCAGTGGCGTGACCGCGACAATAGGGGGATTCCTCGCGCGATCATTGATCCTCGCGACAACTATGGGACAATGTGCCGCGGGTAATTCGACAGATTTAGGAGAACAGAATGGTTGGACTGAGACTTTTCCTGGTTGTCATGGTAGCAATCGTGTCGTCCGCCAACGCGGACGATTGGCCCATGTTTCGAGCTGACGCGGCACGTAGCGGATTCACGACGGACCGGCTGCCGCGGCAGCCCAAGCTCCGCTGGGTCTACCGAGCGGCTCAGAAGCCATCGCCGGCATGGCCGACACGCAATCGACTCGCCTTCGATCGGGCGCTCCAACCCATCGTTGCGGGCGGAGTCCTTTGTTTTGGCAGTTCCACGGACGACAAGGTGTACGCCCTGGACGCCGCCACGGGAGGACTTCTCTGGACTTTCTTTGCCGATGCTCCCGTGCGTTTCGCACCCGTTGCATGGAAGGACCGGCTGTTCGTCACCAGTGACGATGGCCACATTTACTGTTTGTCCATCGACGACGGAAGAGTGCTTTGGCAACGGCGAGGCGGCCCGCGGAACGACATGCTGCTGGGCAACGACCGGATGGTCTCTCGGTGGCCCGCGCGTGGCGGCCCGGTTGTGGTTGACGACGTGGTCTATTTCGGCACCGGGATTTGGCCCAGCGAAGGCATCTTCCTGTACGCCCTCGACCCCATCGGCGGCGATGTGCTCTGGGTGAATGACAATTCCGGTTCGATCGAAATGGACCAACCCCATTCGACGGCTCGGGCCAAAAGCGGCATTTCGGCCCAGGGCTATCTTGCCGTGGGTGGCGATGCTCTTCTGATACCAACGGGTCGTGCCGTGCCGGCTGTCCTGAATCGGGACGACGGACGTTTGCGATATTTTCAGTTGCAGGCACACCAACAACAGGGCGGGGCCGACATCGTGGCGATAGATGGAAACTTCGCCAATGGCGGAATGGTGTACGCGATCAAGGGCGGACAGAGGATCGGCGAGATCGGCCTGCACGTGTCGGTCCATCCCGACTACGTCGTACACGCGACCGGCGACAAGGTCCTGGCCCTGGATCGCGGTCACCTGACAGTCCAACGCGATGTCGTCGACAGGAAAGGAAACAAGCAGCAAGTCACCAGACTCACAGCACCAGTCTGGGAAATCGACGTCGCGTTTGACGCCGAGCCTCCAGCGCCGTTGCCGCAGGATCTACGCCCGCCCGAGGTCCGTATGAATTCGACAGCGTGGACAACGCCCGCGCTGGAACATGAAGCCGCGGCTTTGATCGTGGCCGCGGATCAGGTGATTGTTGGAGGACGAGGGAAAGTCACGTTGGTCGATATCCCCACGCGCCAAGCGATTTGGTCGGCCGAAGTGGAAGGCACTGCGCACGGATTGGCGGTTGCCGGCGGGCAGCTCTACGTGAGCACCGATCAAGGGATCATCTACTGCTTCGACGAACTCGGCGCCCAGCCGCCAGTGGTCATTCAGACCGTCCGCGAATCGTTGCCACCCGCCATCAAGTCGCCTTATGCCGCAGCGGCCGACGAACTCCTGCGGCGTTTTCAATTCACCGACGGCGCCTGCGTCGACCTGGGATGCGGCGAAGGCGGCTTGACGTTGGAGTTGGCGCGGCGAACCAACCTTCGGGTTTACGCCGTTGATCCCGACCCGACAAACGTGCGAAGGTTACGTGAACAACTCGCTGGCGCCGGCTTATACGGGACTCGCGTGACCGTGCATCGGTTCGACTTGTCCGACGTGCCTTACGCCGATTACTGTGCCGATCTTGTCGTATCCGGACGGGCGGTAACGGAGAGTCCTAGTGCGGAACTGATTGCCGAGGCCCGGCGGCTCCAACGTCCCTGCGGCGGCGTAGTTGGTATCGGCTCGGCGGTCGAGATGAACGTGTCGGTTCGAGGCGAGTTGGAGGGGGCGGCAGATTGGACTCACCAGAACACAAGCCCTGCCAACACGCTTTGCTCGAACGATGTGCGCGTGCGAGGAAGGCTCGAGATGCTCTGGTTTCGTGACACGGATCTCCTGATGGTCAACCGCCACGGACGAGCCCCCACCGCGTTGGTCCAGGATGGCCGTATGTTTGTCGAAGGCCTGAACGGCCTCCGCGCACAGAGCATTTACAACGGTCGCGTTCTTTGGGAACTAGCTAAACCTGGAATTCTCGCATCGTACAATCGAGAGCATAGCATTGGCGCTGCGTGGACCGGCGGGAACGTGTGCCTGGGTCCGGATCGCGTCTTTCTCCATGACGGCCGGGCCTGCTCCGTACTGGATGCGGCAACCGGGAAGGAATTGGCGCGATGGAAGCCGCCGCTTCGTCCTGACGTAAAGGCGGGCCAGTGGGGCTACCTCGCATATCATAACGGAATGCTCTTCGGCTCGCTTGTGAAAGAAGACTACCTGATCAAGTGTTGGTCCGATCGCTGGGATACGGGGAACCAGTTTACGGAGTCGATCCTGTTGTTCGCTTTGGATGCGAGTACGGGTCGGTTGTTGTGGAAGTACGCGCCAGAACACTCCGTCCGTCATAACGCCATCGCTTTGGGCGGCGGACGGGTGTACCTGGTCGATCGCCCGGTCGCCATCGAGGACGACCTGAACTACGTCGCACCGGCGAAATCCGTCGCAGCGCGTCGTGGCACCGCTGGCCCCAACGCCGCCGACCCCAAGGAACCTGACAAGCCTGTTCATCCTCTTGGACGCTTGGTCGTCTTGGACGAAAAGACGGGCAATCAGATTTGGGAAGCCAAGCGCGACATCTTCGGCACGCTGTTGGTGTACGCGGCCGAAGACGATTTGCTGTGGATGGGATACCAGGCGGCACACCAGGCGTCTCGCTCGTCGGAGCGAGCGAATCGAATGGCCGCATTCAACGCCGCCAACGGAACCTGTCTGTGGAACATTCAAGCGGAATACGCTGACCGGCCGGTTTTGAACGGCCGCACGATCTACGCCCCACCGGGAGCGTGGGATCTGTTGACCGGGCGGAAGTTGCCGTTCGAGTTGGAACGGTCCTACGGGTGTGGAATCGTAGCCGGGTGTCGAAACATGCTCATTTTCCGTTCGGCGACTCTCGGCTACGTCGATCTGACGGCTTCATCGGAGACACAGAACTACGGAGGGATTCGGCCAGGCTGCTGGATTGCCGCCATTCCCGCTGGGGGTGTTCTGATGATGCCCGATGCCGCGAGTTGGTGCACATGCAGTTATTTGAACCAAGGCACGCTGGCCCTACGACCCACTGGCGATCACCTTGAAAGAGGCACACAGACCGATTGAATGGCCGACGCATGAATCGTAGGCAACGCGGCCCGGTTTGTGTTATTCTTGTTCCTCTGGGCAAGTGGACAGAAATGGCGTACCAAAGGTCGGGTGTCCCCTTTACGCCCGCCGCATCATCCTTCGAAGCAATTCAGACGTAAGGCATCGAAGGCCAATTTCTCTTAATCGTACTCTTAATCTTAATCCGCCGCCCAAAATACAATCGCGTAGGGGATTAAGATTAAGAGTACGATTAAGATTAAGACGCTACCCCCGGTCTATCGCGCCAAATTGGCTTACGTCTGAATCGCATCATCCTTCGAAGCATCATTGACAGACCAACCTGGAGAGTAAAACCCACATGAAAGCACCCGCTCGAAACTGCGTTATTGTTCTTTGTGCGATAGCAATAGGCTTGTCCGGCGTGAACGGAGTCCATGGCGAGTCGAATTGGCCGCGATGGCGCGGCTCTGCGGCAGATGGCCATTCGCAGGAAATGGGACTTCCTCACGAGTGGAACAAAGACTCGGTGCTCTGGAAGACGCCGCTCAAGGGGCGCGGACACTCGTCGCCGACGATCTGGGGCGATCGCATCTTTCTTACCAGCGCCCTCGATCAAGGCAAACAACGCATGGTGATGTGTGTCGGTCGAACCGACGGCGCCATCCTCTGGCAGAACATCGCTTGGACGGGTGAACCGGAACGATCGCACGGCATGAATGGCTGGTCATCCGCGACGTGTGCGACGGACGGCCAGCGCGTCTACGCTTTCTTTGGACGCGGCGGAGGACTCTTCTGCTACACCGTCGATGGCGAACTCGTCTGGTCTCGCAGTCTGGGTTGGTTCGAAGGGCCCTGGGGAACGGCCGCCTCTCCCTTGTTGGTCGGCGACGTGGTCATTCAGAATTGCGACTCGGATCAGGATGCCTACATCATTGCACTGGACAAGAAGACGGGCGACGAAGTCTGGAAGACCAAACGACCGGTTCATCGCGGTTGGAGTTCGCCTATCTTGATCAAGCTGGATGGACGCGATCAGATCGTCGTCAACGGTCATACCGGGTTGATCGCGTACGACCCGGAATCCGGCAAAGAACTATGGAACTGCCGCTGTGAGAGCGGGCGCGGAACTCCGACGGTGACGCCGGCCGGCGGTCTGTTGTACGCGGTGAATGGCTTGTCCGGTGGCGGAGCTTACTGCGTCCGGCCCGGCGGGACCGGCGATGTCACGGAAAGCCGGCGATTGTGGATCGCGCGTCGAGGTGGACGCGATCTGCCGTCGCCCATCGTCGTCGGTGATACCATGCTGGTCGCCGGCCTGCGAGGCGGTATCCTGACCGCGTACAACACAGGCGACGGCAGTGAACTCTGGACCAATCGCCTCGGTGGGCAGGTGTCCGCTTCGCCCGTGTCTTACGACGGCTTGGCGTTCTTCATCACCGAGTCGGGTGACACGGTCGTGGTCGATCCCAAATCGGACGAGAAGATCGTCACGACAAACACCGTCGGCGCTACGGATGGCGAACTCTTCCGTGCCTCGATCACACCCTGCGACGGCCAGCTTTTCCTACGGTCGGATCAATGCCTGTATTGCATTGGGAAACCATGAAGACGATCGTTTTGGTGTTGACGGTCGGCTTGTTTGCTCCGCTTGCAGCCAACGGCGAGCGGGCCCTGACCATCCGCGACAAGACGCTGGTGGCTTGGGTCGGTCTGGCCGATCTGTCGCAACGGGGCGGCAGCGCTCTTACGTTGATCGACGATCAGGAACGTTTTGATGCGATCGTTCTTGGCGAACGGGCGCCGGGAAAATGGATGGCCGGAAGTGACTTCTTTCGGCGCACTCCGGACGATCAGTCGGCGTATCCGCAGGAAGCGGCTGATGGCACAACGACCGTCAAGGTCGCGATCGTCTACGCCGGAGACATTATTACGATCTACCGTGACACGAAGCAGTACGCCCGTTACGCAATCGACAAGCCGCAGTCGTTCAACGACGACGCAACGGTGCTGATCGGCCTGCGGTACGTCGGCCACATGGGCGAGATTGGTTTTCTGGCCGGGGCAATCGAAGAGGCTCGGGTCTACGACACGGCTCTTGATGCGGAAACGATTGCCGCTCTGAAGCCCAACAGCGATTCGATCCCCAAACCAATCGCCCAGTGGACCTTCGAGGATGGCACGGCGGTCGACGCGATGGGGACCTTCACGAAGAGCACCTTGCACGGAGCCACACGGATCGCCGGCGGCAAGCTGCATTTGGATGGCAAGACAGCCTATTTGGAGTGCTTTCGGCCGCGCAAGCTGGCCGTCGAGGGGATGTTCTTCCGCCCGCACTCCAGGGACACCGGTCGGATGTGGGACACGTGGCTGTTCTTCCGCGACGGGACGTATTACCTGTACTATCTTGCCAATGCAGGTGCTCGCTGGGACAACATCTCGATGGCTACTTCGACCAACGGCGTCTATTGGCACGAACGCGGTCGCATCTTATCTAAAGCGGAAGGTGTCACTTGGATGGGCACGGGATCGACGTGGAAGTCACCCCATTTCGAAAACGATGGCAAATTCTTCATGAACTTCTCGGAATGGCGCGGCCCGCGGCAAACCATCTTCTTCGCCGAATCGACGGACCTGCTGCATTGGACCCGTCTTGGCGACGAATACGAATTCAAGCAGGACACGCGCTGGTACGAGCCCAACGGCCGCTGGGATTGCATCTGGACCATACCGCGTCCCGGCGGCGGGTTGTACGGCTACTGGACGGCCACGCCCAAGCCTGAAACAGGCGGACGCTTCGGCTTTGGCGAGACGATAGACGGCGCACGATGGACGGCGCTGCCGCCGCCCAAAGTGCACGGCGTCGGCGGAGGCGAGGTCGGTGCCATCGAGAAAATCGGCGACAAATACTTCATGATGTTCGGCACGAAAGGCATGATGGTCACACTGGTGGCCGAACGCCCCGAAGGACCTTTCCACGCCGCCGAGAAGAATTTCAAGTTCCTCTCCGGCCACACCTACTTCGCCAGGTTCTTCCCTTCGGCCGACGGCGTACTGGTCAACCACCACTCGATTGCCCGCGACCGTTGGGTGTACTTCTCACCGTTGAAGTCCACCGTGATTGACGATGACGGCACGTTTCGTCTCGGCTGGTGGAAAGCGAACGAAGCCTTGAAAGGCGATCCCGTCCCAGTCCAATTGGCCACGAATGAAGAAAGTAAGACCGGCACGATCGCGATGCTCGGCAACACGTTTGACGTGGACACCGGCATGATCATGGAAGGCAACGTGACGTTGCCCGCAACCGGCCAGATCCCTTCCGTCGGCCTCTACGTCGAATGCGGCAAAGGCCAGGGAGCAGCCGTGCTGATCGACGGTAAAGGCGTCGCGCACCTGGGAAAGATGAACGGTGACGGCACCGGCTTTGTTGTCGAAAAGCAGATAGACCGCGAGATGCAGTTCGGCCGCGCCGCTCGGTTTCGCCTGTTATTGAAGCACTCGCTACTCGAGTTCTACCTGAACGACATCCTAATCGAATGCTTCAGTCTCCCCGATGCCGCCACCGGCCGGATTGGACTGATTCACGGCGGAGGCAAAAAAACCATCAAAGACATGAAAGCGTGGCGCCAGACGAGAACGAAGGCAAACGGGACAGATGTAGTTTTCTAGACCTTGTTGATTCCCCATGTTCTGCTTAGCATTGCCGATTAGCCCCGTCCTGGTCAATTGCCCGCGGTATCATCACCTATGCGCTGTTCACGCTGTACCGCCTTCTTCACGGACCCGCCGCCGGAGAAACGCAATGTCTGGGTGCTCCCGACCGAACGGTAGGTAGAAGTACGTGTGCCCAGGAGTCAAATACAGAAAGCTGCAACCGAGCCTCGTTCGGCATGTAAGATGCACGGAAACCGCACTGATTCCACTTATTCGGTATTCACGAACATTGCAGACGCTCCCGTACGCGATGTCGACTTTCTTGAAGTAGTTCCCTACCACCAAGCATTGATCCGTGGCGATCACCGACTTCAACCGGGACAGCATGCAAACCACTGGCAGGGCTAGCAACCAGAGTGGTAACGCAGCGATCATGGCCTGTATCCAACCCAGTCTTGGCACAAGGCATCCAGCCCAGATTGCCGGCATCCCAACGAAGAGGGGCGGGAAGACAAACTTATACGCAAAGGTTAGATCACTGCTCAAGCGTTTTCGCATATTCACTCGTGGGCGTTCACGGATTGCGACTGTACGCACCCGGATTGTGGTGAGTGTTGTATGGCCCGACGGAAATTAGACCGCTCCCGTTAATCTGCCCTCTTCCGCCCTGCACCAATGGAATTCACGCCAGTCGATACCGTAGGACCAACCGACCGGCTCGAAACTCGGAAAGCTCCAAGACTCCATCCCGTTCCACCTCGACCGACCACAAAAAGGACGCGGTTCGCCATTCGAACACGGCGCCGGCTTCGCAATTCGGGACCAAGCGCGACGGTGGATCCACAGCCAGGGCACGAAGAGCGTGACAAACCTCACGAATCAAAGGGGTGGTTTCATGATTGGGCGGCTCGAGCCCGTCGTCTTCTAACTGATCGGGGTGTTGTTCCCATTCGACAAGCTGTGACTCGATACGATCCCAACCGCTTCTCGAACTGTCGGGCGCCTCGCTTGGCGGACATTTGACAATCGGACGAAGTAGATGCTCTATTCTGTCTGGAATCGCCGCGGGTATATCTAGCAGTTGCATGAGCGAAGTCCTTGAAGAAGCGAGACAATCCGAATTCTATCGGGCACTCGGACGATGCCGTAATTCTACCAGTATTGTACCAGTCCGTTAATGATGTGTGATTTCAGCGCACAGGACTTCTTTCCGCGCAGTGTGATCCGCGAACCTTTGCGATTACCGTTTTGCCAGCTAGAATGGCGGTGAAATCGAGGAAAAGCGTCAAAGAACCGGGGCTGGCTTTGGGGATTTGCCATGATAGCCGACGCGTACGGTGACTGTGAAGCTTGGCAACGCAGAGTGTCCTGCTTTCAGCCTGGAACAGGGGTGCTGATCACGCTGGCGACAGTCGCGTTGGTTGTGGTCATGTTTTGCGGCACTGCCGTGTGCGCGGGCCCGGTCCGTGGGCCGGATCTTATTCTTTGGTTGGACGCGCAGGATATCGACGGGGACGGCAAAAGCGGCAACAACCTGGCCTCTGGTGCGGCGGTTGTCCGCTGGAGGGACAAGAGCGAACACGCTAATCATGCGATGCAAGCAACACCTGACCGCCAGCCAACCTACTCTCAGGGTGTGTGGTCAAATCCGTACGATGGCCCTCCGAGGCCGTCGAAACAGGGAGATTCTGGACAATCGACGGGCTCGGAGGCCCATCGTACAGCCGAATCGCAGGTTTCTCGCAGTTTCAAGACACGCTCGCAACGCGGGGCCGCGCCGAGCACGGTCCGATTCAATGTGGCAAAGCGACAATTTCTATCGGTGCGAAACGGAACTTCTCTGAGGCTGTCGCACATCACTGCGTTTGTGGTTGCCAAAGCCTACGGCAACTCGGCTAACATGTGGTTGTTCGGCAAGAACAGTTTCTCGCAGCCATGGTCGGGTTACGGCATTGCCGTCCATGGAGGCCAAGTCAGTCCGTGGCCGCATCTGGGCCTCGGATATTCCACGCCCGGCCAGAACGGCTATCTCCGATACGACGGGAACATCCGCCAGCGGCTTGCGATTGTGGAGATTGCGTTCGATGGCAAGCGCCTCCGCGGTCTTCTGAACGGAAGGATCGACGGGGTGCAAAGCCTGGACGGTGGTATCCGTGCGAACGATCGCGATCTGTTGATCGGCGCCTCGCCCCAAAGTCTGCCGGCCGGGGAGTTTCTGCAGGGCGAGATTGCTGAGGTTCTGATCTACAATCGGGCCTTGAATGAAGCCGAACGACGGCAAACGCGCGACTACCTGGCCGCGAAGTACGAGTTGACGGTTGCGGAGGACAGCCGCCGGATGGTGGTCATCGACAATGGCTATTTGCCGGTCCTCGTAGAGAATCCGTCGACACCTGAAACGCGCACGCTTACCGCCGATGACGCGACCGCCGTCCTTCGTCGCGACTGGCTGTTTCAGGCGGACGATAGGCCCAGTGTCGCGCGGGGGCTCCAGGAGATCGGATGGGCGAAACGGCTGGCGGCGAGACTATACCGTAGCCGGCTTGAAATGTCCGCCGGAGTACAGTTTTCGGGCTGGAAAAGACAGGCTGAAGCCTGGACTCCAACAACCAGCGGCGTCATAACGCAGGGGCCGGAGGCGACGAGTTGGTCCGAGGAACTGCGTGAATTGGACGCTCTGGAAAAGCGCGGCGCGGCAATCCAGCACGGAGAACACACGGCTGAGGACGCCGAGGATTTCTACCTTGCCGTACGCCGCGTCAAACGGCGAATCATGTTCAAGAATCCGGTTTTGGACTTCTCGCAAATTCTGTTCATCGACCAGCCGTACCCGCAGGGTCCCGAATGGAAACACCAGGCGATCCATCGCATGGGCCACCGGGCAATTCCCGGCGGCCGGCTGCTGGTGTTGGAGGGACTGCATCCCGATGGCCGCGTCCGCCAGCTTTTTCCCAACGGACCGGGCAGCTTCTGGCGTCCGGGTCTTTCTTTCGATGCCAACCGTGTTTTGTTCTGCTACAAGGCTCACGACGAGGCCAGCTTTCACCTGTACGAAATCAATCTTGACGGCACGAGCCTGCGTCGGCTCACCAGCGGCCAATACGACGACATCGATCCCGTCTACTTGCCCGACGGTCATATCGTGTTTACCACCACACGGGGAAACACCTACGTCCGATGTGGACCGTACATCTACTCCTACGTACTGGCTCGCTGCGATGCCGACGGCGGTAATGTCTACTTGATCAGTCGCAACAGCGAGCCCGATTTCGTGCCGGCACTTTTGGGCGACGGCCGCGTGATCTACTCCCGCTGGGAATACACGGACAAAGACCTGATGCGGGTTCAAAGCCTCTGGACAACGAACCAGGACGGCACAGGCACCCGCGTCTTCTGGGGCAATCAGAGCGTCTGGCCCGATCACCTGGCCGAGCCACGGCCGATCCCCGGCAGCGATCGTGTGATGTTTGTTGGCGTCGGTCATCACGACTGGTTCTCCGGGTCCGTTGGGATCGTCGATCCGCGCGCCGGCACCAACTTCCCCGACGGCCTGACCAAAGTCACCTGCGACTTACGCTGGGCCGAGGTGCCCGACCCGCCCGTCGACCCGCGGGAACGGGCGGACTATCACGCCTCGGGCCGCTATACGGGCTACATGGGGGCGTACCCGCTTTCGCAGGAGGAATTTCTGGTCTCGGCCCGCGGCCTCGAAGACAAGTTCCGTTTGTATCTGATGGACGTGTACGGCAATCGCGAGCTGATTTACGAAGGGGCCTACAACGCCTGGTACGCGCTGCCGGTGAAGCCACGCCCTGTGCCTTCGCGACACCCGGATCTCGTCAACTGGCCGGGGACCGGCGGCAGTCGCAAGCCGGTCGAGCCGGGGCTGTTTTACAGCGCCGACGTCTACCAGGGTGTTCCCGATTTACCGCGGGGTACGGCGAAATACCTGCGGGTCGTCCAGCAGGACGCCAAGACGTACTCCACGTGGCGCAAGACGTTTCGACTGTCCGGCCCGCCTGTTTCGATCATCCAGGAAGAGGCCGTCAAACGGATCGTTTCGACCGTGCCGGTCGAGCAGGACGGCTCGGTGTATTTCGAAGCCCCGGCTGGGAAAGCCCTCTATTTCCAACTGCTGGACGAGCAACACCGAGCGCTGCAAACCATGCGATCGTTCACGGGCTTGATGCCGGGAGAGACGCGCGGATGTGTCGGCTGCCACGAGATGCATAGCACGACGCCGACGACCCGGGTGGGCCAAGTCTTCGGCCGCCTGCCCAGCGAAATCGATCTGCCACCTTGGGGTACTGAAAGCATCAGCTACGAGCGATTTACCCAGCCGGTGCTGGACCGTTACTGCGTCAAGTGCCACCGGGAAGACGCCGATGCCCGCGCCGCCATCGACCTGACCTTGCGACCGGGATGGGATGTCTTCAAGGAACCGTACCTGACCCTCGTAGGCTCGGCCGCTTGGGCTCCATCAGGTCGCGGCCCGCTTCCGGAGCCGGGCCAACCGGGCTACGGGATCGCTGCCCCAATCCCAGTGCAGACCATGGCCGGCCACAACGATCCCAGAGGCTACGCGACGCTGCGGCCCATGCAGCATCTTTCCTACAGAAGCCGCTTGGTCGACATCGCCAGCAGCGGAAAGCACTACGACGTGCGGGTCGATCCGGTCAGCCTTCAACGTTTGATCGCCTGGGTGGACGCAGACTGCCCCTTCATGGGCGAATCGGAGCTTCGTGCCCTTGGTGATCCTCAGTTTGCCGGCATCGACCAGTTACCGGTTCAACCGCGAGTCAAGACGGCACCGGTGATCGAACGTCCTTGAGATCGGCGCCGAAATAGGTGGGGCACGATTCCATCGTGCCAGGCACGTTGGAAACGTGCCCCACAGTCAATCTGCGACAAGTATCGATTCGCCGATCCTTAGCCCCAGTGTCCCAACGCGATCAATCGTCTCGCCGCGACGATGGATCACGAACCGTACAATCGGCACTCGTCGATCATGGCCAGATAGTTGTCGAGCGGGATGTAGTTGGCGACCGTGTTTCCGGTGCCCAGGCAGAAGCCGCCTCCCGGCTGACAAGCGTCGATCGTCCGGCGAACGCGATCACGGATGGCTCCTTCGTCGCTACGGCAGAGGAAATCGACGTCCATCCCGCCTAAGACGGCGATTCGATCACCATAGGCGCGCTTCGCGTTCTCGATCGTCTCGATCGTGTCTTCGAAGCTGTGTTTGCCGTCGATCTTCACGTCCTCGATCAGGTCTTCCATGATGGTGCGTAGGTTGCCGCACGAATGCAGCAGGTAAAGCCGCCCGGCGTTGTGGACCAACCGGGCCAGTGCCTGGTGGCTGGCCAACACCAATTCGCGCATATCATCGGGCGAGAAAAACAAG
>JADHUC010000301.1 GCA_016784735.1 Pirellulaceae bacterium | reverse complement strand
TCGGTCAGCTTGCCCAGCGCGGCGGCATTTTTTTCAAGGCGAATGGAGCCGGTCGCCGGGAACCGGATAGCCCGCCCGACCATACCCGCGACGGAGTGTTCCGCCGTGGTCCCGCTGAAACTGCCGTGTAGCTTGCCCGCCGACGTATCGGCGACGAGGTGGCCCTGGTCGTTCTCGTCGAGTTTCCAGTGACCCGCCAAGTGACTTTCGCTCTGGCCCAGCGATGGCAGAACCGGAGTCAGGAAGACAGCCAGACTCAGCAAGCAGCAACGCACGCTCATCAGGGCTCCGCGCAGGACATTGGATGTCTCTGTCTTCATGTGGTTTTCCTTTCCTGATCGAGGGCGTTCACGTCGAAGAATCGAGGATCTGCTGGACGATGTCCACACCGACTTCGTCGCTGAAGGCATCGACCATCCGTCGCCACACGGGGCCCGGACGACCGGTGCCGACGGTCAGACCATTGATCTTCACCACCGGTGCCAAGAAGTACGGCGTGGTGCACAACCACGCTTCGTCGGCGTTCACAACATCATGGATCTGGATGTCGCGTTCGCAGAATTCCAAACTCAGCGAGCCGCTCAGGCGGCGCACGGTATCCAGCGAGACTCCCCAGAGGATATTGTTGCGATTCGGACTGACGATCGTGTCCTGCTTGAGGATAACAAAGTTGGCCCCACCGGTCTCCGTCACATTGCCGTCCAGATCCAGGTACAGACCCACCGCCTTGGGATCGACCAGATGCGCCTGGTGGTCCCCAATCCACATGTGCAGGCGATTGCGATGTTTGACCTTGCTGCTGAGGGTATTCGGATGTACGTGTCGCTGCGCGGGTGTGACGACGTGCACGCCATCCGCCACAGCCGGTTTCCACAGCTCGAAGGGCAGCGGAAAGCAGTGCAGACATACCGTTGCCTGTTGCGATCCGGCCATTCCCGCGGAGCCGGCATACACCGGAAACTCGCCGGCGGTCGCGTAGAACACAATGGCCAATTCGCGTTCCGGCCAGACTTCCAAATTGTGCGTGACGAGCCGCTCGACAATCTCCAGCATCTCCGATTCGGTCATTCCAAGATCGATGTACGCGTAACGCGCCGACTCGAAGAACCGATGAACATGCTCCTTCGCCGCATACGGCTCGCCGCGGAACGTACGCAGCAAGTCCGTCACCGCCGCTCCGAGCACGATCCCGGCGTCATAGATCGGCAGGACACACTGCGAATTCGAAACGTACCGACCATTCAGATACGCGATGGGTTCCGCCATGGTGGTCCTCCCAAGAAGCGGCCTCCAAGAGCCTTTCTCCCGATTACAGGGCAGACGCATAAATCCGTTTAACCGCAGGGCCAACGCAGCCTGCTGGAATACTAGCAAGCTAGCGAACGTAACTCCTTATTCTTCGTCACAAGTTCTGGTCGAAACCGGGTCGAACTCAACCAAGGAATAAAGACTTAGGAATGCTATCAGCTAGTAATTCAGCAGGCTGCAACGGCCCGCGCGTTCGCGGAAACGTTGTACTGTGTCCTTTCTCGACGCTGCGATCTACGGATAACGCAACGGGTGCTCCCACGCGCGGCCCGTTGGGCACTGCGGTTAAACGAGTCTACTGATAGTCTACGCGTCTGCTCTACAGTTCCTTAATGCGGATCTTGCGATACCAAGCTTCCATTGGGGCGCCAGAGTGGACTTGGACTCCGATAATGCCCTTCTGCTCGATGTCCGTGTCCTCTTCGGTGTAGTCCAGCGTCCGTATGTCGTTGATCCAAAGTTGGATGCGTTTGTCTTCGCAGCGAATCCGGTAGTCGTTCCAATCGTTCGCGCGGACCGGCTCGGCTCGCTTCTCCGGCGTTTCGGGACCGGCCAAGACTCTTCGGCGTCGCGATTCGTCGTAGAGGCAACCCCACCAACCAGGACCCAGGTCGGCTTGGTAGCCGGACACTTCGTTGTGGTTCGGGATTCGCCGCGAGCGGATTTGAACTCCGGCGTTCGGCCTTTCGCCGACTAGCTTGAACTGAAGTCGTAGTTCGAAGTTCTCGTATTCCTTCTCAGTGCAGAGGAATTCGTTCCGGGGGATGCGGCCCTTCATTGTTCCGGCGACAATCGCACCGTCCTCGATGCGAAACATGTCCAGGTTTCCTTCCCAGCCCTTCATCGTCTTGCCGTCGAAGATCGAAACGAATCCTTCTTCGTCGCCGCTGGCCGAGGACAATCGCTCGGCCTGCGCAAGCAGCACGCTGGCCCGATCGGTCAACGCTGGATTGCTGGCGGCGGGGAGAGCCTGCCCGACTGCCTTGGCCACTTGCCCCGGAGACGTTTGGACGAGTTTCTCACCGATGGCGATAACCGCACCGGCCGCGCGTCCTTTCAGGCGATCGTCGTTCAAACAGGTAACAACTACCGTCAGTGCCTCCGAGGTCGCCACGCGACCAAGCACGTCTATCGTTAACGTCCGTTCGTCGTCGCGATCGGCAATGGCCAACGCGTTCCGGCAGATTTCCACACTCTGTTCCGGCGATGCACTCAGTTGCCGAGCGATGCGGATGTAGCCGCGAAGTGCTCGGATCCTGTACTTCTTGTGCGTCAGCGTCTTAGCCAGATCGAACAGTTCAGGCGCGGCGTCGGCGCTCATCCATTCGCCAAGCACTCGGGTCGCGGCGTCCTGGATGGCGTCTTCCTCGCTTCGCGCTGCAGCGACAATCGTTGCGAGCGATTTGGTTCCGCCGACCGTTGCGAGTTGCTCGAGCAAAAAGATCTTCACCTCAGTCTGTGCACCCGACATGACCTGCGAAAGTTGCTCGGCACACACCTCCCGATCCGGCGTCCTGGCGCAGGCCACCTGGATCGCCCTTTTCACAGCGGATTCTTCGTCGGGCGTCTTCTTAGCCGGTATCCGGGCCAGGAGTCGGGGGAAGTGCTCAATGCCGATCGTTGTTCCCAACGCTCCGATGGCCGACAGGCGAACGCTCGCCTCGGGGTCATCGGCCAGCTTCAACAGTGCTGGCGCGGCGGGACCGATACAGCGTTGGCCAGCCAACTCGATGGCCAACAGGCGAGTTCCGGCGTCGGCCGTGTCGAGCATCTCTACAATCGCCAAGTCAACTTCCTTGTTTTTGAGGGCAGCCAATGTGGACTTGGCGGCTTGCGCGATGGACTCGTCCGACTCGGCGGCAGCATCAAACAGCATGGGCACGACGGAAGCATCTCCAAATGTCGCCAAAAGGCGAATTGCCTGGACGCGCAGTTCGCCGGTACCGGTCTTGGCTGCCTTCAAGATCGTTGGCAAGGCCGTCTTGTCACCAATATCGCCTAGCGCGAGAAGTAATAAGACCTGGCGTGCCGCAGGCTGCTTGTCGAACTGCGTCATCAGCACATCCGACACATCCGACACACCGCCGCCGAGACTCCGGGCCGCATAGATCGCGTTGCGGAATCTCGCTTCGTCGTCCGATTCGAGCTGTTCAACCAAGAGCGGGATGCCATCGTTTCCACGAGCGACGATCGCCTGCAGAGTCGCGGCCATGACCGCGTGTTTGGGAACATCTGCCTTGCGCAACGTGTCGTACAAGGCCAACGCCTCGTCGCGCTGACCTCGCTTAAGAAGGCCCTCGGCGCAGAGCAGGCAGGCGCTGGCCACGGCAGGACGCAGGTTAGGGGCGGCTTCGGGCAAGGCATTCTGCAGGATTCCGGCTGCCGGGGCGTTGCCGATATAGCCGAGCGCTTTGAACGCAACCGCTGCCACCGCTGGATCGTCGTCGTCAAGTCGCTTCGTCAGGCCGTCGATGGCTTTGGCATCCCGCCTTCGACCGATCGAACTGATCACACCAATCAAACGGTTTCCGTCAAGTCGGCCCAGCGCCTCGCGCAGCGCGTCGTCCGCAGCCGGATCGGGAATCGCCTCCAGTCCACACCGGGCATAGTTCGACAGGTTCTCGTCCGCAAGCAAGGCGGCTAGCGCCGGCACGGCCTCCTTGTTGCCGATAACGGCCAGACGTTGGCATGCCTTCGCTTTGTCGAACACCGAGGCGTCCGATTTCAGAACGGCAACCAGCCGGGCGGCTTCATCTTGCGGCGTCTCTTTGGCGGTCTGCCCGAACAGCGATTCTGTGTTCATCGCCAACAGACACGTGACCGTGAGAATCATAGACACCGCACGGCAGGCTGTTGGAGTCCAGGCTTCAGCCTGTCTTATGCAGCCTAAAGGCTGTACTCCAGCGGACCCTTCAAACCGATCGTGATATAATCGTCTCAAGCAAAGCATTCCTGTGTCTCCCGTGTTCATATCATTCGCCAAGCCAAATCAATATCCCGGTTTGTTCCTACACTGTCCACGGCTCGCGCATGGCGCGAGTTCGCATGCGGTTGGCTTCTTCGTCGCCGATGAACTCTTCCTTCGTCGGATCAAACGTCACCTTGCGTCCCAGCCGGTATGCGATGGCGGCGGCGTGGCAGGCGATGTGCGATTGGGCGGTAATGTCCGCATTGGCCGCCGGCATGGCTCGCGATTTCACGCAGTCGAGGAAATCCCGGACATGGTTCTTGGGTGCCGTTCCGCGTTCGGCCGGAGGGGGTGCCAGTTCGGATCGCAGCGAGTCGGGATAGACGGCCGTTTGTCCGGTGTCACCCGTCTCGATCCAGCCTTCGTCGCCTTCGAACCTCACCGGACACGTCCCCAGCCCGAGCCATCCCGAATAGCGCAGCACGACCTTCACGCCGTTCGCGTACCGGCCGACAATCACGTTGTCGTCCGGGACGTCGATCGGTTCGAACTCGATGGGCGTTGTGTTATCGGCCTGGTTGGCCCACTGGCAGAGATCCAGGGTGTGCGCTGCCCAGTCGTGGAGCGTGGCGCCGGAATCGAAATCGAAATATCCTCGCCATCCGCCGTCGACATACCGTTGGTTGTAAGGCCGCCACGGCGCCGGTCCCAACCACATGTCCCAGTCGACCACGTCTTTCGGCGGTTCGGGTTCGGCCGGCAGCCAATCGTGGCTGTCGCGCAGTCGGTAGATCGAAGCATGAAGCGTATGGAGTTTGCCGAGCTTTCCGTCTTGCGCCCAGTGGACAGCCTGGACGAAATTGCTGACGGTCCGCCGCTGTGTGCCCGCTTGAAACACGCGCCCATGACGCCGAATCGTGTCGGCCAACGTGCGGGCCAGGCTAAGCGTGATGGCGCACGGTTTTTCGGAATAGATGTCCTTACCGGCCTCGGCCGCCATCATCGACGCGTGAGCGTGCCAGCGGTCGCCGGTGGCGATCAACACGGCGTCGATATCGTCGCGAGCAAGCAATTCACGGAAATCGCGGTACGTGTCACAATCGTTGTTGCCGTACTTGTTGTCGGCAATACCTTTGACGGCCTC
Source organism: Pirellulaceae bacterium (assembly GCA_016784735.1). Classification (GTDB taxonomy): domain Bacteria; phylum Planctomycetota; class Planctomycetia; order Pirellulales; family Pirellulaceae; genus JADHUC01. The sequence continues at coordinate 10,038 of JADHUC010000301.1, read as the reverse complement.
ACGCCGGTCGGCCCTGACGTCGGCGATGGCGACAAACTGCACGTCGGGCTGTGCCAGCATGAAGCTAAGGACGTAGCCACCCCGGTTGCGAATGCCGATGCCGCCCAGCGTGATCCGCTCGCTGGGAGCGACAATGCCGCTCAAGCCCAGTGCGCTGTCGGGAACGACCATCGGCGCCATGGCCGCTCCGATCGTCCCGGCGCTCGCTTTCAGGAAACGGCGACGCGTCAAATGTGATACAGTAATAGTGCGCATAGTCGTCCTCTCAATTCGGAAGTCTTGCCAATGCTCCGTATTAGACCCTATCAACGTAACTCCGTCGGGATGCCGATGGAATAGTCCTGCTGCCGTATTAACCGCCTCCTGCGTAGAAATCGGTGTGATTCAAGCCCCACGGATGGCATGGCGGACCCACGGATGATCGCCTCTTATCAGTGGGACCGCTATGCCATCCGTGGGCTCGCCTCTGTCTGCACGCTTCGTCCATGAAGCGTAACGCGCGTGAGCCACATTCAAAGAAGCCGGGCCTCTGAAACATACCTTCGATGGTGGAAGTAACGGACGGCAAGCGGTACGATGTCAGCATCCTCTCGCAGAAGACAATTGCCGGCCGAGCTACCAACGTTCCGCCAGTGGACTCTCAACGGAGTGCCAACAATGCGATGGTTGCCCTTTCTTGCGTGCAGCTTGATTCAAGCGACATTGGCGAACGGTGTCCGGGGCGAGGAGACCACGAAAGCGAACACTCTGTGGAAGACTGCCGAGCGTCGTTCGGAGATCTACGCCGATTGCGCGAGTAACGTCCGGCGGTTGCTTCAAGGCTGGCTCGACCTGAAGCAAGATCCGAAAGCTCGGCTTTTCTCCAAAGGAGGCAAGTGGGACTACCACAACGAGGCCGCCGACCACTACAGCTCGCTGGTGCTCATGGCCTTCTATGTGAATCCGCAACTGAATCAGAAAGGTGGCGCGCTCCACGAGACGCTGGTCAATTCTCAGCGTTTGTGCGCAACGCCCTCCGGTCTTCCTACCACGTATGATCTGAAGAACTTCAGTCAAGGCGAACCAGCAACGCTCGGGGCCCTGTCCGAGTGGTTGCGCGACGGTTTGTTGCGCATCGTCGAAGTATCGGGGCGGGACAACGACTGGTATCGCGAATTGGAACGGCTGGTGGACGCGATGATCGCCGAGGCCGATCGTCGCGGCGGCATGGTCCACGCTTTTCGAGGGCCGGAGCCGCAAGGAAATATTCTGCAAACCCTGGCCCGCCTGTACGCCATGTCGGGAAAACAGCTATACCTCGATTCTGCAGAGGAGCTTGCGGATGCGGTTCTCTTGGATCCGCAGTGGGCGATTCGAGACATCCGGTTCCAGGATCACGGATGCGAGTTGGTGCCGGGGCTCGGCGAACTGTTTGCGCTGGAGTGTCAATTGGGACGTCCCAAGGCGGCGGCGTACCGCGAACCGATGAGAGACTTGTTAGACGGGATCCTGCAATCGGCGGCTCATCCGGAAACGGGTCTGCTGTGCCAATCGGCGAAGGATGAAGACGGCAAGCTCGAATGGCGTCAATCGACGGACACTTGGGGGTATGTCTTGTTCACGTTCGACAACTACGACCAGGCAACAGGGGAAAACCGCTACCGTGCGGCGATCACAAAACCGATGCGTTGGCTCACAGACAACGTCTCCAAGTATCCGAGCCTGAAAAACACCTTGTGGCCGCGCTCCAACAGCAGCGATGATTGGAGCGATTCGCATGAGAGCATGCTGGTTTTGTGGAATCGCTATCCTGACATCGAAGGCGCATTCGATTGGCTCGACTGGTCGACGCTCGGCCATTGCCACCGGCGGTTTCCGGAAAACAAGTACGGCCCGTACAACGGCGGCCACTTTGACGGCAGCACCGGGCGATGCTTGTGTCTGCACATGATGCTCTGTTCGCAAGGCGTTCGCGCCGAGCCCTTCGCCGAGGGCGTTGGTGTCGGCGCGGCACGGAGCGACGGCGAGCTGCTATTGACGGTGCGCACAGCCGCGCCCTGGAACGGCGTGCTCCGTTTCGATCCGCCGCGCACGGAGCACACGGCGGCCACGATTAACTGGGCGCGGCTAAATGAAATGCCGCAATGGTTCGTCGTACGGCCGCAGGAGAAATATCGCGTCGAGGTTGGCGAAGCGGAAGCGGTCGTCGTGGAAGGGAGCAAGCTGATCGACGGATTCCCGGTGACTGTCGGCCGAGATGCAACGATAAGGCTCTGTGTTCGACCAGCCAAGACGGCGGGGTAGGCCGGTTCGCAGTGCATAAGTACCCAGTCACAGATTCTCGGGAAGAACCGATGGCAGAAACCCGGTTTTTTCGGAAAAACCGGGTTTCTACTTCGCCGGGAAACTCATGCACGGGTGCTTATCAACTTAGCTGCGCGGTGGTCGTCCGTGGAAGCTGAAGAATACCGCCTCGACGGTATTGAAATCGAATTCGAATCGTTTTCCATCGCCCAGGCTCTTGCCCGTGCGTTCGTCAACAAGGTCCTGCACGGCTGTGGGAAACTCGACGTTGATCTTAGTTTTCTGGCTGATCAAACCTTCAACTCCGCCGCCTCCGACCGCGCTGCCGGTAACGACGGCATTCTGGATGGCGAATAGCAGCGTGCGGTCGCCTTTGCTCCAGTAGGTGACTTCCACGTTGCGGGGCCTGGCGCCGCTATCGTCCGTCACGGTGACCCAAGGCTTCACACCAGCGGCGAGGACGTGTTGGATGAAGGTGTTACGCTTCTGGTGATTCGCCACGCCTTCTTCTCGGTACTGCAAGTATCGCTGCGGAGAGAGGTTCAGGTAGATCGCCTTGCCGGATCCGACGTCCTGTATGTTCTGCGTCGGCAGATTGTTCGCGGCGACAGCGAAACCCTGCTCCAGCTTGCAGTCGACGGTTGCGAATAAGTCGCGATAACGGCGAAAGTAGAAGCCGGCGTCCTGATTGGTTTCGACCCACAGTTTATCGCCAAAGAAGTCGCGGCTGGTTGCGCTGCCTTTGTGGCGGACGCCGAACAGTTCATCCAAAGCCCCGCCAGCACGGCCTTTGCCGTGCTGGTCGAACAGACCGCAAGCGAAGTCGGCGATCACGGTTCCGCCACGTCGGCAGAACTCGGTGATCCGCTGGGCCTCGATGTCCGATAGCGCGTAACAGGCCGGCAGAATCAACACCTTGTACTCGTCCGGCACGCCGCCCGTGACAACCTGGTCGTACGCAATAAAATCGTACTGGATGCCCGAGTCCGTCAACAAATACTCCCAGGCTTTGCGGACGTTGTGCGAGGTGCCCAGCCGGGCGTCGTTACCGCGGTTGACCCAAGTGCTGCCGTGCGGTTCGATGTCCAGGCACCAGGAGACTTGGATCGACGGGTGCGAATAGTAGATCGCTACGCCGTCATGAATCCATCGTGACCCGGCCATCTTCGGTCCTTGAACGCTGCCGACCTCCCTGTTGACCGACTTGTACTCGTCGAGCCACGGCCGAGGCGTCTTGCCGACGAACCAGCCTTCCACCCAGCCGATCATCCCCCGGTTGCCGTGGGCGAAGTAGTACCACGTCTGCCAGATGTCGTTGGCCGTGCCGCGATCGTCCTTGTGGAAGTGAGTCGTCACCTGCGGCATGGCGTTCGCGGGATTGAACGACCGGATGATGGCCTGCGACGAACCGAGGTTGTAGGCTTCGATGAACTGGATTTTCTTCATTAGCTTGGCATAGTCGTAGCCACCCCACATGTTCGGTGCTTGGCCGCCGACGAAGCCGCACGGGGTATCGGGATCGGCTTTGTTGGCTGTCTCCACCAACTCGCCGATGAAGTTCGCCCACACCGAGTCGTTGTAGGTGATACGATCCAGAAGAGGCGAGAAGTCGATTTCCTTGAGCGGCCGATCCAGTTGCCGGCGTGTGAAGTCGGGCGTGACGTATTGCGGTTCCGGTGCATCCAGCGGCCCGTAGTACTCTTTGAGCCAGCGGCTGTAGGCTTCGTCGTCCGCATTCAGCCGCCAGGGGATCGGCGAGACGAAGGCGCCCCACGAGATTTCGTCATCCAACGCGTAGGCCACGCGCAGCGAGCTGTGTTCGCGGACGTTGGTCACGTAGCGGGTGACGGTGTCGTTTAGCCGCTTGCGCATCGCGTCGTTGATCGGTTGTGGGCCATCGGTTCCGCTGCGGATCGCGCGGCCGTCGCGTTGGTACTTGGCAAAGTGGCCCTTGCTGTTCGCGCCGCGCAGGTACAGGTAGCCTTTGGCAGCCGTGTGGTCGTTGTAGAAGCGTAGGTTCCATTTATTGAGCCACTCGAACGGTCCGCTGCCATGGTCCGTGAACCCGCCGTTGAAACCATAATCGCGGCAGAACTGACCGCCCTCGTCCCCGGTGCCGACTGTCCAACGAAACCGCCAGGGCATATAGAGCCAGGTATCCCACCGGCCGATCAACAGATCACGGTCCTGCCGGACCGGCTGGAATTCAGGCGCGTTCTTAACGTAGGTCAAGTACGGATCGTCAGCCGTCACTTGTGCGGTAAACGCGATAACGGACACGCAGAGAAGAACGAGTCTCTTGATCACGGGGATTCTCCTTTGAAAGTGAAAGCCGTTCGCGCATTTCCATCGTGGCCGACAACGTCATAGCTGCTCCAACAACCAGCGGCTCACTGAATCCGTTGTCTCGCCAATCACCAGCCTATCGGCTGCATCGGCGTCTTGATAGCTTTGAATTGCTGGGCGGTAGATCGCCCTCACGTCGTCGGCGGGGCGTTGGCGGTTGAAACCGTCGACCAGGTTGTCCAATCGTAAGGGCCGCGGAGCGACCGCGGCGGCAAGATCCGGCAGGTCGCCGAACGTCAGCACGCCGGGGACGACTACGTCGTGTGGGATATAGACGAACGGCTCGGCAACGACGGACTGAAAATCGCTCAGGCCGCCACGAACATACACCGCGCATATATCCTCCTCGTACAGCGCCCCCAATAAAGCCAGCAATCCGCCAAGCGGCTCCGACCATCTCGGGCGATCGTCCATGTGTCGCGGCACCTGAAAATCGCGATCGGGCGGATTCACCTTCGCGAACGAGTCGCCCCACAGAGCGATCCTCTTGGAATCAACATCGCTACGGCCGCGCAGATAATTCAACACGGCGCGAAGATCGTGAAGCCTATCACCGACCATCGTCCCGCCGAGCATAAGTTCCGTGGACGACTGGCTGGTGATCGCCCCCCAGCGGTCGCGGGAACCATCGGGACGCGTTTCGCCGAGCCCTCGCAAGTCGGGCAAGCAAACAGCGGCCCCGCCGGACAGCAACGCGGCGATCAGTTCCCCCCGGTTGTTCAGAAACTCGTCTTTCCCAGCGTGAGCAACTGCAACGACCACCGGCACGCGTGGCCGGGTCGGTTTCTCGGGCAGAAGTAGAATCAACGGTACGGCGATCCCCGGCGCGACATCAAGCACGGCCTGCTCCATTCTCACTCCTTCGATTTGTTCATCGCGTCGGGCAACTGCCCGCACCTTGATTTGGTTTGGCGAACTCGGTTGGCCGAGCACCGAGTTCCATTCTTCGCCAAGCTGCTTGCGCCGGTCGGCATCCGAGAGCTCGGATCGCTGCAGGCGAGCCGCGGCAATCTGGCTGGCTGCAATCTTCGGCAGCAAGTCGCTAAGTCGTTGCGGATCGAGCTTCTCCACCGCTTCAGGAGTCAAGCAGCGCAGCTCTTCGGCTTCCAGCCGAGCGGAAAACTCGTCGCTTTCCTTCACGGAGATATCGAAACAACGCTGGAAGATCGGGTGTATCGACTGGCGATGCTCCAGACCGATGTGTGTACAGTGCGTCGACTCGGGCGGTCTCCCTTTGACCGAACCTCGACCGTGAGTCGCGGCCAGCTTGTCCTCCGCGCCGTATAGACCCCAGATTGACTGCAGTCGCTTCCAGACCGGATCACGCGGCCGATCCCAGGCAAACTCGTGGGCGTAGATGAACGGCCGCGGCGCGACGGCGCCCACGATTACCCACGGCAAGAAGCCATCGCCAGCCGAGCGACACAGGTTGCGGGTCGATTCGAAGCTGCCGCTGCCGGCGTAGTTGAAGGTCAATTCGGCATCCTCGGGCAGAGGATATCGCGTTTCCGGCTGGGCCCCGCCGAAATTGTATACGACGGCGCCGGTGATCCTCGGGTCCAGTGCGGCGGCAACCGCCGCCGGGTCGCCGCCGCCGGCTACGGCTCCGAGCAGAATTATTCGCTCTGGATCCACTCCCGGCTGCGACAGCAGCGCGTTCACGCAACACCGCAGGTCACAAACGAACCAGCCCATCAAACTCTCGCCGACCAAGGCCAATTGCATGCCCGTATCGTAGCGGAAGTAGTAGTCTTGCCGGCTAACCCGGTACGATTTGTGATAGTCGGCTGCCGTGACGAACGGATGCTGACGCCGTTCGCCGTGACCGAGCATGTCGGGCACGAGCACCAAACAGCCCTGGCGCGCCCAGGTCATGCCCATATCCTGCAACTCGCCGTGCTCCTTCGGTCTGTGGTGGCTGTGACAGATCAACAGTCCCGGCATCGACTCGGCCGGTTCGGCTGGTACGTACAAATTGGCCGTCACCCACAGCCTCGGCCGGCTCTGAAATACGAGCTTCTTGATACGGTACCCGTCGCCGTCCACCGTTCCAGTCACTTGCAGGCGAAGGTCGCCAGGCTCCTCGGGTGCCGGCCCGATCGCCTCGCGAAGCAGCCGAAGCTTCTCGTCACGAAACCGCTGCCAATCGTCACGCGTTCTTATCCCCTGCCAGTCGGCCGAACTGCGCTGATTCGCTGCGCGCAGGCGCCGGTCCAAATCATCAGGGATCGTGTCGGCTGCGGCTGCGCGTTCCTCCTCCGGCAACACGGCGATTGGAAGATCGCGAAGTTGCTCCGCAAGCTTGCCGACGTCTGGTTGGCCGTCGGCCGCAGTCCCCGTACTCACCAACATCATGAGCAATCCAATAGCAGCAACTGCTCGTAGTCCCGCCTTTAGGCGGTCTTGAAACGGCACACCGCTGAAGAAACCGCCTGAAGGCGGGGCTACGAACGGCATCGCGCCTAATCTGCGTATGGGCTTCATGGCAATTTCCCTCCAAGGATCACTGGATTCTACACGTCTTCTCTGCGGCGTACGTCTTGCGCAATCGGACGATGCGGCGATTCAGCACATCGGCCACGTACACCGCCTTGTGACTGACTCCCACGGCCTCGGGCCAACCAAACGGGATGTCCGGCGTCTTGATTGGGCTGTCCTGGCCGGGCCCGCGAGAATCCGCGTTGCCGTAACGGCCGAAGCGTGTGATGACGTTGCCGTTGTTGTCCAACACCGTGACCGTGTAGGTGACGGCGTTCGGTATGTACAGCCGGCCCCACGCGTCCAGGCAGAACATCGGCTGGCGACAGCGGCAACCCACGCCAAAACCGCCGGACATGGAACCTAGACCGGGATAGACCTTGACCGCGTTCTCGGCGAACATCGGCCCTCGCGGGTAACCTTCGCGCTGGATCAACGTCACGCCGTCCATGCCGGCCGGAATGGGCAGGGCCTGGCGCGGAGGCCGAGCCTCCGGTCCGCCCAACTGAAACACGCTTCCACCTTCGGGCTTGATCTTGACTACGCTGCCCACGACCCATCCGTAGGCCGGATCGTCCTCGAAACCCGGCGGCGGAACGTGGTCGAGCGGTTGGCCTCGCAAGCCAATGTAGATGTAGCCTTGATGGTCCACAGCCACGCTGCCGACTTTGGTCTCGATGGGCCCGACTAGGGCGCCCGAAAACAGACCGTGTTGCTGGAATCGGGGGTGATCCTTGAGCCGGCCGTGGTCTTCCGCTTGGCCGTCCGAGTCAAAAGCGACGACACAATCACCCGAGATCGTCTGTTGGTCAAGCTGCTGCGCCACATACAACCGGCCTGTCGAATCAGCAGTGAACCCGGCAACGCCAAACCCGTTGCCATAGCGGCCGAACACCTTCGAGAGGACGGCGTTGTCCGGTTTCCGTTCGCCTGGAACGCCGACCGCTCGCAGATGGCCGTCGAACTTGCATAGTGGACCGTTCCAGCCGTAACCGGTTTGAACGTAGAACCGGCCATCAAGCCCCACGCCCATGTCGACTGCATAGTCGAATGGAGCCTCGATACGCTTGCCCGTCAGTCCGTTGTACACGGCAGCATGAGCGTACTCGCCGCGGCAGACCAACACGTCGGTCTCCGGATGCACTGCCAGGCGCGTCACCACACCCATCGGCAGATCGGCGAATTCTATGTCGTGATCCGTGACGGCGAACTGGTCCCCGCGGTCTTCAAGCCGAATGAGCTGGGCCCGTGTGCGCAGCCGCCAGGCGTCGCCTTCCTTGGCGCGGTCGATACCGACCCAAACGACCGGCGGCGCGGCCGAATCGTCCAACGCCATCACTGCGTTGTGGCCTTCGTCGCTCAGCTCGATTCGCGCCTGTTCTTTCGCCCCGGATTGCCAACCGGAGAATTTGATCACGTGCTTTCTTGCTCGGTAATTCCCCCGCGGTTCGGCGCTCAAGACATAAACGTCGCCCGTCTTCCGGTGTACCGCGACCGAGACGGGAGCGACAACGTTCATTTCGCCCAGTCGTTGCCCTGCTGGACTGAACACGATGATTCGCTCGCCGTCGCGATCGCACACCAGGACGTTACCTTCGCCATCGCAAGTGATGCCCGCAAGATGGACTGGCTCGCCATCCGGCTGGCTGATTTCGGCGAACAACTGCATCAAGCCGCCGCCCGCCTCTGCCCGGTAGATGCGGCCGGGTGGAAATACCAGAGGATCGTCCGCTTGCGGCTTGGTCTGATACAAGCCCGTCAGGTAGACGGTATCACCGTCCGGCGAGAAGGCCAGTTTACTGGGCCAAGACATGAGCCAGCGGTCGACCGTTTGGTTCGGCGTGAGTTCCTTGGGCCAAATGAACCGAGCGAACGTGTTGCCGATTCCGCCCCCGTCGGTGGCCAACCGGGCAAGACGCTTTCCGTCGGTCAGCCAAATGACCCCGTTGTCGCCAATCCGGGTAGGCATCGACAAGCCGCCCTTGAGTCCCGGGTATAGCACTGGCCATGTGCCGCGGTGGTTGCGCGGTGTGATGTGGCCGTCCGGAGTTGGGATGGCGTCGAACGCTCTAGCTTTCTCGGGCGAAAGATCCGCAGGCATTGGCATCAGCGTTCGCACGTATTCACCCTGACGGCTGAACACTTGCAGGTAGGCGGTGCCGTCCGGGCCCCGATTTCCCGTCGACGCACCCAGGATGTGCAAACTGCCGTCCGCATCGCAGGCCATGCCCCAAAACGCGCCGTAATGAAACGGGTTTTCGCCCAAGAAGCCATCGAACTGGACGCCGGCTCCCAATCGCACTCGCACAGAGAACGATCCGTCTGCCGACCCGTCAACAGTCTGCCCAGCATCGTCTTTGCCGTCCCACAGGAGTTCCTGTTCAAGCCCCGGCCTCAGCGGCGTCGGCGAAGCGATCCCTGGGCCAAGAACACCCGCGGCCAAGTGTCTCACCACTTCGCCACCAGAATCGACAACCGACACTTCGACGTCCGTCTTGCCCGACACGGTAAAGTCGATCTTGTACCTGCCTCCAACTCGTGTGATCGCTGGTTGCTCGACAAAGTCGACTTCGGCAGCGGACAAACCGGTGCCAGTCAACACCCAAAGCAGTGTCGCAGAGACAACGGTTCTATGAAGCATGGTCGTGATCTCATTCATCGGCGGAACTCACCAGCAGTAATCCCAAAGGGATGGTCCTATGAAAGCCCAGGGTTGCGCGACGTTCGTTTCCCTCACGTCGCTCCACCCTTGTATGCTGTTTTCTCTACCCAACCGTCTCGTGTCAAGGCAGACTATACGTCAAACGGCTTGGATTTGCGGTTTAGGGAACGTTTGGAAATTGAGTGTGAGTAAGGAGTCGAGTTCCGGCTTGTAATCCGTGTGGGTGCGCGCCAGGCAGTCCTGGATGGCGCCAGAGAAGGCGGCAAAAT
>JADHUC010000300.1 GCA_016784735.1 Pirellulaceae bacterium | reverse complement strand
CGAGGTGGGCAACAAACCGACGTCCGGCTTGGCTGTCAAAGGACAAGCCTTGCGGGATTACGCACAGAAATACGAGCAGTCCATAATGGATGGCGGTCTGATTGGCGGACTAGTGTTGGATCAGCGCAAGGACGTCAAGAAGGAAGGCCTGTCTGAGTATTTCCTATTCACGATCGAGGGCCGTGAGGACGTCCAGCACGAGGAACCGAAACGACTCGTGTCGATGAAGATCGCTGACGCGCCACTGGAGTGTATCTACAAGTTGACCGACCGGGATGGCGGGCAACAGTTCACGAAGTTCTACCGTTTCAAGAATCTCAAGCTGCTGGACGAACAAGGCGACGAGAAGGATCTGACCGACATGGAGAACCTGGGCGTCTCGCCGTTGCCCGATGGCATGGTGCGATTGTACTCCGAGTACGCGAGCAAGGACCTCGCTTATGTCAGCGGTACATCGACCAAGTACGTGCCGATCGGAGACCGTGTCGAAGTGAACGTCGGCGCCGACAGTGATATTACGATTGTGCGCCGCTTGAAGGATCAGAAGATCACGAACGTTGCCGCACGACAGTACAAACGCCGGATCGACGACGAGTTCGTCGTGTACTACGACCTGCTCGACTACGACGAGACTTTTCAATACGAGGAAGAAATCGTGTCGGGCAAGCCGGTGGACGTGAAAGTCGAATTCGAACGGCGGTTTGACGCCAATGTAGTTCTATGGTCCGAGGATGCCCCGCCCGCGGATTGGAATTCCGACGAACCGGGCGCATACGTGGACCTGCACGACATCACCGGGCGCAAAGAACGCGTCGATCAAAACCACGTTAAATACTTCTTGGACTTCAAGCCGGGCGAGAAGCGATTCGTCACCTACTCGGTGACCTACAAACGACGCAAGGTGGAACCGGAGTTGAATCAGGAGCAGAAACGGGAACCGCTGTGAAGAAATGACCAATGACCAAGTCCCAATGACCAATGAGGGACGATGGAGTGGATATGAATAAGATCGTGACCACAATGCTGGGCGTACTGTCGTTCGTATTGGCGACTTGTGCGCTGGCCGATGTCGATTTGGTGACGATTCCGACGCGCGACGGCGTGCAGTTGACTATCTACAACTCGGAAGACATCACGATGGTGCGCGAGCATCGGCTGCTGACCGTCAAGCCGGGTGTCAACCGAATCCAGTTCACTTGGGCAAACACGCTGATTGATCCCACGAGTATCGACTTCCGCATCCTGGACCATGTGGACAAAGTGGATTTGGTCGACACCACGTTCCCAAGCGGCCGCAACGACGCCCTGCAGTGGAACATCAAGAGCGATATGGCGGGTAGGATCCCCGTCGAGATCCGCTATTTCACCAGCGGCATTACTTGGAAGGCCGACTATGTGGGCATCGCGAATCAGGACGAAACGAAGCTCGGGTTGACGGGCTACGTACGCGTTTTCAATAACTCGGGCGAATTGTACGACAATGCGCAAGTACGATTGGTCGTGGGCACGATCAACCTAGTCGAAAAGATAGCTGATCTCGCGACGCGACCCGCGCCGCCCGATGGTCAGAAACAACGGGATGGCGGTTGGCGATATGCGCCGGAAAAAGAACGAGCCGCGATGCAGGAGCAATTCGACCGATTTGCGGCTAATTACGACGACGATTACGGGGGCCAACAAGGCGGCGCGAGGCGTCCCAAGCGAGTAGTCAAGCAGGGCCTGTCCGAGTATTTTCTCTTTGCGATCGAGGGTCGCGAGGACATCCAAGATAAACAGCCAAAACGGCTCGTGTCCATGAAGGTCGCGGACGTGCCGCTGGAGTGCTTCTACAAGCTGACCGACCGCGATGGCGGCGCGCAATTCACCAAGTTCTACCGGTTCAAGAACCTGAAACTTGCGGACGAGGACGGCAACGATAAGGACCTTCCGGCCATGGAGAACCTTGGCCTTTCGCCACTGCCCGACGGGATGGTCCGGTTGTATTCGGAATACCAGAACAAGGACTTGGCTTATGTCGGTGGTACCTCGACCAAGTACGTGCCAATCGGCGACCGCGTGGAAGTGAACGTCGGCCTCGATCCCGATATCACGATGGCCCGACGGTTGAAGGATCAACAAATCGCGAATGTCGTCGTACGGCAGTACAAACGCCGCATCGACGACCAGTTCGTGATGTACTACGACCTGGTCGACTACGACGAGACGTTCCACTACGAAGAGGAGATCGTCTCCGGCAAGACGGTCGTGGCTAAGACGGAGATCGAACGCAAGTTCGATGCCAACGTGGTTCTATGGGGCAGCGAGGGCCAACCGGCGGACTGGAACAGCAACGAAGAAGGCGCTTACGTCGATCTTCACGAAGTCGTTGGGCGGGTGGAACGCGTGGATCAAAACCACGTGAAGTACTTCCTCGACCTCGGACCGGGCGAGAAGCGACAGGTAACCTACAGCGTGACGTATAAACGCCGCAAGGTGCAGCCGGAGTTGAACCAGGAGCGGAAGCGGGAGCCGCTGTGAGGAAATGACCAATGACCAAGTCCCAATGACCAACGAAAGAGTAAGAGTCCTACACCGCGTCAGACCTTGCGGTCCGCTATCGGTGGCTTCTTACGCAGCGGAGGCCCACGAAGCCGCGGATTTCTTTGGCGAAACAGGCGTCGGTGAAGGCGGGATCTTCGTAGTTGCGGTAGGACGAACGGCACATGTCGGGCCTTGAATTCCAGCAGCCTCCTCGCACGACTCGCGTATCACCGCTATCGGGGCCTCGAGGATTTTTCTCCGGGCTCTGTTGGTAATAATCCTCCTTGTAGAAATCGTGGCACCATTCCCAGACGTTGCCACACATGTCGTGCAGCCCCCACCGATTCGGTTCCTTCTCTCCGACCGGGTGCGGTCCTCGGGGACAGTTTTCCTTGAACCATGCGTGATGGCCAAGTTGGCTCCGATCGTTGCCAAACGAGTACGCGGTCGTCGTGCCGGCCCGAGCCGCATATTCCCACTCGGCTTCGGTGGGCAGACGATATCCATTCGCGCCGAAGTCGCACTGCCAAGTTTGCTCGTCGTATGGCGGCTGAAGCCCTTCCAAGCGGGAACGAGCGTTGCAGTATTCGATCGCATCCTTCCAGCGAATCTGTTCGACGGGATTCTCCTCGCCTTTCCAACGCGAGGGATTCGTGCCGACAACTCGTTCGTACTCTTCCTGTGTCACCTCGTATTTGTCCATGTAGAACGAGTCGACCTGGACCGTGTGTGGCGTCTCGTCGATTTGGTCTTCGGCGCTGCTGCCCATCTGGAAAGAGCCGCCGGAAATCAGAACCATCTCGACGCCACTTTCGGTGTTATCGGCACGGTCGGCATCCGGCTGGACGTCGCGTTCTACACGTCTGCATCCCGTCACCAGCAAGACGGCAATTACCAACAGGCAAAGCCTGGCAATCTGTTCTCTCACTGCCTTATGTGCCTTCAATTCTCAGAGGCCGGTGGAAGCCAATCGTAATCCCAGTGATGCCCGAGCGATCCTGGCGGGCTAATCGTGATCGTCTCGTGGTCAGCCAGCCGGACGATGCAAAGCGGACTGTGGACTCGCCAACTGCCGCCGTGCGGGATCTTGACGTAGGCGATATATCGACCGCAGTGGGACCAACGCCCACAGGGGTCCTGGCCGATCTTGTCTTTGGGAAGCGTGATGAACTTGCCGTCCGTGCCATCGGGCAGAGCCGGATCGAACTTGCGTATACTGATGCTGCCACCCGAGTTCCAGCACATCCACCCACCGTCCGGCGAGAAAGCGGGATGACATTCGCCGCCGCCGGCCGGATGATTCGGCAGCTTGCGTATTTCGCCGCCGACCGACGGCATGAAGTCGATACTGTACCTGCTGCCGCGGAAGTCACGGATCTCGAACAGGAACCACTTGCCGTCGCACGACATGTCCTGAATGCTGACTCGCTGTTCGACACGAACCGGTTTGCTGTTCTCGCCGGTTGCTGCGTCGGTATACACGATGCCGTTCTTTCCACATTGGGCCGTGCGTTTGCTGTCTGGCGTCCACACGTAGCCGCCCCAATGTTGCGTGGTCTTCAGCGTCTTGGCGTCCACCAAGTAGTCGCCGTAGTTGTACGTGAACATCGTTCCATCGGGAGAAGTACGTGGCACGTGTTCGTCCTTTTCGGGCGTGTCCGTCAATTGCTTCAAGCCCGTGCCATCGGCGTTGACCAGGTACAGGTTTCGCGGTGGGTATCGGCCGTCGGATCCTTCCCGTCGGTCTGGGTGAATCGCAATCACCAGCCGATATCCCGTCTCGCGTAGCTCTTCCTTCAAGTCTTCAATTCTAGCCGGTGCAAGCGGATCGCAGCGAGGCGGCATCTCCCACGACGCTTTGATCGAAGTGGCCTCGTCGGCGCGCCCAACAGCGACAATGCCGAGAACTAACAGTACCAGCAGCGGCAGGTATCCACGGGAATCGTTCACGGTTCTGCTCCTTTGCTTGGGCTATGTTGTGTCGATTCCGGTTGTACCCGCGCAGAGTCCGCCGAGCAAGTACCATTTACCCTGATCCTCGACGCGCCGGACGGTGGCTGATACACTGCGCGACTAATGATGACGTTCCTCGGCCTCGGTATGCTTTTGACGCTGTTCTACAATGCCGTTCTCACGGCCGTCGACGTCGTAGCATGGAGATGGCTTCTCCGGAAACCGAGCCTTTTGCGTTGGCTGGCGGTGATGCTTGCCGTCGGGGCGGTTGTGGTAATGATGGCTGCGCTGACGGCGGTCAGCAGTTTTGCCTTTTTCCGTAATCTCTCCTTCGGACTGTTCGGGCACGTCGCCTTGCTCCTTCTGCTTTCGGTGTTCTGGCTGCGCGAGGTATCGAAGCTGCTCTCGGTGGTATGCGGCGCAGCGGCGCTGGCTCTCTGGGCCGTGGCCTTCGACGCCTTTTTGATCGAACCGACCTGGCTGGATGTTTCGCACCGGGAGATTGCGTCAGAGAAGCTGACACGGCCGCTGCGAGTTGTCGTCGTTGCGGATCTCCAGACCGACCGGCTCGGCGATTACGAACGCAGGGTACTCCGGCTGGCGGCGGACCAGGAGCCGGATCTGCTGCTGTTTGCGGGCGATTACGTGCACTGCCATGATCGCAAAGCCCGCTACTCGATCATCAGGCAGATCAACGGGTATCTGCGCGAGCTTGAACTCACGGCTCCAGCCGGCATGTTTGCCGTTCAAGGGAACATCGACGACGAACGTTGGCGCGACGCGTTTGACGGCTCAGGCGTGATGGCCGTCCATGACACGCAAACCTTCGAAATGGACGGGTTGCTGCTCACATGCCTTAGTCGACAGGATTCCTTCCATTCGGGCCTGACTATCGAGAACGACCAGCCGGGCAAGTTCCACATCGTTCTCGGGCACTCGCCGAACTTCGCGTTGGGGCAGGTCCAGGCTGATTTGCTGTTGGCCGGGCACACTCATGGCGGACAGGTGCGGCTGCCGCTCGTGGGCCCCTTGCTTACCCTGTCCGCCGTGCCGCGATCGTGGGCAGCCGGGTTGACGGAGCTGCCCGACGGAGGCAAGCTGCTGGTTTCCAGGGGCATCGGTATGGAGCGGGGCTCGGCGCCGCGATTACGCTTTCTGTGCAGACCGGAATTGGTCGTGATCGAGTTGGTACCGAAACCGGGCAGTTCGGAGGACTAGCCATGAAAGGGCAAAGCCATGTGGAAAGGAACGCGACGTAGTTTTCTGAAGACGACTGCCGCAAGCGTCGCTGGTGCCGGCCTCGCGTTGGCAGCCAAAGACGCACGGGCGCAGGTTCCAGGTGACCGGCCGCGGCAGGATGACGGCGTCGAGGTGTTGAACCCGATGACACGTGTACCTGTGTCGTTCATCATCGACGACTCGACGTGCCTGGTGAACCTGAATCGCTTTGCCATTCCCCAGTTCGCGTGTGCCTTTAACTTCGAGCGGTACGACTATGATTGGCGAAGCATGCCGGCCGAGATCCCTGACGACTTCGTTCGCAAGTTTGGCCATTGGTGCGGCGAGCACGGCGTGAAAGGCAAATACAGCATCGTGCCGTATCCTGCCTGCGTCGGCCGACTGGATCGCGTGCTACCCGGATGGACCCGAAAGGAGTTGGACGCCAGTATCGAGCTGGTGCGCACGTTGATGATGCCCAATTGGGACATCCACCCGGAAATAGTCACCCACACGTGGGCGATCAATACGAAGACTGGCCATCCTTATACGGAGCGCACCGCCAATTTCCAGGAAAACTGGGGGTGGTCCGTGGGTAAATCGGTCGACGAGTTGACGGACTACATGACTTACGGGCTACAGATTCTCAAGAATGTCGGGCTGCCCTGCGAGGGCATCACCACGCCCGGCGGTTTTGGCACACGCGTTCTACCGGAATTGGCTCAGGCCACGCTTCGGTCGTGTCGCGACGTGTTCAGCGCCGAGATACCTCACTACTTCCGACACATCTACGGCAGTGGCGATCGCAGCGTCGCTCCGCGCGTTGAATACGCATCGGGCCTCGACGGACCGGACCCGCAATGCGTGGTGTCGATCATCGGTTGCACGGGCGACTGGACCGGTGGATGGGACGCATCGCGCCCGGGCGAAGTCGATCGGTACATTACCCCGGATCTGAGCGAAGGCCGCATGGTCGACGTGATCGAACGCGGCGAACCGGCGATTATGGTTTCGCACTGGACGGGCATCTATTTCAACGGCGAAGAAGAGGGCTTTAAGACGTTCCAGGAGGCAGTCCGTCGCTTGCACGCCAAGTACGACCGTCTGATCTGGATGAAGCTCTGCGAGATCGCACGCTATTGGGCGGCCAAAGAACTCACCGGCATCGAACGGCGCGACGGCGTCGTAACATTGAAGGCACCTTTCGCCGCCCCCAATTTCACCGTGCGCGTGGGCGCGAAAGGCAGTGCCGTCCCGAAACTGACCGTTGGAGGGAAGCCACTGCCACTGACGGAAGTGGCTAAGCCGCTCGCGCTCAAGTCCGGTACTTGGACTCGCGACGATCAAGGAGTGATCGTCTGCTTCGACCTGCCCAAAGGCGAGACGCAGATTACCTTTTAGACCGTGTGCGTTTGAAGGTAGTGCACTCCGTTTAACCCCGAGCCGAAGGCGACGGCCGTGGCGCGTCGTGCCGCTCACGACAGCCATCGCCTTCGGCTTCGGGTTAAACGGTCCACCGCCGACCACTTACGGTATAATGCAGAGGCGGTTTGGCAGAGAAAGGCTTTGATATCCATTCAGGAGACAAGATGAGATACACACTTCTTACTGTGAGTTTCTGCTTTGTCGTATCGACATGTTTGGGCGATGAGTTCGACACCGCGCGAATGAACAACTGGCACCAGTGGCGAGGTCCGCTGGCCGACGGGATTGCGTCGCATGGTGACCCGCCGGTGAAATGGAGCGAGGAGGAAAACGTCAAATGGAAGGTAGAAATACCCGGCGAAGGCCACGCGACGCCCATCGTTTGGGGCGACCAGTTGTTCGTGCTCACGGCGGTCGAGACGGGGCGGCGTGTTGATGAACTCGCGCCGCCGAAAATGGAGCCGCCGGGCGGATATCTGACCAAACGCCCGTTGAACTACTATCGCTTCCTGGTGATGTGTCTCGATCGAGGCACGGGCCAAGTGCGATGGCAACAGGTGACCTGTGAAGACGTGCCTCACGAAGGCCGTCACGGTACGAATACCTACGCGTCCAGCTCGCCCACCACCGATGGCCGGCGGCTGTACGTCTCCTTCGGCTCGCGAGGCATCTTCTGCTTCGACCTGGAAGGCAAGCTGCTGTGGGATCGCGACCTGGGCGATATGGTCACTCGCTTCGGTTGGGGCGAAGCCACCTCGCCCGTCATCCACGGCGAATCGTTGATCGTCAATTGGGACCACGAAGGCGACTCGTTTCTGCTCGTGCTCGATCCCGAGACCGGTGACACGAAATGGCGAGTCGAGCGCGACGAGGTGTCCAGTTGGGTCACGCCCCGAGTTGTCGAATACGAGGGGCGATCGCAGTTGATCGTGCCGGCCACGCGGCGGATTACTAGTTACGACCTGGCCAGCGGCGAGATCATCTGGGAATGCGGCGGGCTGACGACCAACGTGATTCCGTGTCCGGCCGTGTATCGAGACTTTGTCATCTGCATGAGCGGACATCGGGGCAACCAGGCCCGTGCCGTGCGGCTCGATTCTCGCGGCGACGTTACGGACGATCCGCAGCAAGTCGTCTGGCAATTGCACCGCAACATACCTTATGTACCGTCACCGCTCTTGTACGGCGATCTGTTCTACATGACCAGGTCGAACCAAGCGGTCATGTCGTGCCTGGATCCCGCGTCGGGCAAACCGTTGACCGAAGGCGTCCGGCTGCCAGAGATGCGCAGCATGTATGCGTCGCCGGTCGGCGCGGCCAACCGTGTCTACTTCACCAGTCGCGAAGGAACGACGTTGGTGATCAAAAACCAAACCGAATTCGAAGTGCTGGCGATCAACAAGCTGCCGGAAGGCATCGACGCATCCCCGGCGATCGTCGGCCGGGAGATGTTTCTGCGCGGCGAGAAGCACCTTTACTGCCTTGCCGAAGAATGACCCAGTAGGTCCCGTCTGCCGGACGGGATCTGTGGGTTGTTGGAGTTCACGCTTTAGCGTGCTTTTCGTCCTTGGCTTCCAGGAGGACACGCTGAAGCGTGAACTCCAACGAAAGAGTTCGAGGTCCCGCTCGGCAAGCGGGACCTACCTGTCCTTTTCCTGCACCGTCAGTCAAGATGCCGACGCACGAACTTGATGGCTGCCTGATATGCGTCGTCAACTGCCCGGCCATCGGCACCTGCCAACCCATGTTCGCCGTTGGGGATGCTGATTAGCTTGCGTTCCACATCGTTGCGCCGCAACTCGGCGGCCATCATGACGGACTGCTCGTGGGGAACGTCGGTATCCTTCTGGCCGTGAATCATCAGTGTCGGTGGGTAGTCCGAAGTGACATTTTTCACGGGCATGTAGGGGGCGAACTTGT
Source organism: Pirellulaceae bacterium (assembly GCA_016784735.1). Classification (GTDB taxonomy): domain Bacteria; phylum Planctomycetota; class Planctomycetia; order Pirellulales; family Pirellulaceae; genus JADHUC01. The sequence continues at coordinate 6,413 of JADHUC010000300.1, read as the reverse complement.
CCTGTTCAGTATGCGGATCCCAACCGGAAACGGCCTTCGGCCACAGCCCCTGCTGGCGGCAGAACTGATAGAAGGCACCGCCATTTCCTTCGCGGTCACGAGCGTCAGCGATCGGCGGCCCGTCTACCTGCTGGAAGGCTTCTTCTCGCGAGAGCTTGACGCGGTGATGACACGGATGAGGGCTCGGTTCGCTGTACCACGGGCCTACCAAGTCGCCGTAGCCCCACAAGGCGACGAGCGCTTTGGGCCGCGGCTTGACTTGGTATCCGGCCGTGAGCGTCAGATACCCGCCGGCCGATCCGCCCGTGACAGCCAAGCGGTCCGGATCGGCGTGGAATAACTCGGGGCCTTTCTCGCGGATCCAGCGAAACGCGTCTTCGATGTCCTCGATAATCTCCGGGAGTTTGGTCTCCGGAGCCAGTCGGTAGTCGATCGACACGACAATGTACCCTGCATCGAGGAATGCCTTCTTGAGACGTCCGCTGACGCCTTCCCGATGCCCGTTGATCAAAGCGCCGCCGTGAATCCACACGACCACCGCTCGTCGAGCGTCGTCATCCTCGCGGTAGACATCCGCCTTGATATCGAGGTCTTGGACCGTCTTGTACGTGTAAGTCCGCTCGACGACCTCGGCCGCCGACTCGCCGTGAGTCAGAACACATCCCAAGGCGACCAGCAGCGATAGCGCAAACACGACACTTGATGGACAGATCGAAGCGGCAGAGCACATCGTCATCTCCCTTTCTTTGCACCAGAATCCCGCGACGAACGATACATGTTCGTTCAGGTTGCTGGCCATTGGATTCGTTCGAACAGCGAACGCAGTTTCTGCCCGCGTGCCGGATTCACCGACTCTACAAATGACACATGGCCATCGAGGTGTAGACGAAACTCGGGCAAGCGGGCGTGGTTTTCATTGCCAGGTCCCCGACGGGCACAGTTGTACAGGATGGCCTTCAGGCGATCGAACTCGTCCCGTGGAATATTAGGATGCCGATTGACCGTGAGCCCTGCCGCACATTGCCGTACCCCTTGACGCATGATCCGTGTTTTGCGAGGGTTGATTTCGAAGCCCTCGTCCATTGCGATCGCGTAGACGACTCGATGGAACTTGCCAATCGACCGAGCCAGAACGCGACCGCCCGAGAACAGAAGATCATCTGCGTAACGAGTGTACCGACCGCGAAAAGAACGGGCCAGTCCTGCGAGGCGACAGTCGAGACGGTAACTGCACAGATTGGCGATCGCGGGAGACGTGGCGGTTCCCTGAGGCAAATGCGGCTGGCCATAGAGACGCTGGTGGCGCCAGCGGTCGGCGACGTTCCCGTATTGCGGAAAACTCCGCCAGACATCGTCCGGGACCTCGTTGGTGCCGAGCGCCGCCAGGCACTGGGACACCTCCTCTGGATACCCGGCTGTTCGAAACACGCCCGCGACGCGGCGTCTTGGGATGCACGGAAAGAAGTCTCTCAGGTCAGCGCGGAGAACGATCGACTGGCCGGCATGAGGTGCTACAAAACTCCTGATGGATCGCCCGCGGCAGAATCCGTGCGCCGCCTCGTGGGGCGGAATGCGGTCCAGGATCTCGTGCAATATGCATCGCTGAATCGCCTTCAGCCTCTGTTTCGGCGACTCGATCAGCCGAGCGGAACCGCCAATCCGCTTAGACAACCAGTAGTACCGGTAATGTCGTAACGGCCCGCGAGGGACCTTCCGTTCCAGTCCTCTTCGATCGGCGAACCAGTCTAGCTCCGTTAGCTTCAGGTCGAGCCAATCGGCCAACTCTCCGACGGTGACAAGTGGCGGTACATCCCAATTGACGGGGTGCCCGGCAGTCGGGGCCATTTCCGGCGGTTTCCGTTGCAGTCCGCCGACCCTCACATCGTGCTTGTGGCAGGCACGTCGAAGCCCTTCGTCCTGGCGCAGAAATCGCAGCACCTGGAAACGGCTTGGTCGGCGATCATGTCCAAGGGTATGGAGAGCACGCTGCGCCAACGGTCGTAACCACCGCCAGCGTCGCCCCAGGGCGTCTGCGCCACGGTCCACGAGATCGTCGCATTCCCATCGACCGCAGACGAATGCGGACGCGAGATAGTCGGCCACGAAACGTTGAGTTGCCATGTCTGACACCAAACAAAATGCGGCGGCGGCCTCTCCAACCCGTCTCGTTGTGCGTGAGCTGTTCTGCGTTTCCGCGCAGTCCGGCTCACGCGGCGAAATGTCCATCGTCAAGTCATTGCCCTGGGGTATCCCCAGAGAGACAAAACACTGACGCAAACGGTCAGAGGTCTTGCCATCTTGGAAAGGACGCGCCGCCGCTCTATCAGCTTTGTCCGGCCGTACTCCTATGTCAACCGTCTGGCGTCCATAACAAACTGTGTAACGGCACGCACAAAGATCATCGCGGACTTCTAGAAGTCCGCGATGATCTTCCATGCGGTTTTCTGGATGGCGCGACGGCAGAAGTTGCGATTCGGGCCAACGTTCGTGTTAGAGGACCATGGGAACGTACCAACGACGTCATGTCGTCTGGCGGACGGTCTCGCAGTCTGCTCCCAGCGCATCGAGCATTTGCCCTACGGACGACTCCAGCGCCAAAGTGACATCCTGGACCGCTCCGCGCCGATCGGTCGTGTACGCTGCATGATGGTCCTTCAGGTCGACCGGATCTCCGACCTTGACGCGTGCCTTTCTCGGCCCCCACATGCGCCGTTCTTTGAACACCTCCATCTCCAGCAAGCAAAGCACGTCCAGAAACCGATCGACCGTCATCGACTCGCTGACGTATCCGTCGTAGATAGCCACGAACTGCAATACTCGCCAAAGATCGTCGTACAAATTACGGACCGCTTGCCGGCGTTCCAGCGCAAGCTGCCGCTCGTAATCGGACGCCTCGGATTCCTCGTGGACGATCCGGTCGACGGCGTTGAACAGGGTGCGTATGCGATCCAGCAGCATGCGTCCCTCCGGCGGCGTCAATTCGAGTTGTTGCTCCAAGCCTGAGACAATACACTCCTTCATCTTCTGGATGCGGTCGTCCATGCTGCTGGCGGCGTCCGGCGTGACGTGATGCATCTTCTCGTTTGCGGCGAGCACCGCCTCGCCCACGCGGCGCAGCCGTTCGTACCGGGGAAGCGGCTCCAGATCCTCCGAGGCGAACAGCTTCGATTCCAGCCGTGCGAGCGAGGCGTCGATCTCGTCGTGCATGTCTTCGAGGTAAACGTATTTGACAGCGATCGGGATGCAGAAAAGAGACGGACCGTCCTCGCTCTTGGCCGCGTCTTCGTGCGCCTTGAAGGCAAGCTGGATCACACCTTGCTGGAACGGAATAACCGTGCTGTTTTGCCAGACCGTTTGACCTTCGGGGAAAATGACCAGCCACCGCTTTCCCGAGGCGAGAAGCCGTCTGGTTATCTGAAACGACGGCCTATCGGCGGTCCCGCGGATGATCGAGTACGCCCCAATCCGCTGCATGATCCAGCCGTTGACGGCAGACTGCTCGAACGCTTCCATGGCGGCCATGTAGTTGTAGTCGTCTCCGAGCAACTTCGACAGATACATGATGATGTGCGGCTCGAAACCACCAGAGTGACTCGGCGTCAACAGACATCGCTTTCCTTTGAGCTTCCTGAGTTTCCCCAGGTCGTCTTGGCTGACGTCGATTTCGGTCACCTTGAGTTTCCGCCGGATCGTTCGGCGGAGCCTCATCTTGACCAGCGCAATCACCAGGCGGTTGCGTTTTGGCGGACGAAAAGTGAAGGGTTTCGGCCGGGCACGGGGGTCGGATTCCACAAGTTTTGTCGGATCCACAGCCTACTGCCTTTCTGATCCGGCGCGAGCTATCTGTCGACTAGAACGGACGGATCTTGATGTTGCGGAATTCGATGCGGTCGGAGTGGTCCTGAAGGCAAATATGCCCTTTCTTGACTTTGGCGAAATTCGGTTTGTTCTTGAACTTGCTGCCGGCCACGCGCTTGTTCCAGTCCTCGCTGCCGACTTCGTATTCGAACAGTTTGACGCCGTTCAGCCAGTGCTCGACGCGATTCCCGTCGGCAACGATCCGCACCGTGTTCCACTGGCCAACCGGGTTCGTCACATCTTTCGGAGGCGCGTACAAGTCATAACAAGCTCCTGCCAACTGTCGTTTGTCGCGCCTTGGGTGACGGGAATTGTCGAGCACCTGCATTTCCGGCGCGACGTGCCAAGACGTGATGGCGTCCTCGGTGACACGGAACAGGATTCCGCTATTCCCGCCGGATACGATCTTCCATTGCAGCGTCAGTTCGAAATTGTCGTACTGATCAACGGTGATGATATCATCCCCGCCGCCAGCCCCTTTGCCGCCCGCTCCGCCTTTCACACGAACCAGTGCTCCGTCGACGGTCCACCCCGGCGGCATCTTGTCCATCTTGTATCCCCGCCAGCCCTCGGTCGTCTTGCCGTCGAACAGCAGTTTCCAGCCGGCTGCTTTCTCCTTCTCGGACAACGTATTCGGCGCTGGCTCCGATGGCTGAATAGCGTTCTCTTGGCGCGCGGCCGCAAACGGCCAACTCAAGGCGACAAGCAGCAACATTGGAACGATAGCTCTTCGTGAAGTCGGCATGTTGTGTCTCCTCGTGGACGATTGTCTTCACTGCGACGTTTTCCAACAGCATGATAACACAGTGGACGGCGAGACGCAGCCCAATGGAACCAAACCCCGGACAATCTCGCTCATGGAAGTTCGTCGGACGCATAGACGATCCCCGCACGCTCGGTACCACCGGCGTGAAGGCGAAGAATGTGATCGTCTTGTGTGGAAAACACTCGCCCCTGTCAAAGTCAGAATCGAAGCGGCAAGCGACTGAATTCTCGGCGCAAATGCGCCGTCGTTCGAGGCGTCAGTTCTTGGATCGGCCCTCAAGCCAACGCTTTAGGGAAGCCTGACTCTCGGCAGACGCCTTCCCGAAGACGAGATTCTCGACACTGATATCCTCGTCCAACAGAGGCCAGTGGATTCCCCGCCCGCCACCGATTAGCCGCCAGTTTCGCTGTTCCTCTGCTGTCGCGTGACAAAGGCGCGGGTACCAGGACAGAGGGACGGAGATTGTTCGACCGTCTGACAACTCGACGGTCAGTGCGTCCGCAGTGACCGTCAACGTTGTCACGACGACATGTTGTGTTTCAACCGTTGAAGAACTCATTCCAAGCACCCATCAAATCTTCGTGGTTTTCTGTCACAATCTGCTCGATTCTGCGGAGTTCCTTTGCGGGGAAACCGCCGCTACGTTCCAAGCGGATCGGGTCGAGCCAGATTCTTGCTTCGCTGTCGTCCCGTTCAACATGCACATGCGGCGGTTCATCGCCGTCGCCGGCATAGAAAAAGAACCGGTATGGCCCAACTCTTAAGACTGTGGGCATTGTTATTCCACGACTGAGTATGCGTCAACGGAGCGATCACCAAAGCCACAGGCCTTCTGAACATCTTGTCTTTGCGCGGCCCGGTCTATACGACGCCCCAACGCATTGTACCATCCAAACGAGGTCTACAACATCTAGACGGCTAGAATCGCGCCGAGCGATGGTTTGTCCTGTATAATGTTTGGATCGAGACCAATTCGGAGACGTGCCCATGGATTCCCCTCAGTTCACGCCGCTGACCCTGCACCAACAACTGTCCGAATCGGACATGAGGCAGCGAGCGGCTGCGTTTTTAGCAGAAATGCGGCGTCGCCGTTCGGTGCGACAGTTCTCGAATCGGCCAGTGGCGCGTGAGATTATCGTCGATTGCGTCGCGACGGCGGCAACGGCACCCAGCGGTGCCAACCTTCAACCCTGGCACTTTGTGATTGTCGAAAGCCCCGATGTCAAGCGTCGCATCCGTTCGGTTGCCGAGCGGGAGGAACGTAAATTCTACGAAACTCGGGCACCGGACGGGTGGCTCGATGACTTGACGCCTCTGGCTACTGGTCCGGACAAACCGTTCCTGGAAGATGCCCCGTTTCTGGTTGCTGTCTTCGTCGAATCCTCGCGCCAAACGGCGACTGGCGAGCGACGCCCGAACTACTACGCTCGGCTGTCTGTAGGCATCGCGGTAGGCATGCTGATTACGGCCGTCCACTATGCTGGGTTGGTTTGCCTAGCGTACACGCCCAGCCGCATGGGTTTCCTGAACGAGGTCCTCGATCAGCCGGATGACCGACGGCTGGCGATGATCCTGGTCGTTGGCCATCCCGCCGAGGATGCCCAAGTGCCGGTTCTCGAGAGAAAGCCTCTCGATAGTGTCGTATCGTTTGCCTAGTGCCCCGTCCCAATAGCCCTGCAACGGGTTTCGGCAATTTGGCTTTTCTTGATGGGTCATGGGGCATCACCGCGGCTAGTTCCACTCCGCAACGAATTCCTCGAAGTGAGTCCACGCATTGAGGGCTCGTTTT
>JADHUC010000299.1 GCA_016784735.1 Pirellulaceae bacterium | reverse complement strand
GCCAGCGAACACGAGACCATCGACATTGATACAATGATCGAGGAATTTGAACTGGAACGATTGGATGATTACATGGCCCGATCGCTTGCCCACCGGCTGAAGCCGGGCAACATGGAGCCGTGAACGAAACCCCTGGAATCGGCGAATCAGTAACGGTTACAGATTGACTGTGGGGCACGTTTCCAACGTGCCTGGCACGATGGAATCGTGCCCCACTTCTTTTGCGCCGATCTTCAGCGGATATCAAATCGAGAATGGAGGAAACGCCATGAGCGTAACGAGATCGGTAATGACTCGTCGTATGCTCTGCTCCGTCGTTACGTCCGTCGCGATGTGGGTACCAGCGATTGCTGCCGAACCAATCGACATCGGCTCGCGGCTGGAGTTGCTAGTGGATGAAGCTCTCGTCGACTCGATGGTCGGTGACGTTCGCCTGGAGCTTCATCATCCCATACGCCGCGAGATCGTGTTCAAGACCGACTCGAGGTGGGAAGGCAACGCGAGCGCTTACCAGTCGGTATTCAAGAACGGCGACCTGTATCGCATGTACTATCACGGCGTCCACTACCGCAATAGTGGGCCGCCGGCGCAGACGGTGGAAAACCATCCTTGGGTATTCTGCTATGCCGAAAGCGATGACGGCATCCATTGGCGACGGCCCGAGCTGGGCATTTTCGAATTCGGCGGTTCAAAGGCCAACAACATCATCCTTACGCCCGAGTTTCTCGCCGAAATCGGCGGCGATCCTGCACATACTGCAGCCTTCCTGGACGCCAACCCCGACTGCCCGCCCGACGAGAAATACAAGATCTTGGTCGTCGGCTCGAAGCCCAGGGGATTGTACGTGCTCGGGTCGGCCGATGGGATCCACTTCTCGCTGATCAGCAAAGAGCCGTTCATGACCAAGGGGGCCTTCGACTCGCAGAACCTGGCGTTTTGGGACCCGACGTTGGGAGCGTATCGCGCCTACTGGCGGATTTTCACGGAGGGAGTTACCAAAGCAGACAATTGGAAGCCCGCCGGCTACCGAGCGATCCGCACGGCTACGTCGAAGGACTTCGTCCAGTGGAGCGATCCGTTGGACCTGACGTACGTCGACTCGCCCGACGAGCATCTCTATACGAATCAGATTCAGCCCTACTATCGCGCTCCGCACATACTCATGGGATTTCCCATGCGGTATACGGATCGCGGCTGGTCCGAGCCGCTGTTGGACTTGCCCGGGCTGGACGAACGGATGATCCGCGCCAAGTCACATCCTCGCTACGGCACGGCGATCACCGACGGGCTTTTCATGACCAGCCGTGACGGACGCCTGTTTAAGCGCTGGGCCGAGGCATTTCTGCGTCCAGGTCCACGCGAGCGTCACAGTTGGGTGTACGGCGACAACTTCATTTTCTGGGGCATGGTGGAAACGAAATCCGCGATCGAAGATGCGCCGAACGAGATCTCGCTGTACGCGACGGAAAGCTACTGGGAAGGCCCGTATACCACCATTCGTCGCCTGACGATCCGCGTCGACGGGTTCGTCTCCGCGTCTGCACCGATGGCGGGCGGCGAGGTTGTCACCAAGCCGATCTCGTTCGAGGGCGGCAACCTGACGCTGAACTTCGAGACCTCCGGCGTGGGCGGCTTCCAGGTGGAGATCCAGGACGCCAATGGCAAGCCGATCGACGGGTACACGCTGGCCGATTGTCCACCGATCTTCGGCGACCGGCTGGCCAAGGTCGTCCGCTGGAAGGAGTCCGGCGGCGACGTGCGTCCCTTGGCCGGCAAGCCAATCCGGTTGCGTTTCGTGCTGAAGGACGCGGACCTGTACAGCTTTCAGTTCGTCCCCTACGCCCCCGACCCCAAGCGGCCGAGTGGGTCTTAGCCGGACAGCGCCACTTTGTCGCGAGATCGTTGGACATAGTAACTCGACAGTGATCACGCCATGGGGGCCAAAAGGCCACTGCTGTGAACATCTCGCCAGTGGGCAATTCCCAGAAGACACGCTGGTTACGAGGCTCCGCCTCGTAACCCACTGGACGCGAGGCTTTGCCTCGCAAGAGCCGGCGGAGCCGGCAAGGCAGTGCGTTCCCAGGCAGGAGCCTGGGAACGAGGGCAGCGGACATGTTCACAGCATAGGAACCTACAGCCCCTGCACGGCCCAGCCGTCCCGGTAGGTTCGGCGGAGGTGCTGGTTGGCCTCGGGCACGTTGGTGACTTCCATCTGGGCGGCGTCCCAGGCGAGTTCCTGGCCCGCGCACAACAGGGCGACGGTGCCCAGCAGGACCGTTTCGGTCAGCGGTCCCGAGTAGTCGAAACCTGCGGCCGTGGTGGCTTTCCCCAGGCAGGCGTCGATCCAGTGGTGGTAGTGGTTCCTGGATGCCAGCTTCGGAAGCGGGTAGTCTTTGAACTGGGCCTTGGGGAAAAGTTGGGGGTCGGCGACGTGCGGCAATAGCAGCGACCCAGCCTCGCCGATCAACAGCGAGCCCTGCGCGGGATATTCCTGGTTGTCAATTTGCTGGCGCAACTCGTCGGGCGGGTACTTGCCTCCATCGGACCAAGTGAATTCGATGGTCTTGTCGGCGGTCAAGTCGTTGCCCGCGAAGGTGTAGTGGAGAATCTGCCAGGTCGGCCAGGTTTCGCAGCGTCGGGCAGGCGTGTTCCACCACGCTGGCTCGACTTCCGCCCGGATGCTAAGCGGCGCGGTGAGCTTCAGAGCCTGGAACGGCGAGTCGATGATGTGGCAGCCCATGTCGCCCAGCCAGCCCACGCCGAAGTCCTGCCAGCCGCGCCACCATGTCGGATGGTACACGCCTTGTTTGTACGGGCGCACCGGTGCCGTGCCGAGCCATACGTCCCAGTCCAGCGTCTCAGGGACGGGGTCCTTGCCCTCTGGTCGCGGGCCGGTCGGGCGGTACTTGCTCGACGGCTTGTTCGACCAGGCATAGACACGCTTCACCTTGCCGATCGCTCCATCGCGGATCAACTTCACCGCCATGCGATAGGTGATCGACGAGTTGACCTGAATGCCCATTTGCGTAGCCAGTTGGGCTTTGGCGGCCGCCTCGGTCACACGTCGCGCCTCGTACACGTCGTGCGTCATTGGCTTCTGGACAAACACGTGTTTGCCTTGGTTGATCGCCGACATGCTGACCGGCGCGTGCATGTGATCGGGGGTGGAGACGCTGACCGCGTCGATCTTGTCGCCCTCTTTATCCAACATTTCCCGCCAGTCCTGGTACGGGCGGGCCTGGGGAAACTGCTGAGTGGCTCGGCGCATGCGGGCCTCGTCGACGTCACACACCGCTGCGATCACGACTTCGGGGTGCGACGCGAACGCCATGACGTCGGACCAACCCTTTCCGCCGACGCCGACCGCCGCATGGTGAATCTTGTCGTTGGGTGACTTGCCCGAGGCCGCGTGCGTCCAGGTGGCGGCGCAGATGCCCGCGCCAATCCCTTGCTTCAGGAAGTTCCGGCGGTCGCTCCGATGGCTCATGGGGTAACTCCTTTGCGCTTTGCTGTTGAGGTTGGTCGGGGCTGATACGAGTCATTGTCTGCTGAGCCGGAGCCTCTGCCAAGGGCCTCTGCGACTGTCGAGTCACCGGCTTGGCGTGTACGGCGTTGCCCACCGAACACGCCCAACATGTTGGACGGATCGCTGCCGAGAGGTAGAATGCATGCGCAAGAAACGTCTTGTCGGATGATCGGACCGAAAAGGTGTCAGGAACCGTTCTTGCGTTTCTTGGGCCAGCCTTGGGGACACGGCGTGACGTCGTCCGAGAGCCTCACTGCGATCAGACTTAGTCTTCGGTTCTTGAGGCCAACAGCGACTCGGCCTGCGAGATGCGGTAACGATAGGCGGCCGAATTGGCGAGATTCACGCCTGGGAATAGTCCGGCAAAGAGGGATAATAGAGGAGTGGAGTTCGCCGAATGTTGCCACAGTTTGATGAAAACGGATATCTGCCGCCGGGGATCCATCGCTGTGAGGTCGATGAGATCGTCAAGCGGTTTGGCACCGGTTCGCCGGAACGCGAAGTGGAAACGCAGGAACTGCTGGACTTCATCGAATGGGCACGGCGCGCGGGTATTCGACGACTTGTGATTAACGGCAGCTTTGCCACAGGAAAGGCTGCGCCGAATGACGTGGACATCGTTGTCTTGCCCGGCGCGGATTATCCTCGAGGTGAAAATGCTTGCACTGAGGAGGAATCGCGGTGGCCTTTTCTTCAGATCGTCGTCGCCGTGGACGACGACGATCTACAAACTTGGGCTCTCGAAGATTTCGGGACCGATCGTACTCAATTGAAAAAGGGCGTGGTAGAGGTGAGCTTATGACCGCACTACTGACACCAGAAGGTTACGCACAAACAAAAGAAAAGCTGTCGCGTCTGGAGCACCGCTTGGCCAAACTCGCCGAACGAAGCGACCTGACCCCACAGCACCATGCGGAAGCGCGCAAATCGTATCTCCGAATGATCGGCCAATACAGGCGAGAGATCAAGCTGCACGAGGCAAGCCGCTCGCACTCAACGGCTAAAGTGGAATCGTAGATTGCGACTGTCCGGTGACCGGCTTGGGGTGTGCGGGGCTTCCGACGGAACATGCCCGACATGTTGGACGGATCGTTGCCGAGAGTTAGAATGGATGCGCAAGAAACGTCTTGTCGGTTGATCGCATCATGAATTACCCGAATGGTTGGATCGCGTTGGCATTCATTGCGGCCCTCTCGGCGCCGTGTTTGTCAGGGTGCGCCGGTGATCGGGATAGTCAGCCGGTTCCTATGGTCACCGTCGTCTGCGAAGCGTCTGGAATGGCGCCGGAGGAAGTGGAGAAGCTGGTGGCCTCTCCGCTCGAAAGCTCCATCAACGGGACTGCCGGCGTTCAGCGACTACGTTCCGTTTCCCGGTCCGGCCAAGCGATCATTTGGGTCGAGTTCGATCGCGGCACGGACACTTTTGAAGCTCGTCAACTCGTGGCCGAAAGACTTGAGTTGGTGGAGTTGCCGTCTGGCGCGCAGGCGAGCTTGGCCCCGCGTTCGTGTGGCGAGATCTTTCTGATCGCTTTGCGCATGGAAGCAGCGTCTGAGACTGAGCCGCGAGACGAACTTGCGGCCGTTTTACGCGAATTGGCCGACTACTCCCTGCGCCGCCGACTGCTGGCGATTCCCGACGTGTCGCAAGTCACGGTCACCGGCGGTACGCACAAGCAATACCAAGTCGTCGTATCGCCGGAACGCCTGAAGGCTCTGAATGTCACGCGGCGGGAATTGGCCCGCGCGATCGCTCCAGCCAATGCGACGCCGGACGTTTCGAACGTAGCCAAGGGCTCGGAAGTCATTCTTCGCAGTATCGACAGATCGCAAACGCTGGAGGATCTCGCTAGTACCGTCATTAGAATTGACAACGGTCAGCCGGTTCTCGTCAGAGATGTCGCCGAGGTGCGGATCGGCTGGGCCCCCGATCGTATTCGTTACACGGCGGTGGCCGAGAAACCGGGCTCCGGCACCAAGGAACTCGCAGTCATCCTGGCCATCGGGTTGACGCCCGACGCTGACAGGTCCGCTATCAGCAGACAAGTCGACGAGGTGCTGCAGGAACTTCAGCAGCACTTGCCGCGCGGCGTAATCATCGAACGGAAGATCGATTCGCGACTCGACCCACTCGTCAATCAAGCAGTACAGAGACAGCGGCGAGACCTGCCACCGGACGTGCAGCTTATCCGGCGTTCGTCAGATCCAGCAGGCGATTTCGTCGTCGCATCATTGGGCGATCGAATCGTGGTCAAAGTCTTTGGGCCGGATTTGGCGGATCTTCGCCGAAAAGCCGACGAGATTCGCCAACTCCTGATAAAGGTGGCTGGCGTCGTGGACCTGCGAGTCGAACCGCAAGCAGACGAGCCAAGGTTGGAGCACAAGATCGAACGCGAGCGGGCAAGCCAATTTGGACTTACCGTCGACATGCTGAGTGAGGAAATCAACATGGCAATCGACGAGCGAGTGGTTTCGCAAATCCACAGTGATGATCGCACCTATGACTTGGTCATCAAGACCGACCAGTCAGCCGTCGATCTCGGGCGCATCGGCGATACACTTGTCGGAACTCCGACCGGTGAAATGGTACCGCTGAGCCTAGTGGTGGAATTTCGAATCGTGTCCGGGCCTCGCGCCATCTACCGCGAAAACATGCAGCGCGTGGTGCTGATCTCCTGCGGTGTGAAGGATCGCGATAGATCCGATGTCGACTCGGATATTCGAAAGGAGTTGGCCCCGATCCTCAGCAGCATGGAAGACGGCTACCACATCGAATGCGGAAACCGATAATCGCCGTAGTTGCTTGGCCGTCCAAACACTGCGGATTCTGGACTCTACTCCACCGTCGCGTTACGATGGGCGGTTATCCGAGAGGCATTGAATCCCAAACAGTTCGATACAGTGAAGGAGTCGTTCCGTGGCATCCAATATCAACCGTCGCAGGTTTGTCGGGTCGGCAGTCGCATCCGGCGTTGTCACCATCGTTCCGAGGCATGTCTTGGGGGGCACCGGGTACGTCGCTCCGAGCGACAAGATCACGCTGGCCCACATCGGCATGGGTACGCAGGGCTTCCGCGAACTCGGGGACCTTCTCGCCGAGCCCGAGATGCAAGTTGTCGCGGTCTGCGATCCGAATGCCGACAGCAACGATTACGTCGAGTGGGGCAAGAACAGCGTCCGGAACACGATACGAAGGTACCTGGGGAAGCCCACGTGGCGAGAGAACGTCGATGGCTGCCCCGGAGGGCGGGAAGTGGGCCGGGAAGTGGTCGACGCCTACTACGCAGACCAGAGGAGTTCCGACAGCTTCAAGGCGTGCACTGCCTATGCCGACTTCCGGGAATTGCTCGATAAGGAGAAGGACGTCGACGCTGTCAAGGTGATGACGCCCGATCATCTTCACGCGACCGTCTCCATCGCGGCGATGACCCGCGGCAAGCACGTTCTGATGCACAAGCCGATCGCCAACCGTTTGCACGAAGGGAGACTGGTCCTCGACGCCGCCCGCAAATCGAAGGTTGCCACACACCTCTTGGCTTACGGCAGCGGAACGGGCAACGGGATGATTGCCGATCGGATCAAAGAAGGTGTCATCGGCCGGTTGCGGGAGATACACAACTGGACGAACCGGCCCGTGTGGCCTCAGTACACCGAGATTCCCACGGACCGGCCACCAGTCCCCAAGGGCCTTGACTGGGATCTGTGGCTGGGGCCCGCGGTCGACCGTCCCTTTCATCCGCATTACACGCACACGGTATTCCGCGGCTGGTACGATTTCGGCGGCGGGTCCATGGCCGACATGGGCATCTACGCGCTGTGGCCGGTGTTCACCTCGCTCGGCCTGGATGTCCCCGTAAGCGCCGAGACCCTAGCCACCCACACGTGCTCGATCGTGGACTGCGTCAGCCGACCCGCGAAGAATGATTTCTCCTACCCAACCGCCTGCAGCATCCGTCTCGAATTCGCGGCAGCGGGTGGCCGGCCCGCGGTGGACCTGTTTTGGTACGACGGCGGCATGAAACCTCGCCTGCCCAGGGAGGTCGAGGCGCACGACGTCAAGATGTCGCGAGAGGGCATCCTGTTCGTTGGCGACCAGGGAATGATCTTGGCCGGCTTCCACGGACAGAACCCGCGACTGTTCGCCAAGGGCAAGAGTGAGGCCCTCCCGTTGGAAGAGCAACAAAGGGGCTACGGCGGGCGACACAAGCCGTGGCTCCAGGCCATAAAGGAGGGCGCACAATCACCGGGCAGCTTCCTCAACGCGGGACCGATCACCGATGCAGTGAACCTGGGGACCGTCGCCCTGCGAGCCGGGGAGAAGATTCTGTTCGACAGTGAGAACATGAAGATCACCAACGTGGCCAGTGCGAACGAATACCTGCGTCGCGAATACCGAAAGGGTTGGGAGTTGTAGGGCGCGCGCGTCTTCCGCTTTACTTCAGAACACGGGTGTGTCATAAAACGGCAGTGCATTTCCGCGTTTTTCGCTTCCGTCGGGGCGACGTCGGGAACACGAACCTGTTGGCCGGATCGGTCTACCGCGATGTACGCAAGCGAGGCCTGTCGCGCGTCGAACTTCCAAGGTTGGAGTTGTACGCACGTCATTCTGGCATGCACTTTTTCGGCAGTTGGATTGAGCGGATGTGATCGTGGCCCCAGCGACGTACGCCACGACGTTTCGGACGTCAACGCAGAGTTCGGCGTCTTCTGGCCGCCATGGAACTTAGACCGTTCCCTCAGCACATCAGGCGAGCCCTTATTGCAGGGCGAATTGTCGGTCTTCGAGGCCGAGACGGGGCCATCGAACGCGTTTGGCATGCACGTTACCCTGCTGCGTCCGCACGGCGAACCTGACCGAATTCGCTGGAACAAGAGGCTCGCGTTTCCAGAGTATTCGTGGATGGCAGAAGTTCGCGTTTGGGATCGCAATCGAGAATGGCTTTGGCCCAATCTGCCGTACCTCCTGCGGGCGCACGGCGAGGAGAGGGTGGAAAGGTATGGGGGTGTTGATCCCGTCAAAGGCGTCGACAATGACTTTGCTGCCGTGTTGATCCGGCCACTTGAGCACGAATCGTCGGAAATTGAACAGCAGGAGCCTGCGAAATTACCACAGCCACTGGTTTCCGCTGAGTGGCATTCAGTTAACGCGGAGAAGGTCGACAGGGAATCTGTGGTTCACATTGCTCGCTCCGACGATTTCATCGTGCGTTTGTTACCAAGCGGCAGGCAGTCTGAATCGGGAAGGCTTGGCGTGTGGTTGATCTATGCGGACTTCTTGGGCGAGATCACGTCCAGAAACTGGCCCGCAAACGGTGAATACAATGGTGGCATTTTGGCATACTTCGAGATCTCTTGGCGACGAAGTTCCGACGGTGAATTCGAGTTTGACACTGAGCATCTCATTCCACCAACGGACACAGGTTTTGACTGGGCGAACTGGGCAACCGGCCCGTCTGCCCTGGAAAAGGGGTTGGAACTCACTTATCCGAGCGAAAGATCGGAATAGACGATTCCGAATCAACGCGGTCGCTCGCAATGAAATTGCCTAAATCCAAATGAATGCAAAACCGGCAAAATTGCTCAGCGTCCTTGTCTGTGTCTGGGTCTTGTTCAACCCCATTCTTATAGCTGCCGAGAAATCGGATGAGACCATGATCCAGGGCAAATGGCTCGAAGTCACGGCATACATTCTCGGTAAGAAAAGCGAAAGAGTAGTCAAGGCACACACCTTCTCAAAGGGCAAGCTGGTCCAGCACTATCGGAACCCCAAAGTCGATGACCTGGTACATCGCTATCGGATCGACGAGAAGGCCATTCCACCACGACTGGATTTGCTCTATCCCGACGCATTCAATTCAGGGAAATGGCTGTCCTACAAAGGCATCTACAAGCTGGACGGCGACACGATGATCTGGTGCCAAAGCCTCACTGGGTCCCCTCCCAAGGACTTTGAGCCGGGCGAGGATAACATTGTGCTGAAGCTGAAGAGGATGAAGTGAATCCGCAAAGTCGTCTTACTGGATGGCTTTCCCAATCGCTGCTAGATGTCGAGCAATGCGACTAGCCGTCGACGGCATCGAGAACTTCATTGAGCGCCGAAAAGCCGATTCCCAACTCGCCCGTCAGGACATGATCGGGCGTGAATTCCTGAATGCGCTTGTTCGTCAGACGGAAGATCATTTGGAGCAAGAACCAGTTCATCTCGTCCCTGCCTTGGAGGAAGCTACGCAGTTGGGCAATCGCGCGCGTCGTGTAGTCTCGACCACAAGCCAGCGATCGTTCAATGGCTCCGTCAGAACTAATGAGATCCACCAGAGCTTCGATTTGCGACGAATCATCTACCTGATGAAACTCAGTCGCCTCGCCGTCGTATCCTTCCAGAAACAATGCCGGGGCGAGCGTCAAGACGCTGTTTCGGATATCGTCCCGCAGATCGCGCAAGTCGTCGCGAACGGTCAATCCCATGAACAGGTTCTCGCCCGCGTCGCCCAACTCGACCGCTTCACTTTCACTGAGCCCCCCCGCGAGCGCCGGCACTTCCATGCTCAGTCGTCCCCACGTTCCGCCGCGCAATTTCATCTGGGCGATGGCGTCGTCTGGAGTTGGAATTGTGCCGTGCGAGTGCTCGTCAGCAATCTGACTCTCCGCCGTGTCATACATATATTGCTCGAACCGCTCAATTGTCACATCTCGGTTGGAGATCGGGATCAAAGGCGTCGCGCGAGCCAGCGCCACTGCAATCTCCACAAAGAAACAGTCTCCCAATATCATGTAGGTGTTGGGCGACATCAGCGTGCGGTGTTGTCGCACATGCTCGTCGTGGGCATCCAGGACATCGTCATGAACCGAGGTCGCCATATAGAATCCCTCGATGACTCTGGCCATCGTCTCGGCCAGTATTTGAGAACCTCCGGAGCCTGCACAACTGAGAAAGGCGAACGACGAATAGCATTTGGCAATGTCTTTTTCGTCATCGTAGACATCGAGCAGTTTGATCAACGGCGCAACGTTTCGTCCCGTCAGCTTGTATCGGAGATTGTCGCTGAGCGTATTCATTTGTCTTGACTCCCGGATCTACAGGATTGAAATTGTATCGTATACAATTTGATCAAGATAGACTCGCTCGCGCATGGCTCGGCCCAGTCGCGACAACATCGTGCCCGAGCCAATGCGTTGGATCCTCGTGCCGCAACATCGTATAGGAGTTGGAAATGAAACGCCTGATCCTGACACTCGTGGTAGTGAGTGCCGCTCCGGCGGCATTTGCCGAAAAGCCGGCTCCTAACTGGGTCAAGGTCACGGACGCGGCCGGCTGGCGGCCGCGGGATTCGCAAGGAGAACTCGTCTACAACGATCAGCTCTGGATATTCGGCGGGTGGTTCAGCTCCTATGCTGCGCCGCCGCGGGATGTTTGGAGTTCGACCGATGGCAAGACATGGCAACTTGTCGAAGAGACGGCTCCCTGGAAGCACAGCGATTTGTCCATGTCGGTCGTGTTCGACAAAAAGATGTGGTTCATGGGCGGTTGGTACAACGGCCGATTGCCGGGCCATTCGGCAGGCAACCAGGTGTGGTTCTCGACCGACGGCAAGAAGTGGGATTCAGCAACCTCCGGCGCGGGCTGGTCACCACGAATTGCTTCGGCCATCGTCGTGTTTCAGGACAAGATGTGGCTGCTCGGTGGAACCGAAAACTACTACTTCGGCGATGAAAAAAGCCTCAAAAACGACGTGTGGTACTCGTCGGATGGCGGGAACTGGAAGCAGGCGACCCGCAATGCCGGTTGGTCGCCCAGGGCCTATCATCAAGCTGCTGTGCTGAACGATAAGATCTACGTCTTTGGCGGAGGCAATTACGTACCGCAGTACCAAGCGACCAACGACGTGTGGTGTTCGGAAGACGGCGTCAACTGGACGAAAGTGACTGATTCGGCGGCGTGGCACGCGCGGCTGTGGTTTTCTTCGGTGGTCTATCGCGATCGCATGTGGGTGTTTGGGGGCTGGTCGAATAATCCATCGACAAACTGGGGCGACGTCTGGTACTCGAAAGACGGCGCGAACTGGAAACAACTCAAGTCCGACGTCGTCTGGAAAGAACGCCACGAACACTCGGCCTTCGTCCTGAACGACAAGATCTGGATTGCCGGCGGGCACGCCCGCCCGCTGAGCAGCGAAGTCTGGTCGCTGGAAATCCCGCAATCGTGGTTCAAGGACGAGTGAACTGAACGCGGCATCGGGCCGCAAGTAGGGTGGGCCAAGTCTTCGCGGGCCCACCAGAAACCGCTCGCCATGCAGTCACGCGTGCATCGTACGGACGACAGGGCCTATCAGAATTGAGAGCCCATTCCGGTGGGCCGCGAAGACTTGGCCCACCCTACAAAGACTGGAAATCTCGTTTGACGTTAGGAGCACTTGATGCGACAGAAAACAGCCGGACCCTTGTTGTTCTTGAGCATTGCGGTTGTTAGCTGTTACTGGTGCAACAGCGTTGCGGCGGACGATCTTGTCTGGCCGGCGTTGCCGGATCGCAACGCCCCCGTTACGATCCCGGCCCAAGAATGGCCTCATCGTCCGGGACCGCGCGAAGTTCGTGTGCTCGTTCATTATCCCAACGGTAAACAGGAAAGCGTCAACAGCACGACCGGCGTGATGCTGACGCTGCACAACTGGGGTGGTGAGGATTGCGCTGGCACGGCAAGCCCGACTGTTCTGGCCAAACGGCTGAACGTGGTCGCCATTTGTGTCAACTACCTCCAGAGCGGGCGGAAAGCATCGGTCGAAGATCCCGAGCCGTACGACTTCGGCTATCTGCAGGCGCTCGACGCACTGCGTGCTTTGTGGTTCGTTGTCGATGGGATGAAGAAGACCGAACGCCCACTGGATACCGGCCGCATCTTCGCCACAGGCGGTTCGGGTGGCGGCAACGTGACGCTAATGGCCTCGAAGCTGGCTCCGCGCACGTTTGCGGTGATCGTCGACATGTGCGGCATGAATAAGCTCAGCGATGATATTGCGTTCAATCTACCGGGCGGCAGTGGGTTGAATGCTCGTTGGAGTCGCGATTCCACGAGCCCCAATTACCTCAGCGCCGACGCTCAGGAAATCCGCTTCGTCGGACACCCCGGCCATCTGGCGACCAATAAACAACTGGGATCATCCACGCGGATTGTCGTTGTTCACGGTGCAGACGATCATACTTGCCCATTCGAGGACGCTCGTGAAATGGTGGCGAACATGCAGAACGCCGGACTGGACGTACGGCCGCATTTCATCACGAAGGACGACCTGGACGGCAAGGTATTTACCAGCAGCGGGCACGCGTTAGGCAATCGCACGGAGATCGTGCTTCGTGTCGCCGGAGCGTACCTGGCCGTTGACGGTCCTGAGGCAATTCGCCGCCGTGGACCGACTGACTTCGAACGACGCGAGGAGATTTCCTGCAAAACGTCGAACGGGCAATACGTCATCTCCTACAAGCAGGGATATCCCGTCGGCCGATTCGAGCCGGCGCCGCGTTGAAGGACTGTCGTACAGTCGCCGTCCTCTCCGAGGTCGGTGAAGGGAGGCCCCGAGTTCGGAGAACACGGCGACTATATGAACTCAATGTTTCACAGGCTATCCCATGACAATGGGACACCTACTTCTTGAACGGTTCTTAATCCGTTGGGCGCCGGACGGGGCTAGGAAACCGCAGTAGGCATCCTTGACACGATTGTCGAGTTTAGTACTATATGTCGAAGTACTTCATGTCGAAGTAGTTCGGCCTGTGGCATTTCACAGGCATTAGCTTGGAGGCAACGATGACGCGTAAGTCGCTTGACGAATTAGGCACTCTTCAAAAAGCCGTCATGGAAACGGTTTGGGCGTCGGGAGAGGCTTCGGTCCAACGGGTTCTTGATAAGTTGGGCCGTAAGAACAAGCCGGCCTACACGACGATACTCTCCGCCATGCAAAAACTGGAAAGGCTGGGCTGGCTGCGCCATCGCGTCGAGGGGCGCACCTACGTCTACGGACCCGCGTTCAGTCGCGAGGAGGAAGGCCGGAAGGCGCTTCGGAAGTTCATGGATCGTGTCTTTGGCAGCGACCCGCTGCTGCTGGTTCAACACTTATTGGACGACGAGGACATGGGGACGGAGGATCTTACCGCCCTCCGGAAGATGATCGACCAACGGCGAAAGGAGCTTAGCGATGGCTGACGGCATGCCCTGGAGCGAGTCGATGTTGTGGACGGTGGCCTGGCAGACGAGCCTCGTCCTGGCCCTCGTTCGTGGTCGAAAGAGGCTCGAGGGGCGGATTCGCCGGATTCTGCGCACTCGTCTCAGTCCGCCGGAGGTAGGTCGAAGTTGGACAGCAGTGGCGTTTGGCGGCATTATCACACTGACAACAGTAATCGCCCTGGCACAAACGAGTTCCGAGTCCCCGGAAGCTGCTTCAAGTCTTGAGCCGATGGCTCCGGCGCCCTTCCTCGGGCCGATCGACGTCGTTGCTTCGCACGACGGAAAAACTCTCTTCGTAGCCTGCGCCGATGGGAAAGGAATTGCTGTGGTCGACGTTGCCACCGAAAAGGTGTCGAAGTCGCTTGCCATGCCAGCCATGCCGACGGGCTTGGTGCTCAACCCCGATGGAACAATCCTGTACGTCACGTGTGCTTCGCCCGAGGGACGCGTCTGCTCGGTAGACATCGCGTCGGGCAAGCTGGTGCAGACCATCCCCGTTGGCCATGGGGCTATTGGACCGGCGATCAGTCCCGATGGGAAGAAGTTGTACGTCTGCAACGGGTTCAACAACAATGTGGCGGCCGTTGATCTGAAGTCCAGGGAGATCGCTCTGATACCGACCTTGCGAGAGCCGCTTGCCGCCGCCGTCACGCCCGACGGCCGGTTGCTCTACGTCATCAACCACCTGCCGATTGACCGGGCCGACGAATACGAGGTGGCTGCAGAGATAACGGTGATCGACACGGCGACCAACCGATCGGAAACGGTCCGCTTACCGAATGGATCGACGGTGGTGCGAGGGATCTGCATATCGCCGGACGGCAGATACGTGTACGTGACGCATCTTCTCTCCAGGTATCAGATGCCCACCACGCAGTTGGAACGCGGATGGATGAACACCAACGCCCTGAGCGTCATCGACGCGCGGCAGAAGAAGCGTATCAACACAGTGTTGCTGGATGACATCGACCTCGGGGCGGCCAACCCCTGGGGCGTAGCCTGTTCAGAGGACGGCAAAACGATCTGCGTAACCCAGGCTGGCACGCACGAACTGAGTGTCATTGACGCCGAGGCCCTGATTGAAAAGCTGGTCAGCATGCCCGCCACCCGAGAGGAGGCCCTGAAGGCGGGGCACAGAGGTTCTTCATTGGTAGCCTCGGATGTGCCAAACGATCTGGCCTTCCTGGACGGCCTCCACCGGCGAGTCCGGTTGTACGACAGCGAACCTTGGCGCCTGCCCGAACGTGACCCGACGGTCAATGGACCACGCGGCCTAGCGGTAGTCGGCTCGAAGGCTTTCGTGGCCGCCTACTTCACCGACAATTTGCCGGTAGTCGACTTGAAGTCGAAGCAGGACAAGGCAGGCAGCTCGATCGCTTTAGGACCAAAGCCGAAGATAAGCGTCCAGCGTCGGGGCGAGATGCTGTTCAACGACGCCACCCTCTGCCACCAACACTGGCAGAGCTGTGCCAGTTGCCATCCGGACGCCCGGATCGACGCCCTGAACTGGGATTTAATGAATGACGGCTTGGGGAACCCCAAGAACGCTCGAAGCATGATCCTGGCCCACAAAACCCCGCCGTCCATGTCTTTGGGCAACATTGCCAACGCCGAAGAGGCCGTGCGAAGCAAGATTTCGCACCAGCTTTTCACAGTTCCTCACAAGGAGGACGCCGCGGCAATTGACGCCTATCTCAAGTCGCTGCGGCCGGTTCCCAGTCCGTACTTGGTGCGCGGCAAGCTCAGCCCGGCGGCC
>JADHUC010000298.1 GCA_016784735.1 Pirellulaceae bacterium | reverse complement strand
ATCAAGGAGTTTTTGGGAAAGGGGAAATAGGCGTTGCGGGCCATCGATTGGTTTAACCGCAAGCCGGAGGAGCCCGCTGAAATGCTAGCGGAAACCAAAGTGGGGTAAGCTTCCAGCTTGCCAACCTTGTGCATTATTAATTTCCGCGTTTTCCTGAACTACGTATTTGGCAAGCTGGAAGCTTACCCCACGACTAATTCAGCAGTCTCTGGAGGCGTGCGCGTCTTCCGAGCATCGTATTGCTGCGACGCGCACGCCTCCGGCTTGCGGTTAAACGAGGATAAATACAGACAGATCTCACATGTGCCCTCGATCGGGAGAGGGAGCGAGCCGAGATGATTGCCACTCACCACTTTCGACCTTTGCCGGCAGAACTGGTCCGAGTCCAGGACAAGATGGAACGGCACGCTCGCGACTACGGGCTGGATTTCTTCCCTACGGTCTTCGAACTCGTGGGCCACGAGCAGTTGAACTCTGTGGCAGCGTACGGTGGCTTTCCGACGCGGTATCCACACTGGCGTTTCGGAATGGAATACGAGCAGTTGTCCAAGAGCTACTCGTACGGCCTGCAAAAGATCTACGAAATGGTGATCAACAACGATCCTTGCTATGCCTACCTGCTGTCCAGCAATTCGCTGGCCGACCACAAGCTGGTCATGGCCCACGTGTACGGTCACTGCGACTTTTTCAAGAACAACTGCTGGTTCGACAGAACGAACCGGCGGATGATCGACGAAATGGCCAACCACGGTAACCGGATCCGTCGCTACATGGACCGGTTCGGTGTAGAGACCGTCGAGGAGTTCATCGACGCTTGCTTGAGTATCGACGATCTGATCGATCTGCACTCGCCTTTCATCAAGCGGTACGACGACACCGACAAGTACGAGTTTCCCGAGCACACGGAAGAAGACGAAGATCAGCCGGTACCGGCCCGATACCAGGCGAAACACTACATGGAGCCATACGTCAATCCTCCGGAGGCTCTGACGGCAGATGTTGAACGACAACGTCGAAACCGCGAAAGGAAGAAACGGCTGCCGGCTGAACCGACGAGTGACGTGATGCTGTTTGTGGCGGAAAACGCGCCGCTTCGGCCATGGCAAGCAGACGTGTTGTCCATCGTCCGGGACGAGACCTACTACTTCGCGCCCCAAGGCCAAACGAAGATTATGAACGAAGGCTGGGCCACCTACTGGCATTCGACGATCATGACTCGCCACGGGATCGAACCGGCCGACGTGGTGTCCTATGCCGATCATTGCGCCGGCACGTTGGCCAGTTCGCCGATGCAGTTGAATCCTTACAAACTGGGCGTCGAGCTGTTTCGCGACGTCGAAGACCGTTGGAATCGAGGCTGCTTCGGCGACGAATACGACCACTGCGAGGACATGGCGGCGAAGCGGAACTGGGACACGGCGGCCGGTTTGGGGCGACAGAAGATCTTCGAAGTCCGGCGCATCCACAACGATCCGACGTTCATCGACGAGTTTCTCACGATCGAGTTCTGTCGTCAGCACAAGCTGTTTTCCTTCGGCTTCAACGAATTGTCGGGATATTACGAAATCGAAAGCCGCGAATTCGCTCGAATCAAACAACGGCTGCTGTTCAACCTGACCAATCTTGGACGACCGATCATTCGGGTCCGTGATGGAAACTACAAGAACCGCGGAGAACTGTATTTGGAGCACGACTACTACGGCGCGGAACTGAAGCTGACTCACGCCCACGATACGCTGAGGAACTTACAGACGCTGTGGGGCCGGCCGGTTCACATTGAAACCGTTCTGGACGGCTACATCACAGTGCTCTCTTATGACGGTCGCCGACATTCGTCGGAACAGACGGACGAAATGGTGACCATGGAAGAGGGAGATGAGCTATGACGCTAAAGCAGAAAATAGACCGCGAACTGAATCGACTCATGTCCGAATGGGCCGAAGGCAAAACGCAACGCTTGGATCTGGAGACCGATAGTGGCCGATTGGCCTGTGAAATCACGGCGGTGGACGCGCTGGCCTGTTCCTTCGATACGATTGACTTCGTATCCGAGCAAACCGCCGACGCCTCGATCGGCCAGTTGAGAGAAATGGCCGAGAGTCTAAGCGTCAAGCTGGGCTATCTGTTAGAACCGCTGGATGTGATCGAGGTAGACGAGCAGTGGCGGATCGTCCAGTTGCGGTCGCGCCCACCACACCGTGACGACGAGTCGATTGGCTATTATGAACTGGAGATCAGGCCCGGCCAGTCTCGCCTGCGCCGCTACGAAAAACATCCGGAGCGGCCGAGAGAAGCGATCCCGATCACTGTCACTCGCGAAGTCTTCGGGCGTCTGGCGGAAGATCTATGTTCGGTGGTTTCCTGAATGGCCATACTCGATTCTGAGCCGTTCCGTACCTTGTTGCACAGCGGGCACCGTGTTGTGTCACGGTCTCACGACCGCGACACGTCTAGTACCGCAAGGTCTCAGGTAGTCTGGGGAGAACCTCCCATTTCAAAACGCACCCAAGCCGCCGCTCCAGGGCATCCGACCAGGCACTCAAGGAAAATTGAATCCAGCATGGCCTTCTTGCTTGCATGCCGAGCGAACAACTGATACGCTCATTCTTACTGTGGGCCAATAGTTCCGATAGGCCCATGACGATGGAACGGCTACGATCGGCGACGGATCGTTTTGGTCTTTGGCAATTCGTGCATTCAGAGATGTCGCGTCTGAAAAGAGCCTAGACGCGAGCCAGCACCCAGGAATGCGGACAGTTCCTGGCCCTGCATGACGGTCATAGAGAAGACTGTCGAAATGGCTCTCGTCCATAATGGTGAGTCCATATTATTTTGGAATTGCAGCAACATCGTTTTCCTCGGGTCGTTGCGCCAAGCCTGATCCCCCCACCCCTGGACGCTTACGACGTTTCAGGCAACATCGTTTTCCTCGGGTCGTTGCGCCCACCGAAGCCCGACTATCTACGCCAGATGTTTCAGGCAACATCGTTTTCCTCGGGTCGTTGCGCCGCTGGACAAGGAAGAGCAACGACATCTGTTAGAGTTTCAGGCAACATCGTTTTCCTCGGGTCGTTGCGCGAGCTGGACTCTGCCTACTGCTGGTGTGGTTGCCGTTTCAGGCAACATCGTTTTCCTCGGGTCGTTGCGCCCCGACTGCGTAAGTCGTTATCACGCCCTTGGATAGAATGCACGAATCGCGAACCCATCCGATCGTACTCGGATCGAAGGAGGTTCTCGACAACTTTGTAGCGTTAAACCCAGTTCCAATAACTGGTTTCGACAATCGCGAAACCCCCGGTGTTTTCCGATTCCTCCAGGTTCGCGACGATCATGCCCCTACCGTCCACAACCATCGCGATTGACTATGGCGCGAAGTACATCGGGTTGGCGCTGGTCGAGCACGCAGAAGGCGCTCCGAATCGGGTCTTGTACGCCTGTACCGTTGTAGTCGACCCGAAGCCCCTCAAAGAACTCGTCAAGCCGAGAGCGGATACGCGACGACTGCGGAGAACCCGCAAAACGCACCGGCGACGATTGCGACGGCTCGCCCAATCTCTGGCAGACGTGCCCAACGCCGACCAGATTCTGCGATTCTGTGGACGGCGCGGGTTCAGTCATGAATCGGACGATGATCAAGACGAGCAGACCTTTCGCGTCTCCCGGGCGCGGTTTTTTCAGTCGCTTGAAGAAGAAGTGGAGCAGGCCATAACGCCCGAATTCCGTGAGCGCGTCCTCGCCGCCTGTTCGAAACATCTTAACCGATTGCGCCAGCCTAGTGCGGAGCTAAGACCTGCCCGCTTTGAGAACCGCGGACGATCGCGCTGTAACTGGGCTGGATGCCGCAACAACGTCCCGCGGGCGGGACACGACATCCAGGGACGCCTCCAACAGTGCATCTTCCTGTGGTTGCAGCCGATCTTTCGGGAAAGTAACGAACCGGAGCGGTTTCGCAAGTCGGTCGACCATTGGGTGCGTGAACTTGCAGGATTAGCCAAAGGTCATCGTCGAAGCAAGGCGTCGACGGCGTACCGCAAGCAAATCAACGCCCGTAAACGAACTATCTACTCACATGTTCGCAAGCGTGTGCGCAGAGAGGCATCGGAGGAAACCGCCGCTCAGTTCGATTCCAATTGGTCAGACTACTACCAGTCGAATCTAAACAACGTCATTGAAGGCAAGGATGCCGGCCGCGTTCGCTATTGCCGTCAGCATTCGGCGATGTTCGTTGACCACATCATGGCGTCGGAGCCGATTCCAAACCGGGAGGATATCCGCGACAGCGACTTGATCTCGCGCACGCAACAGATCGTGTTTAGAAGGCTCTGGCGTTTGATCGAAGGCCGGTTTCTGCCGTTGGCAGGGGGCAGGATTGACCGCGTTGTTGTCGAAAGGGTCGCGTTCGATATTCTGTCCGGTCCAATCAAGCAGCGGCAGAAGATGCCGGAAGATCGGGCCGCCGAGATGTACTGGCATGGACCACAGGCGGGATTTGACGGACGGCGGGACATGTTGAAAGCCGAATTCGGCAACCGCTGTGCCTATTGTGGTCAAGAGGCATTCTCGGAAATCGAGCACGTCTACAACCGAAGTGACTTCCCTTTCGATTCGTACTTCAACATTGTGCCAGCCTGCACCAAGTGCAACGCCAGGAAAGGTGGCCGAACCGCGTTCGATGCAGGTATGACGATTCATGACGACGCCTACGCGGCGTACTGCGATTACCTCAAAGCAAAGAAGGTTTTGCACCCATACCATACGATCAAGAAAGGAATGCTGAACCTATTACGGCGGTCGGCTACTTCCGAGCGTGCCCAGCAATTGATCGGAATGATCGCCGACAACCTCGTAAGCATCACTGCGACCCAGCGGGCACCGCGACCACTTGGTCGGTACTTGGCAACCAAGATTTCCGAGCGAACAGGACAGAGACCCGAAATCGCGTTTCGGGCGGGGCGGCACACGGCGTTGTATCGTTCCGTAATCCTGCCAAGTTACGACAAAGCTGAAGCGAGAGAGGCAGACGATCTCCGCAACCATGCGGTGGACGCCATCGTGTTAGGCTGCCGTCTGCCATCGGCATCGGCCCTAGAGAATCGCAAGTGGACAACCAGCCGGGATGACGTTCTGCGCTGGATGGAATCAGTCAAGGAGGCTGCGCCGGCCATGCAAGATGGTCTGCCGGCCGTTGAATCCGTCGTCGTCGTGCCGCACTTTGAAACCGATGCCGGCTTAAACTACATCACCATTGCTTTGAGCGCCTTCAACTGGAACCGAAAACGTAAGGCAGCTCACAAGCTTGATCCGTTCGGAAAAACGGCCGCTGGCATACCGATGAAACGCATGCCAGCAGCTACGGTCCTGGCCAATCTGCTTAAAGGCGAGAAACAACGAGACAATCAAATCGACGTTATCGCGCACCGGACGCTACGAGAATCACTGCTTGCTAATCGCGATACTGCGGGCGAGACTTTCGTGCTGTGGCTTCAGAAGTCCGTTCGCGCCGGCTTGACGAATGACGAGATGTCTTCCCACCCCGCCGACCAGGAGCGGCGCAGACTACTGGGGGAATTCACGGCCGCGCCGGTGTCAGAAATCGTTGCCGAGCCCAAAGGCTCCAAGATCCCCTGGACCATCGGAATACGCTGCCTGAACCGCGATACCGGTGCCCCTCGCAAGGTACACGTGGCAAGGCGATTAGGCGGCAACGATCGGGCGCAGTTCTACCCAGCCCAAGCCGTCATCAGAGAAATCCGCGTTGGATATCGCGAAGCAGACGATCAGCTTGATAGAAACGCCCCGATTATCTTTGCCGTCAACCAGATTGACGAACTGAGTCGGCAAGTCCCTGGACGGTGGGAACCCGTCGACGTGCCGTCGGAGAGCCCGCTTCGTGGACGCCCACTTGCATCAGAAGGCAGCCGAAAGGAATTTCGCAAACGGTGGGAAGACGCCTTCGCCGATCTATGCCGTAAACATGACATTGCCAAGGTATTTCGGATCACTCAAGGTTGCGTTATCGAGAAGACTGACGGAGCCAAGTTCCAGATTAGGAATTTCGACAAGAGTCAGCCATGGATGAAAGGCGGACCGTTCAAACAGATTCGCCGAGTTTACCGCTCGCCGTTTCAGGCCATGTAATCGCGGTCAACGCCGCATCTTTTCTCCGCGTCGATCCATGCACAACGGGCCACAGCAAAGGCCCGCTTGGCCGTTTTGCTGCAGGACGCACAGCACACCACACGACGCACGCTCGACACCGCCCACGATGATTGACACGCCCCGAGGTTGGACGCGGGAGAGGGATGCAGCGGAGTAATGTGATGTTGTCAACGCAGACAAATGTCAACAAAGAGACGTCCCAGACGGTTTGGCGAATAGGCGATCCGAATCGATTGTGCACGCTTCGTGCGGCTATGTGTTTTCACCGATTCTGTGCTGCCGTCCACTGCCAGGCCGGTATCCAAGAGTCCGCAATTAGCCAGAAGACTCGCTTCGGGCCTAGTCTCGCGTCCGTCATTCTCGTAGATATGCTCCAAGGAATCTGCCATTCGCAGATCAAATGCGTCCAGAGCAAAGTTGAGAGACTTGAGATCGTCAATGCTGATTTTCTCCTGCAGGAACGCAGTAGCCACTCGCCCCATCATCCTCGCTTTCTCGATGTCGTTCATGCGATCCAAGAGAAGAGCCAGGTGTTCTCCAAACCTTTCGCGTTCCCCTGGGACTACGAGCATCTTACTAACCTGCTTCTGGCGAGTTTCCTTTGGCACTGCTCGAACTTCGGAGAGGAAGCGGAGAACCTTTTTGGTGTAGAAATAGCCGTCAACGCCTTTGAAGAACTCGTGAAGTGTTTTCAGTACGGGCAGACCGGCCGTATCGGCTGCCGCTTCGAGCAGTTCGGCCTTCAACTCAGAAAGGTCGGAACTGGCAATCGTTTCGACAAGCGAAGATTCAAGTTCGTTCTGGCTCATTCTTCCGCCCTGCGTCACGATGTGAACTGTCGGCCTGAGAGATGGTATAACCGCGCGGAAGTGAGGAATCAACAGTTTGACGACAGGAACCGCCACGGACGGCCCCAAACAAAACCAGCCACGTCGCCCAAGGATGCCAGCGGCGGGCAGCAACGCACGATCGACACCGAACACGATGATTGCGTCTGCGATAGCTTCCGCCGTCTACCGTTCCTCCAGCATACGGCACATCTCCTCGACATCGACTTTCACGGCCGTCCGTTCGTCCCTTTCCGACTGCAATCTTGCCCGCAGCACGGCGTTTTCCGCCTCTAACGGCGACAACTCATTCTGCGCCTCCATCAGCGGCATCGTCACGTCGTCCCCCCACAAACGAATCGACAGGGTACCGAGTCCACTGCGGACTTCGTCCAACGTCGCCTGCAGTCGCGCGTTTTCCGCCTCCAACTGGGACACCTTCGCTTCCGCGATAAACAGCAGCAACTCCGGGACGGCCTTGAACCATTCCCCGCGCACGTTGGCGTCTGCGAAACGCTCATGCAACGCGTCTTCGTCTTGTTTTGAGCCCTCCATCTGGAAGAGCAATACCAACTCTCGAGGGTTGCCCGTCTGGCACGCACGGCGTCTGCCTTCTGGGTGGCTTGCCGTCAAACCGATCTTGATGTCCCCAGTTTCCTCGTCCCGGATGAAGTAGATCACGGCTAACTCCTCTGCCTTTTCTCTCCTGGCATTGTACTGACGCCAAGCGACGATCGCCACCGACCCCGCTGATTGACACGTCCCGAGGTTGGACGCGGGAGAGGGACGCACAGAGGGCGACGGCTGCGGTGCGTTTGGATTCGTCGCGATTAACGCTGGGCAAACTTTTCCCAGCGTTCGATTTTTGTCGTGCCTACCGGGCGGATGCTGGTCATGCTACTGGACCAGCATGGTCAAGCCGATGCTGGGCCCGCCCTGGGCCCCGCATATCCTCGCCAAGATGATGATGGGGCAGACGTACCCCATCATGCTAGTCACGAGCAGTGACTACCATCGCGGATAAGAGGCCCGGCGGTGGACCCTTATGCTGCACATCGTCGTGTGCAGCATCGGCCGATAAGGCCCCAACCGCTGGGGCCTTATGTGTCAAGCAGCAGTTTGACACATCCCCACACCCGAGCCCGACGGCCACGGCGATGGTTTCCTTGGATGTCGCTAAATGCCATCAATGCAACGCTTTCTGTCCCGTCCGTTGCATTTTCGTTGCATCGCTGATTGTCGAATCGCCGTAAGTCTAGTCGGGGTGACTGGATTCGAACCAGCGACCTTTTGACCCCCAGTCAAACGCGCTAACCAGGCTGCGCTACACCCCGCGTAAGTCCATCTGTAACAGGAGCTTACAGCGCAGATCGATCTTGTCAATACCCTGAGCGCTTTTGACTGTGTTCAAAAAAGCTCGAACTTGTTTGTAGCCTATCTCAGGCTTTGGGTCGCCGTGTTAGACGGCGATCAATGGCCGTCGTTGGACAGAGGCAACCACGTCAGGACAGCGGAACGGCCGCTATGGAGCCATTCTCTGCGACCGGATAGGCCGGGTCACCATCGAGCAGTAGGCCATCTTATTCGCCAGTCAGTGGTCCCTTCCGCGACGATTATGCCCGCGACATTGCGGGCCAACAGTCAGTCACCGGGACTCAGACAGATCACAGATCCATCTTGCAGTGTGACCACGATCCGTCCGACTCGATCTGTGGCCAATCCCCACCATGCTGGCACGGTCGGCAACGACTGGCTCCACAGCTCGCTTCCATCTTCCAGCGAGAGCGCCGTCAGCATGGATCCGGTGGCAGTCTCTGCAGACTGAACCGATTTACCGGTGACAACCACGGCATTGATGCCAACGGCCATTGCTCTGGGCTGTTCGATTCCCGTGAAGCTCCATACTGGCTTGGTCTCAGCCTCCGTGACGCCCGGCGCCCGCCGATCGACGCGGCTGTCGACGGCGCGGATCAGCGTCTCCTGCGGTCCTGCCTGTAGGAATTGTCCAGCGAAGTACCGGCCCGCCCAGAACTCCTTGGGCGAATAGAGCAACCGGTTGAAGGCGACGACATCATCGTCGACAAGGTACAGCTCACAGCCTCGCGGGGCCTTGCCCCATCGCTTCTGTCGCACCTCTTCCTCGCGAACCTCCTTGGTGTACTCCCAGTTTGGATCGGCAGGCGGCTTCTGCCCGCCCCACTCGTCGACCAACTCATTCAGGCAGCGACCGTCCCGCGTGTCGTACACGGCGGGCGAGATCACGTTGCCGCCGGCCATGTAGAGGCGGTTTTGGTGAAGCAGCAAGTGCCCTTGTACGCTCACTCCGGTTACACGATCACCACCGAAAAAGTGACCAGAGGTGTTGTTCTGCCATCGAATCCGCCCGGTGTGGGCATCCAAAGCGTACACGTGTGTTCCGTCGTAACTGGCGATTCCAGCCGCGGCATAGACAACGCCGTCGTCGACCAGTACTCCGGAGGCCACTGGCCAAGTGGAAGTCAATCGACCGTAGGTGTTGATCTTGCGGTCTACCGGTGCCGCGCGAAATCGCCACAGACGCTTACCCGTGGCTGCCTCGAACGCATAGATCCAGCCGTCGCCACTGCCCACGAACAGCCGGTTTTGATCGATGGCGGGTGGGTAAAGGATGGGGCCCGCCGTATATGCTGTCCAGAGGCACTTGCCGCTGTCTGCGATGGCGCGGACGGCACCGTCGGAGCCCCCGAGGAACACCATGCCGCCGGCAGTGACAGGAGCCGTCGAGTCAACGCCCTTGGGCGGCTGATACTCCCAGGCGACTTGGACCTTGGCCGGAATCCTGCTCCCGCTGGCGGCGCCCCGCGTGTTGTCGGCTCGGTATGTCGGCCAGTCGCCGGGCGCGACGGACAGCGTTTTCAGTGACTTCGGCGCGTCGGCTGCCGTTTCGAGTCTCTCCCCTTCGATCGCCTTTGCGCCGAACTCGAAATCGCCAGCCGGCGCGAGACAGATGTTGCCTACCAGGGACAGGCTACAGTCACACATCAGGGTCCCCAGTGCACCAACCCTCCCGCGGCAATCACGCCATCGTGGCAATCGGGCCGCATCATCGCGATCCGTCGTGGCTGGTGATCGGGCACGGTCAGTCGCAACGTCCCGGCGTGATCGTGGCCACGGCAGAAAACGCTATCCACCGTCCCCGTCACTCGCGTGCAATTGCCTCGTACACAATTGAGATAGGTCTGGATTTCTCCGGTCAACGGGTGAACCAGTCGGCTCGGTCCGGTGCGTCCCATGGCATAAAGACCTTCGTCGCGCAACACAAGCTGGTAGTTCCCGTGCGGCAACTGCCAGAGGAACCGTCCATCCTTGGTCGAGGCTGCCACCAGTCGCGGCCGTTGTGGGCCTGCGAAATAGATCGCCTCGTCGCTGCACTTCATGTAGGCGGTTGAAGCGAAGCCGAGCCGAGCGGTCTGGGCCTTCTCGTGTGGTCCGATGGCTTCGATGAGCTTCGAGTCATTGTTCCTCCAAACGACCTTTCCGCCTTGCGAGTCAAGGCACGCCAGGAAGTTCGGATGGCAGTAGTAGTAGATTCGCCCCCCCTTCATCGCAATCGCGCGGCCATCGATCTTCTGCCCTTCGATGCGCTTCCAAAGCACGCGTTTTGTATCCAGGTCCATCGCAAAG
This sequence comes from Pirellulaceae bacterium, assembly GCA_016784735.1. Lineage (GTDB taxonomy): Bacteria > Planctomycetota > Planctomycetia > Pirellulales > Pirellulaceae > JADHUC01. The sequence continues at coordinate 4,853 of JADHUC010000298.1, read as the reverse complement.
AGGGTGCGGCCAAATCCCCAGGCATAATCGTCCCGATCGTAGCCCGCCGTCATCGGACGCCACGGCCAACCCCCGGCCGTCCGATTGCCGCGCACCGTCTGGTCCCGGAACTCCTCTTCGCCGACCAGCGCGTACAGGATGCCATCGACAATCGCCATCCACTTCCACACGGACCCGGTGGCGTCCGGCGGCGCAAGAATCTCTTCCATGATTTCGCCAGTGGCGGGATCGAGAGCCTTACAGACCTTGGTGTCAGCCAGATACAACACTTCCGGCGTGGCGACCATGGTATTGCGATGGATGTTGAATCCTTCTTCCAAGGACCGCTTCCACAGCACCGTACCGTTGTAACCGTTGAACGCCACGAGCTTGTTGACCCAAGGCCAATCGCGTTCCTTATAACCCACATGCCCAAACGCCTTGAAGATTCGTCCCTTAGACGTGACCGTCACCACGGGAAAGGGCACGTAATACGGCTCGGCCAAGAACTGGGTGATGTACGGGGCCCGTGCTAGTTCGTCCGTGGATTGCGGATTGTTGTCGGGGCCGTGATAGGCATGCGTCCAATCGTCCGCCTTGTCCGGATACGGCTTTGTCAGCGTTCGGTCGCCGAGCACCACTTTGCCTAACGGTCGCACGACGCGCAACAGTTCCGCTTTCGTCGCCTTCACCTCCGCGACGACTTCGTTTGCGGCCACGACTGCGTCCGCCAGATTGTTGGCCAAGTGGATCCGCGACCATTCACCTTTTTCGATGTAGATCCGCGTCCCCAGCCAGCCCGCCGCGTCGGCCGCACGCCGCGTCTTCGTGATTTGAGCATCATCGGAGAGTTGCACGTAGAGGATCAGCTCGCCTTGGCGTGCCATTTCTATTGCCAGATCGGCAGGCTCTGCCGCAATCAACACACAGATACCTCGCTCCACTCCGGCTCGATCAAGGTACTCCCGCGCCGTCTTCCCGATCTCCGCCGACAAGACCGTCGAATCAGTGGCAACCACTCCTGACACGACCACCAGCGCCGACATCGCCGCTGTGTTCAAAAACCCTCTTGTCAACACCTTCAACATCATTCGTCTCCTTCGTCAAGAAGCACCGTACTCGACCGGCTCCATCTCGACTATGGTAATCTCGCCATCACACTTCGATAACTCTGAGCTACTGTTTCGCGATTGTCTTCGAAAACTCGACGACAATCAACAACGATCGTCCTCCGCCCATAATGCGGCTCTGTGATTGCCCAGGTCGAAGGTGTACGATGCTCATGTCTGAGTACGGAGTGAACGGCCGTGTCGCTCGACAAAGTGATCGACTACCGGAGAAGGGGAGACAATGATGAGAAGCGTAATGCGATGTCTGGTGATTGGTTTGGCCGGGGTTGCGGTAGTCGGCTCCGATGGTCTTGCAGCGGGCCGTCCCGTACGACTGTCCGGCGGCGTCGCGAACCTGCTCGTGCAGGCCAAAGCCTCCGGCAACCTGGAGTCGTTCGACAAGGGATTGCGCGGCGCAGCAGACCACATGGTTTACGACTTGCAGCGAGCCGAGTTCGTGAAACCAAGCCGGTACAATGAATACGGTGTGGGTTTCGGGCAGGATTTGGGCGTGGTTCCGGAACAACGTCCTGCCTGGTGGCTGGCGGAATGGGCCGAGCCGATCCGGGCCAACTTGATCCTGCTGACCGGCACATACAACAATCAGCCTCAGCCCGATACGGCCTGGAAGATCGAGATTCGTCAGAGTGGGAAATGGGAAACGCACGATTCGGGCGTCGGCGGCTGGTACAACTGCGGCCGTTATGATTGGGGCGGACCTGCCACAGAACCAATTTCGCTGGACGCCATCCGCGTTAGCGTCTTCAGCAAGGATGACGCTACGCCGATCAAGAGCATTCATTTCCGCGGCGAATCGGGGCGATCCTGGGTGGTGGCCCACGTCACGCAAGACGACGTGATTACGCCCGCCCCTTTTCAGGCTCGGATCACACCGCTGACCGCACCGGTCATGGCCGGTCAACCTGTGACGTTCGACGGGAGCGGTTCGACGATCGCCGAGGGAGATTTTTCTTGGGAGTTCGGTGATGGTTCGCTGGCGCAGGGCAAACGCGTCGAGCACGTTTTCCGGGAGCCGGGAATTCGCAAGGTCACTTTGACCGTATCCGACGGCAAACATAAGCACGTCGGTATGGCCCTCGTTCGTGTGCATGCGCTCCAAACGCTGCAAGTTCCCCAGGTGCATCTGGACACGGACCAGAAGAACGAGCAGGACGATCAGCACTACTTCGGCTACGCCTTGTTCAGCGAGTTGGATGTGCTGGGCGTGAACAGTGTGCATCACGGCGGTGGCCAGGAGCCGGTCAACTACCGCGAGATCCTGCACGTTCTGGATCTGGCACAACAAAGCGGTTTGCCGGACCATCGCGTGCCCTTCGTTTTCCGCGGCGCCAACTTCCGCCTGTCGCCGCCAGCCAGCGGCAAATGGTACGACACGGTGACGGAAATATCCGATGCCAGCGACGCGATCCTGGCCTCGGCCCGCGGCGCGTCGCCGACGAATCCCGTCTGGGTAGTTCCCGTCGGTCCGGGGACCAACGTCGCCTCGACCATCCTGCAAGCCCGCGCGGAGGGGCTCGATCTGAAAGACCGGCTGCGTGTGATCTGGCTGGGCGGTTCCAACAACGCGATCGTCCGCGAATTTAACGGCAACAACGACCCTTGGTCGATGTATGTTGTTGCGCAGAGCGGTGTGGAGACCTGGATCGTGCCCGCGCCGGTGGGCGCTCGCGTGGCGATCGACAAACGCACCGAAGGCCATCTCTACGCAGATCATCCGCTGGGCCAATACCTGAAGAAGATTGTCCCTGCCAAACGCAAGGCGTTGTACGATGCCAGTGCCCTGTCGTCCATCATCAGCCTGCACCTCGATCTGGGCTGGATCAAGGAAGTGGAACGTGTCACCGTCGCCGGCCCCACGGAAGGATACGCCTGGACCCGCAACGAAGATCCACAGGCCGTGCGAGTCATCCGTGAAATCGACCAGCAGGCGATGCAGCGAGACCTGTTCGAGACGATGAAAGGCAAACGGACCCGCTTGGTCGGAGTGGGGAATTGATTTCCCCCGTCATGGAAGGCAAAGTAAGATAGCTTCGGGTGCTTCCCAAGATGCCTCTGGTATTCGTCATTCCAACCGATGTGGTATGATTCACATCTTCCCAACTCGCACGTCGTGCACGCACGATCTGCCTTCAAACTCTAGTCGGGTGCCAGCCTTAGAGGGACCAGACATGCGTAGAGATTCTCGGCGGCCCGTGGTTTTATTGACGGTCATAGCATCTGCGATTGTGCTGTCTGCGCGTGTTGGCACGGCCGACGCCGTGTACCATGTCGCCGGACAAGATGTCCGGGCATCTGACGAAAACACCGGAAGCGGTGACCGGCCATTCAAAACGATCATGCGGGCGTGCCAAGTGGTCGAACCCGGCGACACGATCGTCGTCCATCAAGGCATTTATCGGGAACGTGTGGTGCTGAAGCGGTCCGGCGCACCGGATCGGCCCATAACTCTACGAGGAGCTGTCGATCAGCAGGCCGTGATAGATGGCGAAGGTGTTGATGTTCCAAAGCAGTACGGTCTTCTGGAACTCGATCGAGTGGCACATGTGATCGTCGAGAATCTTGAGATTCGCAATACCACGCAGGACGGGATCAGGGCTCTGGAACCAGACTATCTGACAATCCGCCAGGTGAATGTTCACCACTGCGGCCGATCGGGAATGATGCTGACCCACCAACCGAAACGCAGCGATTCGCGCGTGATCGAATGTGACGTACACGACAACCAATTGGCGGGGATCGCGATCTGGGAGAACTCGGGCGGCTACTTCACCCTTCGCGGCAACCGCGTCCATGGCAATCTCGGCGTATCCAACTGGGACGGCATTGAAATCATCGACACGCCATACGTGGCCGTGTTGGGCAATACGGTCTACGACAACGCGCCCGAGCAAGGACGACCCGAGGGAGATCAGATCGACGCGGGGGGAACCAACTCGCTTACCTCGCCCTCGCACCATGTCATCTACGAGGGAAACCTCGTCTACGGCCGTGGCGGTGGCGTGAAGATGAATAACGAACCGTTACACTGCATCATTCGGCGGAACGTCATCCTCGACACGGCTTTGGTTTTCTACGAGGGTCCCACGAAGATCGCGATTTGCCAGAACACGGTGGTCAACGGTCCTCACGCGCTGCAATTCTGGGGCGACGGCCGGTCGGCGGATTTTGGCGGGACTCAAGTTCGGAACAACCTGTTTGTCGATTCTACAAGCTACACGGTCAACATCGGCAACAAGGCTGTGCCGACGACGGAGTCGATCTCGATGGACTACAACCTTTACCGATTCCGCGAAGACAATTTCCGAGGAATCAACGTGAACGCGGCGTCATTCGACGCCACATTTCCACCGACCGACGCCGGTCTGGCGCAGTTTCGTGAGCGCACTGGGCAAGAGCAGAACGGCCGAGTCGTCACACAGACGCGTGAGGAGATGTTCGCCGATCCGGATTCAAGGGACTTCCGCCTGAAGTCTGGCAGCGCCGCGATTGATGCAGGCGGTCCGCTTACCTTCGTCGTTTCACAACCCGATCCGAAACTGCTTCGACTGGGCAATGCCTGGTTCTTCCAGGACGGATGGAACGGGCTACTCGAGCCCGACGCGATTCGCGTGGGTGACGAGACCGTCCAAGTCGAGGCTATCGACTACGAACGGCACGAAATCCGTGTTGAACGGCAGCTTCGCGCAGAACCGGGAATGAGCGTATCGTTGCCCTACAGCGGCCAGACGCCGGATGCGGGTGCTT
>JADHUC010000012.1 GCA_016784735.1 Pirellulaceae bacterium | reverse complement strand
CCTTGTTGGCCCCAACCGCGAAGCCGAAACCGTCTCGCTGGCACTCGAACTTCCATAGCAATTCGCCGCTGTGGCGGTCGACGCACATAAGTTGCTTCCCAGCCTCGCCGACAAGGTAGTTGCCCCAGATTCGAATTTGTTTCCAATTCAGATCTTCTTCCTGCCCCACGGCGCGCGGAACCGGAATTTCATTCATTTGGGCACCGGTCGCGGGGTCGAGCAAGAGGCACGATCGCCCGCAAACGACGTAAACGCCGTTATCGGCGGCAATAAACTCCTTTACACCACTCACAGTTCGCTTCCACAGATGCCGACCGGTGTAGATATCCGCGGCGTGCAATTCGTTGCCGACGTGCAGGAACATCCGTCCGGAGGCGATCCGCGGGGGTGGCCCTTGGATCAATGGAATCACTCGATCCAACTCGCCACCAAACCAAAGTACACCGAAGGGCGGTTTGGCCAGCCTGTCGTTGGAGGCGAATGTGTGAGCCGAATCGCCGCTCTCGTGGGGCCAATCGGCCGAATTCGGCAACGCTCCCTCGCGAGTCAACAGCGTCAGATCCTCTGACCGCGTTACCTTCGCGCTGGCGAGCTTTGCCTGCCGGACGTGTTCAGCAAACGCCGCGTGCCGGTCTTTGGAGATGGGCAGACATGCCACGCCGCCGTACGGGCGTAGGATGTCGAATAGCCTTTCGGCAAACGGTGGCTCTTCCTCGGACGTGCTGCCACTCAGATTTTCCGCAACGACCACGCTGGCCATGAAGGGCGGCAATCGAAGCGAATCCAAGTCACCCGAAAGAACATGGACGCGCGAGCCGTACAGCCCCATCTCGTGAAGCTTCCGGCGAGCTGCGGCCACCTTCTCCGCGTTCGATTCGATCACGATCACGTGCAGCTCAGACTGGTGTACAAGTTCCTCGGCCAACCGGCCGCTTCCCAGCCCCAGCGCCAGGCAGTATCCGTTCTCGACTCCAGTGAGCTTGAGAATTCGCTCAGCCTTGGCGGTCCATGGATCGGAACGTGTTTCGGTGTCGGCGCGGTCAATCGCATGGACGTACGTCTTCGGCGTGATGTCTTGCTCACCGAAGCAAAAGAGCGTTCCCTCGCCAGTCACCACGAACAGCTTGTCGTCCGCAGCCAGCATCCGCGTGGGCGTGCCCTCGATTTGCGTCTGCCAAGAGACCTTTGCCTGCTGGCCGGTCGAAGGAATGTCCACCGCTGCGATCGTGCCCGGGCCGCCGGCATAGAGCCGTTGTCCGGATTTGATGTGGACTTTGAGTTGAGAGGCAAGATGCCACTGCCGATCGAACGCTGCCACAGGCCACTCGACCAGCCGTCCGCCCCATCCGCCTTGGTAGGCTTTATCCGCCTTCGGCGGGCCCGTGATGTTCGAAGCCACGATCTCCAGGTAACAGGCCTCCGTGGGTGGTCGCCGGTCCTCGTCCTGAATCCGTTTGGTGTTGTTTCTTTCCGGGCGAGAGTAGTAGATCGCGGTCTTGGTCAAAACCGGCTCGCGAAACACGCCCAACTCCTTGACATTGGCCGGGTCGATCTGCAAGCGAATTCGGCTCTCCAGCGAGTGGCGCTCGCCGGGCCGCGGTGGGTTGGTCCACCAGGAAAGATAAGTGATTGGATCGCCGGTGCGTGTGCGAAGGAAACGTTTACCCTCTTGCTCCACGGTGGCTAGCCCTAGATCTTTCACCCACCGGTCCACCGTTTCCGGCGGAACGTCCATTCGTTGCGCAAAATCGCTGAGGCTTACCAAGTCGCCGGACGCCGACTTTGTCGATGCGGGCTGCGCAGTCAGTCCGTACACATCTCCGCTCTGAAACAGATAGTCGTCTGTGCCACAGGCATACCAACAGCCTTTGGCCAACGCGATTCGCCCACCCCAGCCCGTCGTGTATGGCTCCACCTGACCCGATTTCGGATCGAAGAAGCCTGGCAGGGCCCGGCCGCTGGGGACGACCAGTCGTCCGCCGATCATGGCAAGATACCCTTGGGGCGAAAGTCCCCCATCGCGCCGCGTACCATGGTCCAGCAAGCCATCCTTGATGAAGTCGCTTTCCCGGTTTACCCAGACCGGTTCGCCGGTTTGGGCATTGACCGCGCAGACGAAGACGCCTTCGAAGGGCCATACGCCCGCGCCGAAATAGACGATCCCATCCGCCAGCACAGGCCCACCGCGCGCAGGCCAGCGCGAAATTAATCGTTCATTTCCCAACAGCCTGTAGGCCGCCCGATCCGGCGCCACCGCGCGGAATTTCCAGAGCAGCCGCCCATTCGCCGCGTCCAAGCAATACAAACACCCATCGTCTGAAACACAGTAGACCTTGTCTTCCCACGCCAAAGGCGCCAATCGTATTGGGCCGTTGGCAAAGAAGGTCCACTGCGGCATCCCCGTATCCGTGGCCAATGCCGTGAGGCTGTCGGTCACCATCGAGGGCACATAGATCCGCTTGCCCAGTACGATCGGTTCATACGAGACATCGAAGCGCAACCGAGGATCATTGGGAAACGCCGGCCGCGGCGCGGGTAGCTCGCGCTTCCATTGCAGGTACAACTCGCCGGGCAGTTTCAGGGCTGACGCCGCACTCCGACTGGCATCGTGCCGCCACATGGGCCAGTCGCTCTCGGTCGCGCAAATGCCATACGGGTAGCACAGCCCGGAAAGGAGTAACAGAACGGCGCACCTGAGAAACGAAAAACGATCGATATTGGCCATAGGACGCTCTCCATTTCGGAAGTCTGAACCGCGCCGTTTCAGGCCGAAGATGCCTCGATGCATCAACACCACAATTCATACGGCTTTGTCATGCCTAGCACGGCTACGGGATACGGAATAGCTGTGCATTATTGCATGGATCGGCCATCGCGTTCCACTGAATAGAAGGGATTGTTCCGTTGCTTTCAGCGATTGTGTACCTCGTAGTGGCATAGAGAGTACGACGGATTGCTAATCCGTCCGGCAAATAGCAGGGCATGCACCGGGTTGGATCGAGGCGTCTGATTGGTGCCAAGAGACATGACGGCATATTCGCCGACAGCGTAGGCCGTCAGGCCACCTGCACACGGCCGCGTCCGTAGCGGTGTCTCAGCGTGGATGCCCAGGGGGCTCCTCCGCAAAGAAAGAAGCCGAACGGTGCGTGCTGCCCCCCCGCGAGATCCCACAGCCAGACCTCCCGGGCCAGGCGCGTAGGGCCGGTTCCCACGGACCGATTTGGTGGAGCGTCATGAGACTTCCAACACGAACGGCGCAGAGTCAGTCACTCTTTTCTTTGGCTTCCTTCTCGGCCCGGAGTTTTTCGATGGCGGCTCGGACGTCGGCTTCCCAGGGGAACGGTTCGTCCTTGGCCGGGTCGTAGGGCGGGAGGTTGGGGATGGGGACGTTCATCTGCTGGAGCAGTTCGGTGGTCTTGGTGAGTTCGTAGCGGTTCACATACGGCTCGCCGTCGGCCCAGGCCCATGTGTAGGCGGCCAGCGCGTGGTGCTTCGCTTGCGCGGGGTCATCGAGGGCGAACCAGAGCTGGGCGAGGAGGCGATGCGCGGGCTTGCGCAGTTGGGCCAGTCGCTCGGCCTCGCGCTGCGGCTCGGCGAGTTGGCCGAGGTGGTGCTTGGCCAGGGCGAGTCCGGTCTCGGATTCCGCATCGGGGATGCTCCTCTCCCGGGCCATGCGGACCGCTTCGGAAAAGCTCGCCGCCGCCAGCGCCCACTCGCTCTGCTCCAGCCGCCAGACTCCGCGCAGCCCGTGGAGATAGCGGATACTGGTGCGGTTCTTGCCTTCCGCCGCCAGCCGCTCGACGGTGGCAACATGCTCTTCCTGCAAAGTTCCATTCCAATATTGGAATTGCGCGTAATCCCATTCCGCGTCTCCGGGGAAATATGCACCGCGCGCCCAATTGCGGCCCATGGGATCGAGGAGTTGCCAGGCGGCTTCCGCATGCGCCCGTTGACCGAGTCTAGACTGCTGGGAGAAGAGCACAAGTCGGTTCTTGAAAAGGTCTGACTGGTTGCCGAGCACGGCGGCGAGATCGAGAGACAGGGCATTCGTGCGGACGGCCTTGGCCAGCACGTTTCCGTTCGCAAGAGTCAAGGAGATGTTTTGGAGCAGCGCGTTTGTGCTTCTCAAATTGTCTATCTCCAACTGAGAACGCAGCGCGGCTACATAGGCTGTGAGTGCTTCCTTCGATTCATCACAAAGGAGAAACACATTACCGACGGATTTCGCCAGAAACGCGCCATCCGAAACCTCAACGCCCTGAGGCAGTTCTCCCCAACCGCCTGGAAAAAGGGGGCGCAGCAGAGACAAGATTTCCGCATAAGCTTCGACGTTGAAAAGGAGTGCGGTCGCCAAATCGTCTTGGTAAGCATCCGCTGCCTGCTGGAAGTGACCGAGCTTTAGCAGGGTGCGGACGACGTTCAGGCCGGGGCGCAGGTCTTCCAGCGTCTCGGCGTGCTCATACGGATTGTGTGGGCGCGAGGAGAAATGGTCCACCACGCGCTGACCGTAGCGCTCCTTTTCCGCGGTGTTCATCCCTCCGGCGGCCACGCCACGGACCACGGGGTGGAGGTCGTGCCGCCGCGTGCGGTCATCGTATTGCAGCAGCCCGCGCTGCTCCAAATCGGTGACCGTCTCTGCCAATTTGTTGGTGTCCGGTGGTTCGTGGGGATTAAAAGCACTGAGCGTCTCGTAATCCACGGACTCGGAGAGCAGCGCGAGGGTGGAGAAGAGCTGGCGGCTGACGGGTGGGAGGGCGTCAAGTGCGGCCCGGAGGATGTGGTTGCGCCGCTGGATGAGGTCGAGTCTGGCGAGGTCGAGCCTGGCACCGCCTTCGCCATCGGCCGCCCAGACGTCGAAGTTCCCGCGCGCCGGCAGGTAGTTGTGGATCAGGCCGCCGAGGATGCCGATCACCAGCGGGTGGTTGTCGCAGTTGGTCGCGAGGTAGCTCTGGATGGCGGCGCTGTCGCCTTCGATGCCGCAGGAGCGCAGGAGCCGCTCCGCATCCGACGGGCGCAGGCCGGGCAGTGTGATCCGCTTCGCCCCCGTGATGGGCTGGCCGGAGGGATTCAGCAGCACGCGCGGCGTGAGCCGCGAGCTGACCAGGATCTTCGACGGCGCGGCGGCGGCCAGCGCGCGGAGCAGGTCGTTGTCTTCGTCGCGGATGGCGTCGCAGGGGTTGCGGTCGACGATCTTGTCGGTGGGGCTGTTCGCGTCTTCGTCGGGCATCTCGGCGGCATCGATGCGATGGTAGGCCACGAGCACGCGCTCCAGTCCATCGAGGATCAGCAGCCAGGGCTTGGCGTGAAGTTGCGCCAGCAGCGGTTCGGTGAGCTCGGCGGTCTTCTTTTTGCGAAGCTCCTTCAGCGGCTGCCCGGTCATGTAGGCGAGCGCCCGCTGGCAGAATTCCGCCATGATCGCCCCCCGCTCATAGAACGAATACCAAAACCGCCCGGCCCAATCGGCACGAACCTGCGTGGCGTGCTCGGTCGTCCACTCCCAGGTGAGCATGCTCTTGCCATTCCCGCCGATGGCCTCGAACAGCAGCAAGTTGGTTGGGTCGGCAGGCTTGGCCCAGTCGCCCAACTCCTGAAGCTGCGACTCGCGTCCCACGAACCGATGCGAGCCTATGTAGTCCGGCTCGGCGTAGAACGCGGGAGGGGTTGGAATGGGACTAGCATCGGCGGGAGTCGATACCGCCGCAACCGCAGGAGTCGGTGAAGAACTGGGAACAGGCAATAGAGAGCGAAGATACTCCGGCAGGTCATCGTGCGATTCGCCGAATGAGACAGCGCAAACATTGATTTGCAGCTTGTCAAAGTGAGCCTGGAATTCCTCCCGCTGATCGCTGCGCACGAGACAGTAATCCCAAAGGTCGGCTTGGCGGGCGCGCTTCCCATAGCGTTCCAGGAGCATCCCAAAATCCGGATCGCTCAGCCCGTTGGCCCCGCAACCGACATAAACCCAGGTCGTCAACTTCCAGACGGAAGCCAGATCCTCCCGATACCGTTCGTCGCGCGTGATTTCCTCATACGAAGTCCAATCCAGAATCACCGACTGCGGATGCCGCCAGTAGCCGTGAAGGAAAATGACTTTGTCGGTTTCTCTATTCCGCGCGGCACGGAGGAACTCATCCGGCTCTTTCCAAGTGACCGGTTTGCGCAAGCCGGCATCGTCCAGCAACAATCCGTCGTAGTTGGTGGTCGCAAGTAAGTTCCGTTGCGCACGGAGAGCTTCAAGGGCATCGAGCCCCTTGCGGTCGTGCGCCTTGATGCTGCCAATCGTCCGCGTGAGCCAATTCTCGAAATGCACCGACGCAGCGCCACCCATCAGACGAGTGACATGCTGGGCGGCAGTAATGAAACTGTAGGTGTCCGGTTCATCCGTGAGCAGAGTCAGATGGGCCGCAGCTTTACTATCGGAAATGAGTTTGTGCTCTTTGAGCCACTTCAGTCCGCTTTCCAGGAGTCCCGCCCATGACGCTTCGGGATGCGATTCCCCGGATGCAGGGTCTCGGCTCGCGGCGATGGATATGCCAGTGCGGCAACGATCACCGCGCGGCAATCGCTGACTGTTTTTCGCAACTCGACTTCTGGGTTTGCGGGGTGCCGAGGCATGACGTTCCTAGATTGATCTGTAACTCGATGAGAATACACTTCGCAACTCACCAGTGTAGCGGGTTTGCCCCGCCCAGCCAGCATTGGAATCCACTTCCTGATCAACACTGACGGACTCTCGCCACGCGATCGCCCCGCCCCAGACGCGGGTTCCTGCACGCGGGAATCGGTAGTTGCCATCCTTTTCAAGGTTTCTTGCAGGTAAGAGGGTCGAGATTCTGACCAAAAGAGGATGTCTTGCGTGCAAGAGGGCACGAAATCTAGACCGAATGATGAAGGAGCTGATTCCTGCTCTTCACACCTGAACGAGAAACCTCGCAGCAATCCATACGGTGGTGAGGATCATCAGCACGGCCCCGGCGCAACCAGCTCCCTTTGCGGCGATCCCATGCTTGGCCGCCAGTGCGTCGATGGCCCGGAGCGCGTCTTTCAGATCTGAACCCGTCTGCTCGCGATACACTCTGACCGCCTGGATCTTCTTTCCACCCTGCAGCAAAGTGAGGATCTCTTCTTCCAGCCCCGCTTCGACTTCTGGCAACGGCGGCAACGGCTCGCCTCGCTCGAACGCGTCTAAGGCATCGCTGGCATCCTGTTGTCCAGCTCCGGTTTGCTGGCGATAGAGGCTGATCGCGTCGGGCTTCTCGTCGCGATCCAGAAGCCAGAGCAGTTGTTCTTCGAGACTCCGTCCATTTGTCTGCGGCGCAGTTGGTAGCGGCCCGCCACATTTCCCGCACAATTCGGCAGATGCAGGATTACGGTGATCGCAAAAGGGACATTTGGGCACGGCAATGTCTCCATAGTAGCGGTGCTACGCGTCCACAGTTTCTACCATAAGAATGACGCGTTGCCACTACAGCGACCGCAAGAAACCAGTCTGTGCCGCTCTTGAGACGCACGAGGGGCAACTGCGCCGCCGATTTGCGACCCTCGGTCAGAGCCCGTGGAAGTGCCGGGAGACCCTGCCACAACCGAGGTCCCGTCCGGCAGACGGGACCTACTGGGCCGCGACGCAATCGTCAGGGCTTCTTGACTACGATGGTCTTGAGTTTGTCGCCCCGCAGGACCAGCAATTCGCCTCCGCGACGACTATCACTAATACCAAGCATGAAGCCATCGCACATCGGCCCAATCTCGGCCACTGTCTCTCAAAGGCGCCGCAAATGCACGAGCATAAATGGCGAGCCCAATCGAGCGCAGTGGCCACGTTCATTTCAACGGCTCCCTTGCCTCTCGCTGGACGACTTGCGTTCACTTATTGTCGATGGTCACGCCGGGCCAGTCGTCGGTACGGAAGGGCGTAGCCGGCAGGCCTTCGCGGCTTCGCACATTGCACACTGGGTTGTCCGCCCAGGCGTATCGCACGGCGACAGGCTCTTTGATTTCGTCGCTCCATACTTCGACTTTGTCTTTGCCGACCAGCCGCGCCTTTGCCCAGACGAACTTCTTGTCTTCGCCCGCAATCGCGAAGCCAATCGGCTCGTTGACGTCGAACGCATACAGTCCACGGCCGACGCTATCAAATGTGACGACGATCTTGCCCTCTTGGTTTTCCATCGACTTGTATGTTGGACTGCGAAACGCTATTTCCAGTCCGTAGTCGCAAGCCAGCGCCCACCGTGCCAGGCGTCTGGCAACGTCCTGTTTGTTGCGCGGGTGGATGTCGCGACCTTCGCCCACGTCGATGATCACGGCTTCGCCCGTGTTGGCCAGTTTGCTCATCGTCATCGTCTGGGCCTCGCGCAGTTCGGCCCAATCGCTTTCGAGCGGCTCGGCTTGTTCGCCGCGGAAGTCGGCCAATTGCACCCAATAGAACGGGAAATCACCCAAGCCCCATTCGTCTCGCCAGTTCTGAATCATCAACGGGAACAGGTCACGGTATTGATAAGCGCGGCCGGCATTGCTCTCGCCCTGATACCAGATAGCCCCGCGGATTCCGTAGCCGATGGTCGGTTTAAGCACTCCGTTGTACAGGTTACCTGGGCGATGCTGGCCGATCAACGGATTGCGCGGCGGGCGGGGTCGCCTAGCGGGCTCCTTTCCACTTTCTTTCCATTGCTCAAGCCGTTTGTTGTAGCCGGCCATCGCTTTCTCGTGATCGTAGTTCTTTTCCGTCTCGGCCCAGCGATCCATCAGCGGTTTGTACTGCTCGTCGGCCTCCAGCAAATCGCGGCGAATCCAAGCTTCGCATGCCGAACCACCCCAGGCGTTGTCGATCAGGCCAATGGGTACATCCAACGCCTGGTGCAACTGCCGGCCGAAGAAGTAACCGACGGCGGAGAAATCGCCAACCGTGTCGGGCGAGCACAGTTTCCACTCGCCCTGGAAGTCGTCTTGCCGCTCCTGAGTGCCCACTTGCGGGACGCTGATCAAACGAATCTGCGGATACTTGGCCGAGCCAATTTCCAGGTCGGCATCACGGCTCGAGCTAACGGCCATTGCCATATTCGATTGCCCCGAACAGACCCAGACCTCGCCGACCAACACATCCGTGAACTCGATGCAGTTCTTGCCTTTGATCGTCAACTTGTGCGGGCCGCCGGTCGACAGTGGATCCAGTTTGACCATCCATTTGCCGTCTTTGTCGGCCACTGCCGCTTGGGTCTGCTCGCAGATTGCGACTGTGATCTCCTCGCCCTCGTCGGCCCAGCCCCAAACTCGATTCTGTTGCCCCTGCTGCAAGACCATGTGCTCGGTGAAGATCGAAGGCAGCTTCACGTCGGCACCCAGGCGTGGCGTGGCGACAAACACGAGCGATGTGAGTAGCACGGCAAACAGCATTGTTTGCCAATATCCGTTGTTCTGCGAGTGTTTCATGGTGTCCTTTCTTCGGCTGTGACTGAGACGGTAAGTCAGAAACTCTAACACGTGCCTTTTGTAGCATGTGAAAGGTGGGCAGTCGAGAGAGTGAGGAAGCCGCACAGATTCTGTCGATGCTCGGAGGTCCCGTCCGGCAGACGGGACCTACTTGGTTGCGGTTCGATCGCGTTCGGGGAGAACACGGCGGACCGCGTCCCATAGGTCGGCCAGGAGTGGACTTGACCGGTGCGTTTCTTTCAGTTCCTTGTACAGCCGATTCAAGGTACTTTGATCGTCGACGTCGTACGATGTCGGCAGCGTGCCGAACAAAAGGCCGGCTTTGTCCAGCAGCTCGGTTGTCTGGCTCCAGACGTGCGGCGAACTCCATGAGATGCCTGAGAAGATCGGCGGAACACCGCCCGAAGCCCCCACCAGATAGTATCCGCCATCGCTCGACGGTCCTAATACGACGCGATACTCGGCCAGCAGGTCGAACGCTCGCTGGACAAACTCCAGCGGCAAAGTGGGAGCGTCCGAACCGATCAGGACAACCGCATCGGCATCCTTCTGGAAAGCGGCGCCGAAGTAGTCCTGCATCCGACAACCCAAATCACCGGTCGACTGTCGTTCGAGTTCCCAACACGGGCCGGCCAATTCTTCGAAATCGACGTGCCGATCATCGGGTGTGTAGGCAAGGATGCGTCGGTCACCGACGGCTTCGAAACGCCGGCAGATCGTCAGCAAGAAAACGCGATACAGTTCGCTGGCCAAGTCGTGTCCGATACCGGTTCCAAGACGCGTTTTCACTGCGCCAGGCTGCCAGTACTTTGCGAAAACTCCCAGTTGCCTCACAATACCACGCGTCCTGTTTCGAATAGGCCCGTACCGAGGACCTCGAACGACTGCCGAAAGGAGACGAGACTATGCATATGTCGTGGATGGCGATAGTGGTGCTGTTGGGACTAGCCGTCCTGGCGATTGCACTGGTGGTTCTGGTCGTCGTGGTAGTCGCCACATCGACGCGTCGTCGAGGGAAGTAGGTACCGAATCACGGGTCTTTTCGCATTGGACAAGGGAAGAAGCCGACCCGTCCGGAAAGGCGGCGTTCTCGGCACGCGCGAAAAATTGTGTGCGAGCAGTCTTGATCGAACGGGTTACGTCGTCACTTTCTCGACATGCGGTACCTGTGGTTCGGGTTCCAGGTCCTTCGGTCTCTCTTGCTCGGCCTGTGCGGCTTCGAATTCGGCGACTGCCTTGCCAAGGTTTTCCAGTTCCCGCTGGGACAACCCTCCGTAGACAGGCAGATACACGACGTGATCCATCGCGTGTTTAGCCTCTTCCGGATAGAACTCCTCGTATCCCTCGGGCGGATCGAAGACAACGAAACTGGAATAGCCGGCGGTCGTGTCATAGCCTTTTCGCCGCAAATGCTCCACGAGTTCCTGGGGATCGGACGACAGGACCGGAAATATCCAGTGGCTATGGAACGGGGCGTCCTGGGCAGGGCGGCGAACGCCGGGCATGTTCTTGATGACTGTTTCCGCGGCTGCCAAGCGTTTCTTGACCGATTCTCCTTTGAATGTCTTCAGCCGATGCTTCAGCAGCGCCAGCATGGGATACGAGGGTTGACGACGGAAGTGTTCCGGGTCGCTGCCTCTGAAGCTCTGCACCTGCTTATTGACGATGGAGTTTTCGCAGCCCGCCCAATACACCAACCGCATCGTGACCGTGTACGAGATGCGGTTTGACAGAGCCTTCAGGTAGGCATACCTGAGGCATCGGCCGAAGAATGCCCATCGGTTGTGGATCGGCTGTTTCGCCTGAATCTGTTTCGCCCGATCCAATATCGTCTTGTCTTTGAAACGGAGCATGCCGCCGATCATCGTGCAGCAGGTCTTGATGGGACCAAAGCTGAACATGCTTACGTCGCTCTCCGGGTGTCCCCGGTAATCGTCGCCGGTAAAGGCCTGAGCGGAATCTTCGATGACAACAAGGTCATGCTTCTTGGCGAAGTCAATGATCTCATCCAAGTGCAGCCGGCTCCCCAGCAACTGCGCGACTAGGATGGCTCGAGTCTTTTCGCTCACGGCGCGCTCTAACACGTCGCGCTTCATGGCCAACGTCGACGTGTCCAGATCGATCGGCACTGGCACAAGCCCATGCATCTGGAGGATCTTTGGCATGGGCCGGAGATTCAACGCGCTAACCAATACCTCGCTCCCGAGCGGTAACTCCATGGCCTCGACAGCCGCGTCGAATCCACTTCGCACGGATAGACAAGCCAATGAATTGGGCGCCCACAGTTCCTCGAGCCGCTGTTGCATGGCTTCTCGGCTGCCGGGCCAGAAAGAGCAGGCCATGCCATAGAGCAAATGCGACAAGCCGACATCCAGTTTCTTGCGAGGGATCATGTACTTCTTTTCCAGCGCGGATTTGGAACGGAGTATGAACGGTTTGCGTGGAGAGTCACCTGCAGCATTCGTGGTTCAGAAGCGGGCGTTGCGGCACCAAGCAAAAAATGGCCTAACACGTAGTTTGGCCAATGCGCCACGTTTTTCAAGGGCTAAGCATGATATTTGTTGATCTGCACCGGATCGCAACTTGATTCTCGCCGGCAGAACCCCTCATTTCGGCAGCCCTTTCCCAGGCGTCTTTGTTTCGCCATTTCCCGTGAATGTAGAGCACTCTTGTGTGGCTCTTCACAAGGCACTGTCATAGTCGCTCGCTCTGATTGACGGCCCCCATTAGCAAGGCTATATTCGCGCCGTCGCTCGCATTTCCTCGAAGCACAGGTGGAGCCATGTTCGTTCTCACAAGATACACGGTGGCAGTCGTCTTCTGCGTGATCACGATGCTTTGCTGGGGATCGTGGGCCAACACACAGAAACTGGCGGGTGAGACTTGGCGGTTTGAGCTGTTTTACTGGGACTACGTTTTCGGCGTCATGCTGATGGCGTTGATCTTTGCCTTCACCATCGGAAGCTTCGGCCGCGGCGGTCGGAGCTTCCTCGCGGACGTCCGGCAGGCGAAGCTGGCCCATGTCGGCTCCGCACTGCTCGGGGGGGTGATCTTCAACGCCGCCAATATCCTTCTGGTGGCGGCGATTGACATTGCCGGCATGGCGGTGGCTTTTCCGGTGGGTATTGGGTTGGCGTTGGTTGTGGGCGTGTTGGTCAACTACTTGAAGATGCCCAAGGGGAATCCGAAGCTGCTGTTCACTGGCGTGGCGCTGATTGTTGCGGCGATCATCCTCTGCGCGATGGCCTACCGCCTGCTGCCCGACCAGGCCGCCGGCGGCACGAAAGGCCTGGTTCTGGCGGTGCTTTGCGGCGTGCTGATGGGATATTTCTACCGTTTTGTGGCCGCGTCGATGTCCAAGGACTTCGTCGACATGGAAGCGGGAAAGCTGAGCCCTTACACCGCGATGGTGTTCTTTTCGTTGGGGATCTTGTTGAGCAACTTCGTCCTTAACACGGCGATTATGATCAAACCGTTCACGGGCGAGCCTGTGGCCCTGACTGCATATTTTGACGGATCGTTTCAGGATCACCTGTGGGGAATCCTTGGCGGCATGATCTGGGCCGTGGGCATGACGTTCAGCATCATCGCGTTCGGAGTGGCCGGCCCTGCCATTTCGTACGGATTGGGCCAGGGGGCGACTCTGGTGGCCGCGCTCTGGGGTGTCTTTATCTGGCGTGAGTTTCAGAATGCGCCTCCTAGCGCGACGCCGTTGATCGTGCTGATGTTCATTGGTTACGTTGTCGGACTCGGGCTGATCATCCGTTCGGGCGAGTGAGGACAACAACCGCAATCGGAGCGACACTTACATGAACACTCCTCGAATCGTCGTCGTCGGCAGCAGTAATACCGACATGGTGGTCAAGTCGGATCGGCTTCCCGCCGCCGGCGAGACGGTCACTGGCGGTCAGTTCGTCATGGCTCCCGGCGGAAAGGGCGCCAATCAGGCAGTAGCCGCCGCTAGGCTTGGCGCGGAGGTCACTTTCGTGGCCAAGGTCGGCGCGGACATGTTCGGGGACCAAGCCGTCGAAGGCTACAAGCAAGACGGCATCCTTACTGACCTGATCCTGCGCGACTCCGAGCTTCACACCGGGGTCGCGCTAATACTGGTTGACGGCGCGGGAGAGAACTTGATTTCGGTCGCCTCGGGAGCGAACCACGCGCTGACGCCCGGCGATTTGGACACAGCGGTGGAGCGAATCCGCTCGGCAAGCGTTTTGATGCTCCAACTGGAATGTCCGCTCGACACGGTAACACACGCAGCGCAGATCGCAGCCGAAGCCGGCGTTGCCGTGGTGTTCGACCCGGCTCCCGCTCCCGACGGACCGTTAGACGCCGAGCTACTGCGGAATATAACCTTCTTGACGCCAAACGAGACAGAGGCCACGCGGCTGACCGGCGTACAGGTTACCGACGAAAACTCCGCGCAGGCCGCTGCCGAAAGGCTCTTGGCTGCCGGGGCGAGCCACGTGATTGTAACGCTTGGATCAAAAGGGGCGTTGGTTGCTGGTCCCGGAGAGAGCATCCTTGTGTCTGGTCATACCGTAGAAGCTGCTGACAGCACCGCTGCCGGCGATGCTTTCAACGGCGGACTCGCGGCAGGGCTGGCCGGTGGGATGTCGTTACCTGACGCCGTCGCGCAAGCCAATCGTGTCGGCGCTCTTTCGGTAACGCGTCTGGGCGCCCAACCATCCTTGCCGACCGCGGACGAAGTCAGACGATTCGCCGAATTCTGCTAGCGGCTCACGCCGGCAGGTCGTCCAGCGGAGGGTACCATAGCGGAACTTGCGGCAGGAGCACGCGTGCCGCTTCCAGGGCCACGCGTGTCGAGGCAGTGAGCTTGCCGGTTGCGACGGCTTCCTCGATGCCAAGGTTCCCCAGAAGAAGCTGAGTTAGTTCCGCCGTATCGCACTCAAGATAACTCCGGCCGAATCGACCGGGCGACAACTTGACGCTTCTTCGGGTGATTTCCAGCACGTAGCGGCAACCGTCTATCAGCAAGCCCAATTCGCCCGGAATCGTCAGCCGTCCCTCAACGGCTCGTCTGTGTAGTTGCGTCTTGAGCAGCGAAATCAGGCGTTCTACGTTCAGGAGCTTGACCATGGACACATGCCCGCTTTCGTCTTCCGTGCAACGATTGACACCGCCGGAAGCAATGATCATCTGATGCAGGGGATGGCCGGGAACCGCGTCCAGGCGGATTTCGTGCTCGTCATTCTCGATCGCGTCGCCACAAGCGCGAGCCAACAAACGCCAAGCGGCGTCGGAACGCCGCTCGGCAGTCATGAGTTCGACAATCCGCCCTTCCTTCGAAAAGGCGTAGCCCACCACAGAATGCATCGTGTCGTCCAGATCCAACTTTGGCGATCCTTCGATGGCAATGTAGATCCGATCGTAGGCCCGTCGACTGATGAGCCATCGCCAATAAGCCTCGCTGCGCACGAAAGGGCCAAACGCGCCTCGCGTACCTTCCTCGTACAGACGCCCGAGCGCGGCCTGTTCGACATGGCGCCAGAACCGAATGTGCAGATGGGATGGGCGGATCCCCAACGGCGAGCGCTCTTGCGATTCCACTTCGCTTAGTCGCGACAGAATGTGTCGTGGCGCTGCCGTCGAACAACGCTGCCCACCGCAGCGAGCCCACCCTCGCTTCTCGTAGAACTGCGGGGCTTTCGTACGCAGCAGACCGACCACCGCGCCATTCTCAAGCATTCGCCGTTCAGCCAATTCGAGCAAATTGGACCCGCAGCCTCGGCCACGGAATTCAGGAAGCGTGGCTAAGTCGCATACGGTCGAAACGGGCAAGATGCATTCCCCGAAAAGCACCTCGCGATTGACCGTGCGAACGTGTCCGACGATATGGCCGGAGCGTTTTGCCAGCAGACGGTCGTTCGGCTCGTACGACGGTTCGTCCAATTGAGCCTGGAACTCGCCCAGCGACGGCTGATGAAAGACAGCGAGCAGGAATTGATGAACTGCCGGGTGATCGCCGGCGGTGCCCGTTGTCAGTTGAAACGTGTCTTGCTCTTCCGCCGGCTCAACAGGTCGGCGCGCGTGTTCCGTCGCGCGCGAGGAAGCGTAACTCATGGCCCCGAATCCTTTCTCTCGGTAGGTCCAATCCGTCCTCCTCGTTCCCTCTGTGCGGATAGATTAAGGTGCTGCGCGAGAAAGGTCCAGTAGGAGCGGGCGTAAAGTTTCTTCGGAAAAGAGACAAAAAGAGAATTCGCGCGAAGCGAATGGCAGTTCCCGTCGCAGTTCCATAGCCAGGCGATCGAGTTTCTCGGACAGTTTTGCAGATTCAACCGAAAGTCGATCTTGCAGGGCAAAGTTGACTCGCTCGATGTTCCGGTGTCGCTCGGCGCGTTGTCCCTTCGGCAATTGTGTCTGTATCCATTCGCTCTTTTCTGCGACCAACCGATCTACCTCAGGTGACTGCGTAACGTGTCCTTCGGGATGAAAACGATACTCACGCAACAGTCGCTTCGTCCGACGCAAGTCGTTACGGAGTCCCTGTACTTCGTCTTCGAACAGCAACGCAGTCGCCGAAAGCGTCATAAACTCCGGTGGCCGCACGCCGAAGAACCGATGGATGATTGCATCGGTCAGTTGATCGTACTTCGCGCCGCCGATCCCGTGCAAAAAAAGGTCGCTGAGCACGAGTCGGGAATACATTGTCGTGATGAGCGCGCGCGGCCGAATCTTGATTCCTTTGGCGGCGTAGCTGCTTAGCTGCTCGACTGCGCGATCGGCGTCGGCATCGGCGGAAAGCTCAAGGCTGACGCGTATCTGGCGCCGGTCTGTCAGTTCCAGCCCGTCGCCGGCCGATCGGACGAAGAGGTGCTCACGGTGTGGTGATTCGTTGCTCCACACCCAGAACGGAGCTTCGAACCACTGGCCGTCCATTGCCAGATCCGGCACCGGATGGGAATGGCTGCGAATCCGGTTCACGCGGCGGTATTCTGCCAGCGAGGAGTTGTGGATCTCTTGAAACCGGGGCAGATGAGCCAGGAGATGGGCAGTAAAGCCATAGAACGAATCGGTCTGAGAGACCTTGCTCACCGGCAGTTCCAGCGTGTTTTGGCCCCAGTGGCCCTCCAGTCGATGACGTGCCCGAGCGATCGCGTATCCGGCATTGTTGTGTTCTTGGAATGCTTCGATAGCCGCCGGCCACAGTTGTCCGATCAAGGGATGGGCCACAAGGCCCGCGGCAGCCCCGTCGACGCGATCGCCAAACGACGTGAAGAGTTCCTCGTCCAGCACCGCCCTTTCCTCGTACGGAATTGCCTCAATGGACCGGTCGAACATGACCGTGTCGATGTGCCGGCTGGAGGAGGAGCCGGCAGGGACGCGAATCGAGGGATTTCGCAATATGTCGTTGTCGACGAGCAGATTGACTGCATTTGCCTTCAAGTGCTTGGCAATCGACGACAGTGCGAAGTTCTTGAACCAGACGCCCGCATGGAACAACTGCGGCTGGTGCCCTGCTAGAATGATTGGCTGATCGTGGCCGATCGATCGATCTACGTCGCGATAGACGGTCGTGTGGCGTTGCGCTTCCCGCAGAAGCTCTTTCTGGGCATTCTGAATCAGTTGACCGAGCGGTTGGCCTTGCACGTCATAATCGTACTGGTCCCGTAGCGAGCGATTCGATTCGATCAACGACCTCGCCTGATCCAGAGGCGGATCGATCAAACCCTCGCCGTGCCCGCGAGGAACGCTAAATGACTTGTTCACGGGTACGACGGGCATCGACAGGCTTCTACGGCGTGTGGTGGGTTCTAGTGGTGCGTCTGGTTTGTTTCAGCAAGTACGATGGTCTTCCAAGACGCGCCCGACAATAGTAGCAGGCACGCTCCGCCGTGCCGTTCGCAGTCAGCAAAACACGGTCGCGGCACACGGAGTGTGCCTACTACTTTGACTCTTGTCGGGCGCGTCCTTCCAAGGCCGTCCCCGGTTCGATGGCGGGCTCGGAAATACTCCCCGCCAATCCGGACGCTTCAGCCGCCCGCATACTACGGTCCAACACTTCGTGGTAGTGGTTCAACCGCGTCGCGCCATCGTCCAAGGCGCCTCCGAAAGACCTGGCTTCGTCCAAATAAATGAGTGGAACCGGCAGCTCGATAATCTGGAATCCAGCCGCCGACGCCTGGACCCAAAGCTCCAACGGCATGGCGTAACCGGGTTCGCTTAGACGAAGCCGCTTCAACGATGCGACGTTATAAGCCTTGAAACCGCAGAACGCATCAGTCAAACTGAGTCCCAAACGCCGATTGACTTCGGCGGTCATTTGGTGATTGATCCGACGGCGCCCGGCAGGCGGTTCGCTATCTCCTGAAAAACTCTCCAGATAGCGACTGCCCGATACAATGTCAACGCCACGACAAGCCACAACGAATTGCGGAATCCGTTGTGGCTCGTGTTGACCGTCGCAGTCGATCGTAACGATACAATCGTACCCGTTTTCGATGGCAAACTGAAAGGCACTGATCAGGGCGGCCCCATAGCCACGGTTCTCGGAGTGAGTCACAACGCTTATGTCGTTGCGAGCCAACAGCAACTCGGAGGTTCCGTCGGTCGAACCGTCGTCCACGACCAGCACGTCCGATGCGTACCGAGAGACTTCATCGATGACGTCGTCCACGTATCGGACTTCGTTGTAGACCGGAAGGGCTGTCAAGGAAGAAAAAGTCATGTGAGTTTCTTAGTTCTCGTTGGGCAAAGGGGAATATCCCTGCCTGTTTTTCATCAAATATTACTGGCCCTTGATGGGACATCCCATTTTAGGGACCCGGCTTGAACAGTCAACGCACTCGGGAGAGGTAGCTTTCATGGCGGACGTAACGGCAACTGCGAAGAAAATCATAACCAACGTGGAAAAAGCGATCGTGGGCAAGCGTCAGCAGTTGATCCTGTCCCTGGTCTCCTGGTTCTGCGAAGGCCATATTCTGTTGGAAGACGTGCCGGGAGTGGCCAAGACGATGCTGGCTCGGGCGTTAGCCCGCAGCGTCGGATGCTCGTTCAAGCGCATCCAGTGCACTCCGGATCTGCTGCCGACGGACGTGACCGGGGCGTCGATTTTCAACCAGAAAACCAGTGAATTCGAATTCCGCCCGGGGCCGGTTTTCGCCCAGTTGGTCTTGGCCGACGAGATCAATCGCGCGACGCCGCGTACACAGTCGTCCCTTTTGGAGGCCATGGCCGAGCGGCGAGTGACCGTGGACGGCGTGACACATTCCCTGACCCCGCCTTTTCTGGTCGTCGCCACCCAGAACCCGATTGATCACGAAGGGACCTTTCCTTTGCCCGAGGCGCAGCTTGACCGGTTTCTGATGCGGTTCAGTCTGGGATATCCCTCGATGGACGAAGAACTGACGATGCTCACCATGCTGCAACACGGCCATCCGCTCGAACAACTCCAGCCCGTTGTATCCTCGGACGAATTGCTTGCCTGTCAACAAGCTGTGCGGAATGTGCACGTGGACGAGAAGGTGCGGCAGTACCTGATGCAAATCGTTCACGACACGCGCGATCACGAAGATCTGGCATTGGGCGGCAGTCCGCGTGCCTCGATCGCCCTGTTTCGTACCTCTCAGGCCATGGCGGCAATCCGGGGCCGAAAGTACGTGCTACCCGACGACGTGAAGCGAGTGGCGCCGTCCGTACTGACCCACCGGTTGATCCTAAGACCAGAAAGCCGCCTTCGCAAAGTGACGGCGGAGTACACGCTGAGCGAACTGATGGCCGAGATCGCAGTGCCGACGCTGGACGAGGATCCAGAGGTCAAGAACGTCAGTGTTTAGCCCGTCTCGGGCTCGATCGACGCTGACATCGATCCCTGGCATCTGCCAATCAGCGAGTCTTTTCCGTAGGCGTGAATCTGGTCGCGCTTCAATTCCGCATGCTCGCGTGTCGTGGTCAGACAGACCGCCCGCCCGCCGTTATCCACCTGCTCAGCAATTTGGAAGCCTTTTTCGGTCGAGTGGCCAAACAGTTCCTTCATCATACGAATGACGTATTCGTACGTGTGGTCATCGTCGTCCCAGAGGATGACGTGATATCGAGGCTGTTGCTTGGGCTTCTGGCGTTCCTGCTCCCGCGGTTCGACACTTGTGTCTTGCTCGGGTTCAGCCACCGCAGCGTTGCTATTTTCGGCCAACAGGCTTCCCTTTCTGCTAGGTTTCGGGCGAAAATCCGCAGGCGAGAACGCGTAGGGAATGGTCGCATCAAGCCTGGCTCACTATATTGTAGCAACCCGATTGGTGGTTAGAAGGATCAAAAGGTGTAAGAGACATGCCGAATCTAGATCAATACCTGGACCAGCAGCGTGAGCAGTTCGAGAACGAACTGTACGAGTTACTGAGGATTCCAAGCATCAGCACGGATAGTCAACATGGCGAAGATGTGCGGCGTGCCGCAGGGTGGCTGGTTGACCACCTATCCAATCTTGGCTTGACTACCGAACTGATCGAAAACGGCGGCCACCCAATCATTTACGCTGAATCGGCGCCGGTGGCCGGCGCACCGACTGTCTTGGTGTACGGTCATTACGACGTTCAGCCGCCCGATCCGTTGGATCAATGGCTCACGCCACCGTTCGAACCCACGGTTCGCGACGGAAACGTCTACGCCCGCGGTGCTACGGACGACAAGGGTCAGATGCTGACGCACGTCAAGAGTGCTCAGGCGTGGCTCCAAACCGAAGGCAAGCTGCCCGTACGCCTGAAGTTCCTGATCGAAGGCGAGGAAGAAGTTGGCAGCGATTCTCTGTACCGCCTGCTGGATCAGTCGCCAGAGAAACTCGAGTGCGACGTGGTCGTCGTCAGCGACACGTCGCAGTTCGGCCCCGGCCAGCCGGCGATCACCTACGGGTTGAAGGGGATCGCTTACTTCGAGTTGCGACTAAAGGGTCCCAAACAAGAATTGCATTCCGGCACGTTCGGCGGTGCTGTCACGAACCCGGCAAACACGCTGGCACGCATGATAGCCGCGTTGACTGACGAAAACGGCCGCGTGCAAATCCCCGGATTCTACGACGACGTGATTCCGCTTTCCGATCAGGAACGCAGCCAATTCGCCGAACTGGCCTTCGACGAAGCCGCGTTCATGCAACAGATCGGAGTCGACGGCGTGAGCGGAGAACAGGGTTACTCGACGCTGGAACGCCGCTGGGCTCGGCCGACTTGCGATGTGAACGGCATTTGGGGCGGCTATCAGGGCGAAGGCGGCAAGACCGTATTGCCCGCCGAGGCCGGCGCGAAGTTCAGCTTCCGATTGGTTCCGAATCAAGACACCAAGAAGATCGCCGAGAGTCTCCGGCAGATGCTCACGGGACTCTGCCCGCCGGGGATCAAGATGGAACTGATCGACATGCATTCGTGTCCGGGCGTGCTGGTGCCGTTGGACAGCCCTTACGTTGCGGCCGCGTCGCAAGCGATCGAACGCGGGTTTGGTCGTCAGCCCGTGTTCATCCGCGAAGGCGGATCAATCCCGATCGTAACGGCCTTCTCCGAAAAGCTCGGAGTCGACACTTTACTGCTGGGTTGGGGACTGGACGACGACAACACCCATGGCCCTAACGAAAAATTCTGCCTGGCCGACTTCCATCGAGGGATCAAGGCCAGCGCGTATCTGTGGGAAGAATTAAGCAAGATCGGCCAGTAATTGCCATGTTGGATAGAAGATTCATAGTCGAAAACGTCGAACTAGTCGAACAGAACTGCGCGAACCGCGGTATCAAGGCGGACGTCACGCGGCTGGTCTCGCAGGAGACCGAGCGGCGCGAGATGTTGCAGCAAGTTCAAGAGTTGAACCGGAAGGCAAACGAAGTCTCCAAAACAATCGGCAAAGCCAAAGATGCCGAAGAGCGTGAGGCACGCAAGGAAGAGGGACGCAAACTGCGCCAGCAGAAAGACGCCGCTCAGGCCGATCACGACCGCCTGGACACAGAAATCCGGGACATTCAGATCACGATTCCCAACATCACGCATCCGGACGCGCCAGTCGGTGCGGATGACAAAGCGAACCTGGAACTCCGCCGCGGCAAGCACGAACCGCCCCAGTTCGACTTCAAGCCGCTGGATCACGTGGAACTCTGCGAGAAGCTAGATTTACTCGACCTGGAAGCCGGCGCTCGCACAACCGGCCACGGGTTTTACTTCTTGAAGAACGAAGCCGTGTTATTAGAACTGGCGTTGCAGCGATACGTCTTGGATCTTCTGATCAGCGAAGGCTTCACGCCGGTGGTGACGCCCGACTTGGCTCGCGACGAGATCATTTCGGGCATTGGCTTCAACCCACGCGGCCCGGAAACGCAAATCTACAGCATCGAGAACGCGGACATCAGCCTGGTAGCCACCGCAGAAATCACGCTGGGCGGGATGTACGCCGATCAGACGCTGGATGCCGCAAAGCTGCCCATCAAGCTGTGCGGCGCCAGCCATTGCTTCCGTACCGAAGCCGGCGCGCACGGCCGCGCGACGCGCGGCATCTACCGCGTCCATCAGTTCACCAAAGTCGAAATGTTCGCTTTCACGCTGCCCAACGAAAGCGACGCAATGCACGACCAACTGTGCGACATCGAGTGTCGACTATTCGACGGACTAGGTGTCCCTTATCGCGTCGTGGATACGGCCACAGGCGATCTCGGCGGGCCAGCCTACCGAAAGTTCGACCTCGAGGCATGGATGCCCGGCCGCGGCGATGCCGGCGAGTGGGGAGAGATCACCAGCACGTCGAACTGTACGGATTACCAATCGCGACGCTTGAACACGCGTTGCAAGAAGAAGGGCGAAAAGGGCACCCATTTCGTCCACACACTCAACGGCACGGCCGTCGCAGTAACCCGCGCGATGATCGCCATCCTGGAGAACAACCAGCAAGCCGACGGATCGGTAGTGATTCCAGAAGTGTTGCGATCGTGGGTCGGCAGGGGCAAAATCGAACCGCGAAGGTGATTTGTTTCAACGCAAAGAAATCCGGCCTTTCCGCCTCCGTCTGCTGCCCGTGGTTCTAAGGTACTTGATACGGCCTTCGGCCAAGAGCCTCGTTGCCCATACCTTTTCCTGTGGCGTTGCCGCAGGCTACGGTGAGGGAGTCCTTCGGCAAGAACCGTTCACGGCGTCCGCTGTCGATCCGACTTACGAAAGAACTATGGCCGCGTCTGGCTGTACGTCGTTTCTGACCACCCGTTTCTAGGTCACTAAGTTAGAAGAAAAGAATTTCCCCATAAAGTTTGTTTCTTGCTTGAATGGCGGATTTGCCCCCCTTAGAATCCGAATGTTGCTACGACGACTTGCGACCACTGTGGCAACAGCGAAGAGGCACACCTGGATTTCGCAACACGATGTTTGGTGCAGGATGGGTTAGCGATACTGCCTGTGGGTTGCGCCATTAACTCGCGCGAATCACGGCGCCCGCCATTCGCATGCCATGTCAATCTGCATGGCATCCGTCAGCGTTCGGCATCAAGTCCAACACCAGCGACGGGAAGCATGCCTTTATTTAGTACCTGCAACGGGGGAGAGTAAGCCGCGCGCCCCACGATCCTGCAAACGCGTGCGCCGCGAGATTGGTTCGCAGAACGTACGCGGTTTAGAAGAGAAAACAAGAACGAAAAGCGGCCGGTGAGCATCCACCGCCAAGCAGACTGACTCACCGGCCTGGGTCACCCTTCGAGGCTCGCTTTGTGCGCGCCCCGAGGGCGACTCTTTATGTCTCATGTTATTCGAGCAAACGGAATTGGACAATGCAAAAATCCGCCCCAATGACGGAGTCCCAATGACCAACAGAACTCAAATATCCACCACTTTCAACCTACTGCTAAGAACAGATCGCTGATAACGGACCAACGAGCCTTCCTGGACCAAAGGGAGAAACACCATGTCGCGAAAACGCCGTCACCGAACGAAGAAATCCGGTATTCTCAGTCGCCTCCGTCACTCCGCACGTCGTCGCCGGCGGCAGCGCGATCAAGGCAGGCGTCTGTTCACCGAACCGTTGGAACAGCGCGTGCTGCTTGCCGGTCTGGATCCGAGGTTCGATGTCGACGGGATCGTCATTACCGACTTCGGTCTTGGCCTGAACACGGCCTATGACGTGGCCACCGAACCAGGCGAGGACATCGCCGCGTTCGACACTACGTCGGTCAACACCTTGACCGTCGACCAGGGGATGGACGCCGTGCAGAAGGGGCTGAACGAGATCCCAAGCGCGCAAAGCGACGACCGGGCCGAGTTGTTGCAGTTCACCGCCGGGGGGCATGTGCTCGGCTTCGGCCCGGATACGGTGTACGTGGCAGCCGGTGACCACGCGCTGCAAGTCGAGTTTGTGGGGGTGCAGGATGTCTTGCCGCAGAGTGACGGGTCGAGTGACGACGCGCAGGGAATGGTGGCAGACCTGAGTCACGTGAGCTACGTCGGCCTGTGGGATGGCATCACGCTCAGCTACGACGCCGTCGCAGGCGGCATCGCCGAGAGTACTTACGCGTTGGACCCCGGAGCAGATCCGAACGAAATACGATTGCAGTACAACGTTCCCGTTGAAATCGATGAAGCGGGCGAGTTGGTGATGACGTTTGAAACGGGGCAGATGAGGGAATCCGCCCCGGTGGCTTGGCAGTATGTCGAGGGCCAACGCGTGCCTGTAGACGTGTTATTCCACAAGACGGACGACCAGGAAGTTGGCTTTGCGCTGGGAGAATACAACTCCGCGTGGCCGCTGACTATTGACCCGACCCTGACGTGGAACACCTTTCTTGGAGGCAACGGATACGATGTAGGCAGAGCCATCGCGGTGGACGGAAGCGGAAACGTTTACGTGGGAGGATCTAGCAACGCTCCCTGGGGTTCACCCCAGAGGGCCTACACACCCGGCGATGACGCCTTTGCGGCTAAGCTTGCCAGCGATGGGTCACTCGCCTGGCATACCTTTCTTGGAGGCAGCGGAAGTGATTACGGCCGCGCCATTGCGGTCGACGGAAGCGGAAACGTGTACGTGGGAGGATATAGCGATGTCACCTGGGGCGAGCCCGTGACGGCCTACGCGGGAGGCCTTGACGCCTTTGTGGCCAAGCTTACCACCAATGATGGTTCGCTCACCTGGAACACCTTCCTCGGAGGCAGCCGAGATGATGTCGGCAGAGCCATTGCGATTGACGCAAGCGGAAACGCGTACGTGGGAGGACATAGCGATGCCACCTGGGGCTTGCCCAAGAGGGCCTACACGTCAGGCGATGACGCCTTTGCGGCCAAGCTTGCCACCAATGGCTCACTCACCTGGAACACCTTCCTTGGAGACAGCGGAAGTGATTACGGTGCCGCCATTGCCGTAGACGGAAGCGGGAACGTGTACGTGGGAGGAAACAGCAGTGCTACCTGGGGCTCGCCCGTGAGGGCCTACACGGCAGACAACGACGCGTTTGCGGCTAAACTTGCGAGCGATGGCCTGCTCACCTGGAATACCTTCCTTGGCGGCAGCGGAAGTCAAGATGAAGGCCACGCTATTGCGGTGGACGCAAGCGGAAACGTGTACGTGGGAGGATCTAGTAATGCCACCTGGGGCGAGCCCGTGACGTTGCACGCGGGATTCTACGATGCCTTTGCGGCCAAGCTTGCCAGCAATGGTTCGCTCGCCTGGCATACGTTCCTTGGCGGCAACGATATTGATATCGGCTACGCTATTACGGTGGACGGAGGGGGAAACGCGTACGTGGGTGGATATAGCAGTGCCACCTGGGGCGCGCCCCTGAGGGCCTACACGGCAGGCGATGACGCCTTTGCGGCTCAGCTTGCCAGCGATGGCTTGCTCACCCGGAGCACCTTTCTTGGAGGCAGCGGAGATGATGTCGCCAGAGCCATTGCGATGGACGGCAGCGGAAACGTCTACGTGGGTGGATATAGCAGTGCCACATGGGGCGCGCCCCTGAGGGCCTACACGGCAGGCGATGACGCCTTTGCGGCCAAACTGAGTCCGCCTCCAAACCAGCCGCCCACCGACCTCGACCTGTCGTCAAGCAGCGTGGCCGAGAACGAGCCCCTCGGCACGCCGGTCGGCACGTTCTCGACAACTGATGCCGACGCGGGCGACACGCATACCTACAGCCTCGTCGCGACCGGAACCTATCCGGACAACACGTCGTTCACCATCGTCGACCACGAACTCCGCACGGCCGCAATTTTCGATTGCGAAACGAAGAGTAGCTACAGCATCCGGGTCGAGACCGACGACGGCAACGGCGGCACGTACGAAGAGGCGTTTGCCATCACCGTGACGGACGTGGCCGAGGATCTGGGCGACGCGCCATCGCCGTACCCGACGCTGCTGGTCAACAACGGACCCATCCACATCGCCACGGGCCCGAGGCTGGGTGCGAATCGCGACGGCGAAGCCAACGGCCAGCCGACGATGGCGGCCGACGGTGACGACACGGACGGCGTGACCGACGACGAGGACGGCGTGACCTTCGGGACAATGATGGTCGGCCAGCTCGGTGCTAGCGTGACGGTCAACGTGCAGAACGCACCGAGCGGAGCGAAGCTGGATGCCTGGATCGACTTCAACGCCGATGGCAGTTGGGGCGGACCGTTCGAGCACGTTTTCGATAGCATCGATGTATCGGCGGGCGACAACAGTCTGACGTTCGATATTCCAAGCTGGGCAGCGAACGGGGTAACTTATGCGCGGTTCCGATTGAGCACTACAGGCGATTTGGGCCACGGCGGACAGGCGGCCAATGGCGAGGTAGAAGATTATCAACTCACCATCGACCCGCCCGCAGTTGCGTCAGGTGCCTTCGGCGACCAGAGAATAATCAGTAGTGCCGCCAGTAACGCTAAGAGCGTGTTTGCGGTGGATGTGGACGGCGATGGCGACACCGATGTATTGAGCGCGTCCGCTGGTGATGACAAGTTTGCTTGGTATGAAAACGACGGCAGCCAGAATTTCACGGCCCACATTGTCACCACTGACGCCGGGTGGGCATGGAGCGTGTTTCCGGCAGATGTGGATGGAGATGGTGACACAGACCTGCTCGGTGCATCCGTCGCTGGAAACAGGATTGCCTGGTATGAAAACGACGGCAGCCAGAGCTTCGCGACCCACGTCATCAGCACCTACGCTGTAGAGCCCAAAACTGTGTTTGCGGCGGACGTGGACGGCGACGGCGACACGGATGTGCTAAGCGCATCCAGTTCGCCACTTGAGCCCGTTGTTGCGTGGTACGAGAACGACGGCAATCAGAATTTCACCGCCCACACGATCGGCACCGACGCGATAGGGGTGATGAGCCTGTTTGCGGCAGATGTGGATGGAGATAATGACATCGACGTGCTCACCGCGTCCTTCAGTGACGACAAGATTGCTTGGTATGAAAACGACGGCAGTCAGAACTTCACGGCCCACATCATCAGCACGGCCTCTGATCAACCCGCGAGCGTGTTTGCGGCGGATGTGGACGGCGACGGCGATACTGACGTGCTCAGCGCTTCCAACGAAGACGACAAGATCGTCTGGTATGAAAACGACGGCAGTCAGAGCTTTACGTCCCACATCATCAGCACGACCGCCGATTGGGCCACTAGCGTGTTTGCGGTAGACGTGGATGGCGATGGTGATACCGATGTCCTGAGCGCGTCCTACTACGATGACAAAATCGCCTGGTATGAAAATGACGGCACCCAGAACTTCACTGCGCACACCATCAGCACCGCAGCCAAAGGTGCATTTTCCGTGTTTGCCGCGGATGTAGACAGCGATGGTGACACGGACGTACTCAGCGCGTCCGTCTCTGACGGCAAGATTGCCTGGTATGAAAACGACCCTGCTCCTCCCCCTGACACATTGCTGAGCCTGGACGGTTCAAGCAATCTCAATGTTTCCGACATCGCCGCGGGCGGGAAAGACGATGCTTTGACAATCACGTCGGACACAGGGAGTGGCCAGTTTGTGATCACCGATCCGGGGCGTGTGCTGACAACCGATATCGCCGGCGCGACGGGCGACCTTACGGACACGGTAATTGTGCCGTTCAGTGCGGTAGCTGGCAGCCAGATTGTTGTCAGTACGGTTGGCGGCAACGACTCGATCACGTTTGATTCCGCGTTTGATCCCGGGATCCCGCGTGGCGTGGTGGTGGACGCGGGCGACGACACCGATGTGGTGAACTGGCTGGCCACGGCGACGCTCGCCTCCATGGACGTGACGGCCGAGACGATCAATTTGAACAGCGGCAGCGTCACAACCACGGGCGATCAGACCTACGACGGCGCGGTTGTGTTGGGAGGCGATACGATCCTGGCCGGTGCCAGTTTCGCGTTCAGCACGATCTCCGGTGCAGCAACGACCGACCTGACGATCAACGCCGGCAGCAACACCACGTTCAACGGCGTGGTGGGCGGCGCGAACGCGCTGAACGCGATCAAGGTCAATTCCACCGGCGGCGCGGTGGATATCAACGCCGCGATCAACGTCGGCGCGGGCGGCCTGGACATCGACCCGCCCGATACGATCACCGTCAGCGCCCCCATCAACTCCGCCGGCGGCCCCGTCATCATGGAAGCCAACGAGACGGTTACTGTCGCGTCCGGCGGGTCTGTCACGAATACTGGGACGGGATCGATCAGCCTGACCGCGGGCCACAACATTGCCATGACCAGCGGTTCGAGCCTCGCGGCGGTTGACGGCGATATCACGTTGAACGCCAACGCCGCCGGAACGTCCGGGAACTTCGTGGGCATCGATATGGTTAACGCCGACATAGCGTCCAACACGGGCTCGATTTCCCTAACCGGGCGTGGGGGCGATACCGGTTCGGACAACGTTGGAGTGCGGCTTCGTGATGGATCACAACTCTCATCCCTCGGTGCCGGAGCAGCCGTAGGGGCGATCAACATCGACGGTTTCGGCGGCCCCGGCGTAGCACAAAACTACGGTGTATTCATTACCGGCCGGAACACGAGCGTCGTGTCGCAATCTGGGCGGGTACAAGTTAACGGCAGAGGAGGCAACGGAACCTCTTCAAATAACTATGGCGTCTACGTTTGGCGGTACGCAGTAATCGAATCCACAGGTAACGGATCAGAGGCCGCGGACATTAACTTGCTGGGCAGCGGTGGCAGTGGCACGACCAGCATGGAGGGGGTCCTATTAAGCTACCTTGCCCGGATCGCGTCGGTGGACGGTGATATCCGTATCGACGGTACTGGCGGCAATGCGACGGCCGACAACCATGGAGTGGTAGTCATCGATTCTTCAATTGAGACAACAGGGATCGGGGCTGATGCGGGATCGATTGAGATCAGCGGCACACCCGGCAACGTCACTTCATCTCAGTTTGCAGTATGGCTCGATGGTCCCTTCGCGAAGGTGGATACACAGGACGGTGACATCCGTATCAACGGCATCAGCGGCAATCCCAGTATCTTGTTGCAGCGCGGCGCTGAAGTAGATTCGTCGGGTAACGGTAACGTGGACTTGATCGGGGATTCCATTCGAGCACGTGGTGCGAGCGTTGGCTCCTCAACGGCATCCGGACGGTTAACTCTGACCAGTAACGAGATTGCCATTAGCACTTACGCGGGATTCACTCCGGCTTTGCAGGGAAATGGCGAACTGGTTTTCCGGCCAAGAACACCCAACACCAGTATCGGTATAGGCGGAGGTGGCGGCACTCTAATTCTCGACGACACAGAATTGAGTTTTCTGACCGACGGTTTCAGCTCGATCATGATCGGCGATGCGACGGGCGGCACGGGCGCGGTGGACGTGGACAGCTCGACATTCAGCGATCCGTTGAACATCGTGGGCGGCTCGATTTCCGTGACGGAGCTTAATGCCGGCGCGAATGCCCTCACTCTGACGGCTCGGACCGGAGCGATCACCGACGGCGGCGACGGCGGCACGGACGTGACTGCCAGCGGTCTGGCGGCCACTTCCACCACCGGTGTGGGGACCGGGGCGAATGCCATTGAGACAGCGGTCAGCAATCTGGAAGCCGACGGCGGCGCGGGCGGCGTGAACGTGGCCAATACCGGCGACGTCACCATCGGCAACGTCGCTCAGTCGATGATCAACGGCGTTTTTGCCACGGGCGCCGACATCGGCGTTACGGCCGCCAGTTCGATCACGGTCGAAAGCCCAATTGACGCCAGCGGAGGTAACATCAACCTGTCCGCCACGGAGACGATCACACTCAGCTACGGCAGCGTTGACGTGACCACCAATGGATCGGGCAGCATAACGCTTGCGGCCGATCGCAACATCGACATGCTGAGCGGCTCGACGATCAGCGCGGTCGATGGGGACATTACGCTGGATGCCAACCAAGGGGTCACGCCGACAAGTGGCAGCTTCAAGGGGATCTATGCCGTCAGCGGCAGTGTCACGACGAACGGAACTGGCAACATCACGCTCCGCGGCCGAGGCGGTGACAGCGGCAGTCAAAACCACGGGATCAGCTTGGTATTCAGCGAGGTGCGGTCGACGGCCAGTGGAGCGAGTGCGGGAACCATCACCTTGGCCGGAACAGCGGGCAGCGGCACAACGGACAACTACGGCGTGAGTTTGAGCAGCAACTCGACAAGAGTCATCTCTGTCGATGGCGATATCCAGATCACCGCCACCGGCGACGGCTCCGGCCTGGGCAACCGCGGGCTGGAAATGCAGCCCGGCTCGCGTGTCGAATCGACCGGAACCAGCGCGAATGCCGCCACGATTACGATCCTCGCGACGGGGGGCAACGGCACGCGAGCCAATTATGGCATGCAGGTCGTAGGAACCGACGCCAAGATCACCTCGATCTACGGCGACATTGACATCACGGGTGTCGGTCAAGGTTCCGATGACATCAACTACGGTGTGAATGTCAGCAGCGGTGGAGCAATCGAATCGACCGGCACGGGCGCCGGTGCCGCCACGATCACGATCGACGGCACCGGCGGCAATGGTACCAGCGACAACTCCGGTGTACATGTTACTGGTGGTACCGTGACATCCGTTGATGGCGACATCGCGATCACCGGCTTGGCGAGTGGGGCGAATACCAACCCAAACACCAACGTGGGCATCGAGCTGCGTGGTTTTGGAGTTGTCGAGTCTACCGGCGACGCAGCTCTCACACTGACCGGCACGCCCGCCTTTCCGGCTGGCAATGGAATCGCGATCAATAACGACGTCATGCTCGGCGCAGCAGGCGGCGCGGGTACAACCACGCTGAACACCGACACCCTCGCCATAACGAACTCGAATGTTGTCGTCCAGGGCAGCGGTGATTTGGTTGTTCAGCCGCTGACCGCGGGCACATCCATTGGTCTGAGTGGCGGAGCGGGAACACTCAACATCGACGAAAGTGAACTCGCCACGTTCGCCAACGGTTTCAGCTCGATCACCATCGGCAACGCCACCGCGGGCGACATCGATATCGACACGGCCACGTTCGCCGATCCGCTCAACCTGGTCACCGGCGGCGAAGTCCACGATGGGGCCGGGACCGACATCAACATGTCCAGCGGCGATACGGTCACCGTCAATGGCACCGTGGCTCCCGGCCAGTCGCCCGGGGCGCTCACGGTCGACGGCAACTTCACGTTTGCTGCGGGTGATACGTTCTTCGTCGAGATCGACGGCACCGACCCGGAAAACGGGTACGACCAACTAAGTGTCTTGGGCGATAGCCGCACGATCACGCTCAACAACGCGGAACTGGCGATCACGCTGAATTCGCCGCCGGCCGTGGGCAGCCAGGTGGTCTATACCATCGTGGATGCGGTCAACGACAACTCGACCCGCACCGGACTGTTCAACTTCGGCGCTGCACCCCAGAACGACGGCGACGAGATCACCATTGGCGGCACCGAACTGACCATCAACTATCTGGCCGGCGGTGACGTGACCTTGACCGAATCGGGCAATCAGCCCCCGGTCGTAGCGGCGGACAACGCGGCGGTCACGACCAACGAGGGGACCGACGCGACCAACACCGGCACGTTCTCGGACCCGCAGGGCAACAGCACGGTCACCATCTCGGCCGACGCCGGCACGGTCACCCAGAACGATACCTTGGGCACGTGGAGTTGGTCGATCGGCGCGCCCGACGGCCCTGCCGGTCCGGTCACCGTCACCATCACGGCC
The DNA here is from genome assembly GCA_016784735.1 of Pirellulaceae bacterium. Lineage (GTDB taxonomy): Bacteria > Planctomycetota > Planctomycetia > Pirellulales > Pirellulaceae > JADHUC01. Next base: position 29,148 of record JADHUC010000012.1, on the reverse strand, counting down.
ACCGACGACATCGGCTCCTCGACCGACACGAGCTTCACCTACACCATCGACAACCTCGCCCCGACCGTCGCGGCGGACAACGTGTCGATCACGTCACCGATCAATGAGAACGACTTTTCGACGCTGTCGGGCGAGATCGTCGATCCTGGGATCTTGGACACGTTCACGTTGGATCTGGACTGGGGCGATCCGCTCTCGCCGCACAACGTGCAGTCGATCGCGCTGGGGACGACGCCGATTAGCACGGGGGGCGTGACGTGGGATCCGACGACACGTGCATTCACGGTTCAACATCAGTACGTAGACGACAATCCGAGCGGCACGTTGCAGGATGATTACCCAATCAGCTTGACGCTGACCGACGACGATGGCGGCAGCTACGTTCAAGGCGCGGTAAGGATGGTGGGCGTGACGATCGGCAACCCAGGCAATCTAGCTGATATCCACGACGATGGGTACGGGGCTGTACCCTATGAGTACGCCATCGCGAAGTATGAGGTGACCAACGCGCAGTACGTAGTGTTCCTCAATTCCGTGGCGACAGTCGGCGACCCGAACGGCCTGTATAGTAGTGAGATGGCAGGCGGGTGGGGCGACACAGGGGGCATCCTTCGCACGGGATCGGGGACGTCAGGGGACCCTTGGACATATTCGGCGCGAGAGAATCGGAGCAATCGCCCGGTCAACTTCGTTAGCTGGCACGACGCTCTACGTTTCGCCAACTGGCTGCACAACGGCCAGCCCACCGGCCCCCAAGCCGGGTCGACGACCGAAGACGGAGCGTACACATTCAGTGGCGTTATGAGTGTCGGAAGCCGTAACGCTGATGCTCGAGTGTTCCTTCCCAGCGAAGACGAGTGGTACAAGGCGGCGTACTACGACGGGGACACGGGCGTGTACTATGACTATCCGACGGGGACAAACGACACGCCCAGCAGCATTCTTGTGGACCCGGACCCCGGAAACAACACGAACTCGGATTTCAGATTCGGTCCCCCGTACTATACGACCGAGGTAGGCGAGTTTGAGAATTCCCCAAGCCCGTACGGCACGTTCGACCAGGGCGGTAACGTTTGGGAATGGACCGAGGCGATTTACGACAGCTCGCTCCGTGGTTTCCGTGGTGCGGGGTTTGCCCACCCATCGTTCCGAACGTGTGCGGGTCGAGACTGCGCCGACCACATGTTTTGGGAGTATTTCTGGAGTGAGTACGCCGATGCTGGATTTCGCGTCGCAGGTCTGCCTCAGTCTGACGTGTTCGTTTCGAACGGCAACCAGAGTGGCGGCCAGTCAGCCAGTTTAGCGGTGACGGTTAACAACGTGGCACCGACTTTGGCGAACGTGTCGCTGACTTCTCCAGTTGAGGAGAATGACGTAACCACGTTTTCTGGCGAGATCGTCGATCCGGGCACGCTTGACACATTTACGCTGGACATCAATTGGGGCGATCCGCTCTCGCCGGACAACGTGCAGTCGATCGCGCTGGGGACGACGCCGATTAGCACGGGGAGCGTGACGTGGGATCCGACGACACGTGCATTCACGGTTCAGCATCAGTACTTGGACGACAATCCGACCGGCACGTCGCAGGATGATTACCCAATCAGCTTGACGCTGACCGACGACGATGGCGGCAGCGGCAGCTATCTCCAGGGCGACACCATGGATTGGGTCGCTGTTGGCAACCCCGGCAACAGACCCGACGACGATCCGCAGGGGTACGGATCGGTAATACATGAGTACCGTGTCGGCAAGTATGAGGTGACCTACGCGCAGTATGCGGAGTTCCTCAATGCCGTGGCGACCGTCGGCGACCCAAACGGCTTGTATAACGAAGATATGAGTGGCGGCTGGGGGGATACCGGCGGGATTACACGCGCAGGATCGGGGACTCTAAGCGACCCTTGGGCGTATTCGGTGCGAGCGAATCGCGGCAATCGCCCGGTGGGCTACGTTTCCTGGTACGACGCGCTGCGTTTTGTCAACTGGCTGCACAACGGCCAGCCAACGGGTGGCCAAGACGCCTCGACCACGGAAGACGGGGCCTACACATTCAGTGGCATTACGAATGTCGGAAGTCGTAACCCTGGTGCCCGAGTGTTCCTGCCCAGCGAAGACGAGTGGTACAAGGCAGCATACTACGACGGCACGAACGACGTGTACTACGACTATCCCACGGGGACGGACACGGCCCCCATCAACGAACTTATTGACCCCGACCCGGGGAACAACGCGAATTTTGCCGACTCTTTAAGCAGTGGTTACGTGGACCCCGTGTACTACGCAACGAAGGTAGGCGAGTTCGAGAATTCCCCGAGTCCAATTGGCACGTTCGACCAGGGCGGTAATGCATGGGAATGGACCGAGGCGATCATCGCCACGAGTCATCGCAATATCCGTGGTGGAGAGTTCAGCCACCCGTTGGATCGACTACACGCGTCGTACCGCAGAGCACACCCCGCCACAGTGGAGGTTGCCGGTGTCGGGCTCCGCGTCGCAAGTCTGCCCGAACTTGAGGTCACCCAGGGCGGCGGCCAGCCGGCCAGTTTAGTCGTGACCGTGAACAACGTGGCACCGGTTGTGGAAGTTGGAGCAGGCCAAACAGTGAACGAGGGCGACCTCGTCACCCTAATCTCGGCTGCATTCACCGACGTGGGCACGTTGGACACGCACACGGCGACCATCGACTGGGGCGATGCAACGCCCACGGAAGCCGGCACGGTAATCCAGAGTTCAGGGTCGGGCGTGATAAGCGGCGGCCACGCGTACGCCGACAACGGCACGTACACGGTGACTGTCACGGTGTACGACGACGACGGAGGTTCGGCCACCGACACGTTCCAGGTGGAAGTGCTGAACGTTGATCCGATGCTGGATGCGGGTCCGGACCAGACGGGGATTCTGGAGGGTCAGTTCATCAGCCTCGCCCCAGCGACCTTCACGGACCCAGGATTTGATCATGGAACCGGAGTAGGTGTATTCGACTTGGCTTGGACCCGGCAGTTCGGCTCCAGCTCTGCGGATTACGCCTACGCCTTGGCGCCGGACGGCAGCGGGATCTACGTGGCGGGCGGTACCAGCGGCACGCTGCCCGGCCAGAGCAGCGCGGGCTACCGGGATGCGTTTGTGGCCCGCTTCGACACGGAAGGTAACCTGGAGTGGACGCGGCAGTTCGGCTCCAGTTCTGGCGCCTACGCCACCGCCCTGGCTTCTGACGGCAGTGGGGTCTACGTCGCGGGCATCACCGACGGCACGCTGCCCGGCCAGAGCAGTGCGGGCTCCGACGATGCGTTCGTGGCCCGCTTCGACACGGAGGGCAACCTGGAGTGGACGCGGCAGTTCGGCTCCAGTTCTTACGATTCCGCATCCGCTCTGGCCTGCGACGGCAGTGGGATCTACGTGGCGGGCGTTACCGACGGCACGTTGCCCGGCCAGAGCAGTGCGGGCTCCGTGGATGCGTTTGTGGCCCGCTTCGACACGGAGGGTAACCTGGAGTGGACGCGGCAGTTCGGCTCCACTACTCACGAGGAAGCCTACGCCCTGGCCTCCGACGACAGGGGGGTCTACGTGGCGGGCATGACCCGTGGCACGCTGCCCGGCCAGAGCAGTGCGGGTTCCGACGATGCGTTTGTGGCCCGCTACGACACCGAGGGCAACCTGGAGTGGACCCGGCAGTTCGGTACCAGTTCTTACGATCGCGCCTACGCCCTGGCGTCGTACGGCAGCGCGGTCTACGTGGCAGGCTATACCTTCGGCACACTACCCGGCCAGACCCGCGCAGGCTCCGACGACGCGTTTGTGGCCCGCTTCGACACGGAGGGCAACACGGAGTGGACGCGACAGTTCGGCTCCAGCTCTGACGATTCCGCCTACGCCGTGGCGTCTGACGGCAGTGGGGTCTACGTGGCGGGCATTACCGGCGGCACGCTGCCCGGCCAGACCCGCGCAGGCTCCGACGATGCGTTTGTGGCCCGCTTCGACACGGAAGGTAACCCGGAGTGGACGCGGCAGTTCGGCTCAAGTTCTTACGATTCCGCCTCCGCCCTGGCGTCGGACAGCAGCGGAGTCTACGTGGCGGGCAGTACCGCCGGCGCATTGCCCGGCCAGAGCAGTGCGGGCGACTTTGACGCGTTTGTGGTGAAGTTCCAGGGTGGTACGCGAGAAGACTTTACGGCCACGATCGACTGGGGTGACGGGACGAGCGAACCGGTGGGCGACATCACGATGGACTGGACGAGCGGCAGCGAGGGAGTACTGACGACCGGTTCGATCGACGCGGAGCACGCCTACGCCGACAACGGCACGTACACGGTGACTGTCACGGTGTACGACGACGACGGTGGTTCGGCCACCGACACGTTCCAGGTGACCGTCAACAACGTGGCTCCGACTATCGATTCGATTAGCGTCATCGCCACCTCGATGGCAGATGCGGTCCAATTGCAGAACGCTTGGGCAAGTTTTGAACAAGGTCCGCGTGACGGATTTAGCACATTCACGGCTGCATCCGCAACCGATGACGAGAACTCGATGCCCTCTCCGGGCTGGGCCATTTACGATTGGGACACGGGGAATACGCTATCCCAGTACGCGACTTTTGAAGCAGCTAGTCCCATTGGGGACACGGCAGGAACGGAGTTGGTCATTACCTTGGAACAGTATCACGCCGACCTGGTCGCCAGTTCCTGGGGTCACCTGATCGGCCGGTTCAAGATTTCCGTCACGGATGCCCAAACGCCTTTCGATGAAGGTACGTCATGGACGGTTCTTACTCCTCAAAGCTTTGTCTCCCTAGAAGGTCTCACCGGCGGCGTTCAAGGGGACAGCTCAGTCCTGGTTGGCATTGGCCAGCCAACGCCTGTTGCAGACACCTACACGCTGACGGCGCAAACACCAATGGCCGATGTCACGGGCTTTCGACTCGATGTCCTGGAACACCCGAGTCTTCCGACCAGCGGGCCTGGCCTGGCTGCCAACGGCAACTTCCACCTCACAAAGTTCGCGGTAAACGCCAATCCCGTGTCGAGTCTGCTGGAAAGCCAGTCAGTGACCGTCAGCGGTACGTTCAGCGATCCGGCGCTGGGTGTGGCGACTGAGACGTTCACAGGCACGGCCGTTTGGAGCGACAGCGTCAGCACGCCGCTGACGGTGAATGCCGACGGTACGTTTGGGACAGTCCGCACATTCCCGGATGATCACCCAGACAGCGGCACTGCGTCGGATGACTTCACGGTATTCGTCACCGTCACCGACGACGACTTGGGAAGCGGCAGCGCGATGTCCCCGGTGGTGACGGTGCACAACGTGGCGCCGGACTTCGAGGCCGGTCCGAACGAGGCGCTGTTGCCGCCGGTGGCTGGCGTGTTCACCCGGGGCGATATCACGTTTACCGATCCCGGCGCGGACGTCTGGAGCGGCACGGTCAATTGGGGTGATGGCACGGGTGATGTGCCCCTCACGATCGACCAGGCCGGCAAGACCTTCGACCTGAGCCACACATTTACCGTCGAAGGGACCTTTGCGGTCGCCGTTACCGTAAACGACGACGACGGCGGCAGCCATACGGATTCGTTCGTCGTCGAAGTGCACCTGAATACGCCGGCGACGGCGCAGGATGATGATTACGAGATGTGGGACAACGTGCTCACAGTGCCCGTCAGCGGCGTGCTTGCGAACGACAGCGACCCGGACGACGACCCGCTCACCGCACATTTGGCCGACGAGCCGGAGAAGGGAACGGTGGTCCTCAATCTTGATGGCTCGTTCGAATATACGCTGGGTCCCGACTTCGACGGCCTCGACAGCTTCACGTACGTGGCCAACGATGGCACCGTGGACAGCAATCTGGCTACCGTGTCGATCACGCACATGCTGTACGTGCGAAACACCAACGATACCGGCGATGGCTCGTTTCGTTGGACGATCGACAATGCCAACTCGCATCCAGGACTGGACACGATCCGGTTTGCTGTGGCGGGCGGCGGCATACGGACGATTCAGCCGCTGTCTGCGCTGCCCACCATCACCGATCCGGTGGTGATCGATGCCACAACCCAGCCGGGCTTTGCCAGTAGGCCGATCATTGAATTGGACGGTAGCCAGGCAGGCAGTGCCAATGGTCTGGTGATCACGGCGGGCAACAGCGCGATTCGAGGCTTGGTGATCAATCGATTCGAGAAGAACGGAGTTCTGTTATCCGGCGAGGGAAACAGCGTCGTCGCCGGGAACTTCATCGGGACGAACCTGGACGGGGATTTAACGGCGCCGAATGGACTGGACGGGATCTACATCTTCCGCTCGGACGACAATCTGATCGGCACAGACGGCGACGGGATCGATGACGCGGCCGAACGCAATGTGATCTCTGGAAACAGCAGGAACGGAATTGGCATCGATCGCGCGTTCTACAACGTCGTCGCAGGTAACTTCATTGGAACCGATGTTGGGGGGAATGCTGCGCTGGGCAATTCGGACGACGGAATTCGGTTCTGGAACAGCGCTACTCACAACATCATTGGAACCGACGGCAGCGATGATCCTCACAATGCCAACGAACGCAATGTGATCTCCGGCAACCTCGACAACGGCGTCCACATCAGGATCGATAACACAACCGCGGGCGAGAATGTTGTTGCCGGGAATTACATCGGCACAAACGCCGCCGGCGACGCAGCGTTGGGGAATGGCATTCGGGGCGTCGAGGTGGTTCTGACGGCCAGAAATCGGATCGGCACCAATAGTGATGGCATTGCCGACGTTGAGGAACGCAATATCATCTCCGGAAACCTTGGGGACGGCGTCAGTATCGATACAGCACACGACAATGTCGTGGCAGGAAACTACATCGGCACGGACCCCAGCGGAATGAACGCGTTGGGGAATCGCAAAAGTGGTGTGCGGTTCGCACACTCTCACGGCAATGTCATCGGTACCAATGGTGACGGGCATCTTGATGTGGGCGAACGCAACATCATCTCGGGTAACAAAGAAGGAGTTGAGTTCTGGAACTCGACAGAAAACGTGGTGGCGGGCAACTACATCGGAACCAACGCTGCGGGAGACGCTGCTCTCGGAAATGTCTACGGCGTGTGGTTCAAGCGAGACGGTTATTACAACCGGATCGGCACTGACGGCGACGGAGTGGCCGACGATGCTGAACGGAACGTCATCTCCGGAAACAAGTCGAGAGGTGTCACGATCGAGAACTCGGACAACAACCTGATCGCGGGCAACTTTATCGGCACCGACAGCACCGGCAGTTTCACGGTCGGGAATTCGCGGGGCGTGACCATCATGAAAGGAGCCCAAGGGAACCTAATCGGGACCGACGGAGATGGTGCACATGACGCAAATGAACGCAATATCATCTCTGGAAATGCCATAGGAGTTAGCATCGAAAGCCAGAGTGTTGGAGAGCAAACCAGCGGCAATATCGTGGCAGGTAATTTCATTGGCACCGATGCGAACGGCACCGTTGCATTAGGGAATACGTCCTGGGGTGTGTCGATCTCCAAAGGCGCGGAATGGAATGTGATTGGCGCCAAGCTCGACGATTCCGCGGTTGCATCTCAGCGCAACGTTATTTCCGGAAACGGCCACGGAGTGGCCGTCAGAGCTTCGGCAAGTAACGTCATTGCCGGCAATTACATCGGCACCGACGCGAGCGGCACTATCGCCCTCGGCAACACCAACGGTGTGAGTCTGTGGGACGGCGCGCAGTTGAATCGGGTCGGCACGGACGGAAACGGCGTGGCCGACGCGGCCGAACGAAACGTCATCTCCGGGAACAACGGACAGGGCATTACGTTCAAGGACGCGGCCACTACCGGCAATCAGGTGACCGGCAACTACATCGGTACCGCCGCGAACGGTATCGACCCGTTGGGGAACACGAACGCCGGCGTGTGGATTTGGAGAGGCGCGTCCTCGAACCAGATCGGAGGTTCGGCGGCTCAAGGCAACCTGATCGCGTTCAACGCTGCGGGCGTCGAAGTACACGATGCGACATCGACCGGCAATCGTATCCAGGCCAACTCGATCCATTCCAACGCTTACCTCGGGATCGACCTGGCGGGAAATGGGCCGACACCGAACGATCCCCTGGACGTCGATACCGGTCCGAACAACTACCAGAACTTTCCGGCCATCAGGAGGACTATCGTTGGCGCGTCCACCCGCGTTGCCGGGACGCTGACAAGCTTGAGCGAAACTGTGTTTACTATCGATTTCTACGCCAACACGACGCTGGATTCCTCCGGCTTTGGCGAGGGCCAGCGTTGGCTCGGATCCGTGCCGGTCACCACTACGGATTCTGGTGTTGGTGTTTTTGACGTGATTCTGCCAGTCCTGACGAGTGAGGGTGAGTATGTGGTGGCCACCGCCACCGATCCTGCGGGAAACACGTCGGAGTTTTCTGCGCCGAACCGTGCCCCCACGGCGGATGCCGGAGGGCCCTACCACGTGTTTGAGAGTGGCAGCGTGATGCTGGATGCGTCCGGTTCGAGCGATCCGGATCAGGCTGGACCGACCCTGGTTTACGAATGGGATTTCGACGGCGATGGCATCTTTGGTGAAACGGGCACGGAAGCGACCAACGGCGACGAATTCGGCACGACGCCCAGTTTTGTGGCGGCCGGTCTCGACGGACCGGGCTCTCTCATGGTCACCCTGCGAGTTACCGATGACGGGGGCCTCGACAGTATGAGCACGGCCGACATTACGATCGACAACTTCGCGCCAACTGCCAACGACGATAGCGGACTGGGGTTCACCACGGACGAAGACACTCCGTTTGTTACTGCCAACGTGTCGACCAATGACACCGATCCCGCGGGTGTCCTTGATCCGCTCACGGTTGTCGGTATCAACACGAGTGGAACCATCGGGCTTGTCATCGACAATCGGGATGGCACGTTCCATTACCATCCCAATGGCCAATTCGAGTTCTTAGACCTCGGAGAGACTGCCGGGGACGCATTCGGTTACACGATCGATGACGGCGATGGCGGCCAAGCCACAGCGGTCGTATCGATCGCGGTCACAGGTGTCAACGACGCTCCCGTCTCCACAGACGACTCCTACCAGATGTGGGGAGACGTACTCTCGGTATCTACGGCTGGAGTACTTCAGAACGATACCGACGCGGAGGACCATCCACTCACGGCCTACCTGGTTGATCCGCCGGACACAGGCTCGGCTTCCCTTGGATCGGATGGGACATTCACATATACGCCCGGCGCTGATTTTGGAGGCGTCGATAGCTTTACTTATCGAGCCTACGACGGCAGCCATTATGGTAATGTCGCGTCGGTCTCCCTCACGCACATGCTCTACGTGCGAAACACCAACGACGACGGAGATGGCTCGTTTCGTTGGACGATCGACAACGCCAATGACCACGCGGGGCTGGACACCATTCGGTTCGCCGTCAACGGCGGTGGGGTGCAGACCATCCAGCCGCTGTCCCCGTTGCCGACGGTGACAGACGCGGTGGTGATCGACGCCACAACTCAGCCAGAATATGCGGGAACGCCGATCATCGAATTGGATGGCACGAACGCAGGCAGCGGGGTCAGTGGCCTGGGGATCACTTCGGTCGGGAGCACGATTCGTGGGTTTGCCATCAACCGGTTTGATGGCAACGGGCTCGTTTTGTCCGGCGGCGGGGAAAACGTGATCGAGAGGAACTACATCGGCACGGACGTCTTGGGGCTGTCTGACTTAGGAAACTCCTACACTGGCGTTATGATTGAACGCGGTTCCGCTGACAACCGAGTCGATGGAAATGTCATTTCTGGAAACAACAGGGAAGGGATTACCATCTACGACAGCGGCGCCAACCGAAATGTGGTTGTTGGTAATCTGATCGGTACCGACGCCAGCGGCACCGTCGGCATTGGCAATTCCCGGGACGGTGTCAGGATCTGGTCCGGTGCGGCCAATAACGTGATTGGTATGGACGGCAACGGCATCAACGACGCGGCAGAAGGCAACGTGATCGCCGCGAACGAATGGCGAGGAGTCTATATCGCCGGCGTCGGTAGCAACAACAATGTGGTTGCCGGAAACCTAATCGGCACCGACGCCAACGGAACGGCAGCTCTCGGTAATTCTTGGGCTGGAATCATGGTTCGAGGCGGCAAATGGAATAGGATCGGCACTAATGGCGATGGGACAAGCGACTCGTTGGAGCGCAACGTGATCGCGGACAATTCACACGGTGTGCGAATTCGCGATGCATCGTCGACGCAAAACGTTGTCGCTGGAAACTACATCGGTGCCGATGTAACGGGCACCGTCGCCCTGCCGAATTCGCATTACGGCGTGTTCCTGGATTCCGGAACCACTGGGAACCGAGTTGGCACCGACGGGAGCGACGACGCCTTCAATGCCAACGAGCGGAACGTCATCTCTGGTAATCTCTTGCAGGGCGTCGCAATCAGCGGATCGGGAACGTCCGGGAACATCGTCGCCGGGAACTTTATCGGCATCGATAGTAGCGGCAGTCTGCCCCTGGGAAACTCTAAGGGCGTGAGCATCGGAAATGGCGCCTCCTCGAACACCATCGGTACCAACTCGGACGGGGTCCACGATGTCTTGGAGCGAAACGTCATCTCCGGAAATCGTGAAGATGGAGTCAATATCCACGGCGCGGGGACGGATTCCAACGTCTTGGCCGGAAACTTCATCGGAACCGATGCCACGGGCACGGTAGCCCTTGGTAACGGCGATGACGGAGTTTCCGTCAGCCAGGGCGCCCGATCGAATCGAATCGGCACGGACGGCAACGGGGTCAATGATGTTGCCGAGCGGAACATCATCTCGGCGAACGGAGTGGCTCTACCGAATGGAGCCACACAGGGTAGCGGCGTAGTGATTGTCGCCCCGGGAACGGACCACAACCAAGTGGCCGGCAACTTCATTGGCACGGATGTTAGCGGAGATCTTCCGTTGGGAAATCGCGTCGGTGTGTGGATTGGCGACGGAGCTCAATCGAACCAAATCGGCGGAACTGTCGGTTCGGGCAACACAATTGCCTTCAACGATGGCGACGGAATCGTCGTGCGCGATGTCGGTACCATAGGCAATCGGATCCAATGCAACTCCATTCATTCAAACGGCCTGTTGGGAATTGACCTTCGTGGCGACGGGGTAACGCCGAACGACATTGATCGGACCATCTGGGATGCTCCTCAAGGAGACGGTCCGGCCGAGTCTGACTTCACCGATGGAGCATTTAATGAAGCCTACGGCCGCGTTGTGGTCGAGGCAGAACATTTCACGTCGCATGCCGAAGTCGATGGGTATTCCTGGGAGGTCATCGACGGCGACGCCGGCAGCTTCAGCAACGCTCGTGGCGACTACATCCAGACGCTGCCTGATGATGTGAACGTCGTCGTGTTCGATCCCTACGCCTCTACGTACGTAGATTATCCGATCCGCTTCTCAACGCCGGGACAATACCAACTATTCCTGCGATGGGACGGCTACGATTTTCAGAGCGATTCGGTCTACGCTCGGATTGTCGCGCTCAACGATGGCCCTGGTGGAGGCGTGGCGGACTGGTATCGATATTCGGGCCGTCGGGATGCCGATTTCGCCACCGGCGCGTGGCAAGGCCATGCGGCCTTCGAGGGCACCAACAGCGGCGGCAACAACATCCCAGCCGAGTGGACGATCTCCGCTCCCGGCGTGCATACGGTCAGGTTGTCAATGCGTGAAAACGGCGCGGCAGCCGACACGTTCATCCTGCAACGCCTCCCGGATCCAAACAATGACCAGAACTTCCCCGTCATTACGGGTGCGGTCGCGGGACCGAGCACTCGCGTCATGGGCCGCCTGGAAAGCACCGCCGATACCGACTTCACGCTTGACTTCTATGCCAACACAGAGCTTGATCCATCGGGCTTTGGGGAAGGCCAACGCTGGATTGGATCGACCACGGTGACGAGTCTTGCGTCGGGTACGGTTGAGTTCGACGTGGACGGGCTGGCGGCGACGACTGCTGGCGAGTACGTGACGGCCACGGCGACCGGTCCGAACGGAAATACTTCCGAGTTCTCCGCTCCGAACCGGCCTCCAACAGCCGATGCCGGCGGACCCTACGTCGTTAAGGAAGGCGACAGCATCGTTTTGGATGCGTCAGGGTCCACCGACCCCGATCAAAACCCGGCCGGTTTGACCTACGAGTGGGATCTGGATGGCGACAGCCAATTCGGCGAAACGGACGCTGAGGCGGCCAACGGTGACGAGGTCGGCATCCATCCCGCGTTCCTCGCCTTCGACGGTCCGGACTCACCTCTCGTGACACTGAGGGTAACGGACAATGGGGGGCTCAGCACGGAACACGCGGTCACCGTCACAGTCGACAATGTTCCGCCAAGCGTGGATGCGGAACATGCCTCGGTGACCGTCGACGAAGCTCAGACGGCCACCAATGGCGGCACGTTCTCCGACCCGGGCGTGGATAACGTCGAGCTTACCGCTTCGATCGGCACCATTGTGGACAACGGAAACGGAAGGTGGAGTTGGGAGTTCGACACCAGCGATGGCCCCGATGACAGCCAGACGGTCACCGTCACCGCCACCGATAGCGATGGCGACAGCAGCACGACTACCTTCGAACTCGTCGTCGACAACGTGGCGCCGACGGTCGACGATGCGGTGTTCACCCTGGCCGAGAACTCGCCTGACTTCACGGTCGTGGGAACGGTCACGGCCAACGATCCGGGGAACGATGCGCTCGGCTTTGCCATCACCGGCGGCAATACGGACAGCGCGTTTGATATCGATCCGAACACAGGCCAGATCACCGTGGCCAGCAAGTCTGCGTTGGATTTCGAGACGAACCCGGTCTTTAACCTGACCGTCACGGTCACCGACAGTGACAGTGCGAGCGGCGAGGCCGCGGTCACCGTCAACCTGATCGATCTGGAGGCGAGGCTGTCGATCGACGACGTGAGCGTGACCGAAGGCAACGGCAGCACCGCCACGCTGGACTTCACCATCTCGGTGGCTGGTGACGCGGTGAACGTGCCGTTCAGCGTCGACTACGCCACTACCGACGGCACGGCCGTCGAGGCGGTCGGGGGCGTGGGCAGCGACGATTACGACACCGCCGCAGGCACCGCCAACTTCAACGGCACGGCGGGTCAGACGCAGCCGGTCACCGTCACGGTCAACGGTGACACCGTGGTGGAAACCGACGAAACGTTGACCGTCCTGCTGAGCGGCTTGACCGGGACCAACGACGTGAAGATCCTCGACGCCACCGGCGAGGGCTCGATCAACAACGACGACAGTGCTACGCTGTCGATCACGGCCCCGTCGATCACCGAGAGCGACGTGAACCAGACGGTCAGCTTTGTGGTGACCCTGGACGCCGACGTGGAAGGCGGGTTCGATGTGGCCTTCGACATGACTCTGGGCACGGCCGAAGCGGCTGACCTGAGCGTCATAACCGCCAGCCCCCTGAGCTTCGCGGGCAATGCCGGTGAGACTCAGGATATCGACGTCACGATCGTCGGCGAGGACCTCGCCGAGGAGGACCAAACGTTCACAATCACGCTGGGTGAGGTGACCGATACGACGGTCGAACAGGATGCCAATATCGCAACTGGTGCTGCGGCGGAAGGCACGATCGTCAACGACGACTACGTTCCAGTGCCGCGCGCCGGTGGTCCTTATGGGATTGACGAGGGCGACCCGCTCACTCTGAACGCGTCCCTGACCACCGACGACGACACCGATCCCGCGACGCTTGACTATCGCTGGGACGTGGACGGCGACGGAGAATACGACGAGGGCGTGACGGGCATGATCGTCACGCTCACGCGGACTGAACTGGCGGCACTTGGTCTGGCCGACGGCCCACACGACAACACAGTGACTGTGCGAGTCAGCGACGGCACGAACTTCGACACGGCGTCGACGACGCTGACCATCTTGAATGTCGCTCCGGAGATCACGAGCCTCACTTCGAGCAATCTGACTCCGTGCGCCGCCTCGGCGGACGGGTTTGTCACGATCGATGGTTCGTTCTTCGATCCTGCCCTGGATCTGGATACGCACACCGTCACAGTTGATTGGGGCGACGGATCGGATCCCGATGGCGATGGGGTGGTCGGCGAAACGCTCACGTCGGTCGATCAGGCGCTTGACGAGTTCGACGGCAGCCACACGTACGCTCACGGCGGCTTCTTCACGATCACGGTTACCGTGGCCGACGAGGATGGCGGGGCCGACGTCGAAATTACGACCGCAGCGGTGGTCGGCGTGGGAACCGTTTTCGATCCAGAATCTGAGATTACCACACTCTATATCATTGGCACCCGCGGCCGCGATCACGTGGACCTGAAATTCAACGAGAAGAAGGATGAACTGAAGGTCGATGTCAAACTGAACCAAGGCGGCAGCGATGGCGGGTCCGACGGTGGGAGTGACGGTGGGAGTGACGGTGGGCGCGACCACATCAAACAGACCTACCAAGCGTCGACCATCGATCGGATCGTGGCCTACCTATGCGACGGCGACGACCACTACAACGGTGGCAGTGACGGCGGTTCGGATGGCGGCAGCGATGGCTGTGCCGATGCGGCCATCCCGCAATTCGTCTTCGGCGGAGCTGGCGACGATCACATCAAGGGCGGTCGCGCCAACGACGTGCTGGTGGGCGGAGCCGGCAACGATGATTTGCAGGGCGGAAGCGGCCTGGACATCCTGATCGGCGGCAGCGGCAAAGACGATCTGAAGGGCGGCCGTGACGACGACCTACTGATCGCCGGTTCAACCGCCTACGACAACTACATTACCGCCTTGGATGCCCTTGCGGCCGAATGGGGCTCGGAGGCCAGCTTCGAAGACCGTGTCGCAAATCTGCAGGCCGGCGTCGGCCCGGACGGCGACATTAAGCTGGAAGTCGACACGACCGTGTTCGCCGACGGTGATAAGGACAAGCTGAAGGGCGACCAGGGCCAAAACTGGATCCTCGCCGACGCCGAAGACAAGGTCACCGACCAAGGCGGCAGCG
The DNA here is from genome assembly GCA_016784735.1 of Pirellulaceae bacterium. Lineage (GTDB taxonomy): Bacteria > Planctomycetota > Planctomycetia > Pirellulales > Pirellulaceae > JADHUC01. Next base: position 14,120 of record JADHUC010000012.1, on the reverse strand, counting down.
ACGGCGGCAGTGACGGTGGATCGGACAAAGGCAAGGGGAAGAAGTAGATCCACCGGACGTTGCGACTGGGGCCATGGTGTGGCGGGGTCTTCTGACGCTTCGGTTGTGGTAGGGTTCCCCGACCCTGTCACTGCCGATGAGCGGAGGTCGTGAAGTCAAAAAGCCGTAAGATGTACGGTCGATGGGTGGAGACCTTCGGTCGCTCGCGTGGTCCGGTCAGGAGACCTGACCCCAACGCGGGTCCGCACCCAGGCGGCCGGAAGAAAGCCGCCCGCGAATGACGCGAATCGTCACGAATACTCGCGCCATGGTTTTGCGATTCCTCTGAGAATACATCGCGAATCCAACGAGTCACGAGCATCCGATCCAAACCTCGTACTCGCTTGTCGGCGACAAAGCCGAAACGCGTTGCGGCGCACTGGTTTGCTGCGATAGAGAACCAGCGGCAAGCAAGTTCCCGGAGAAACTTGGCTCTTTCGAAGAGCCGGGGCTCTGATCGCGGCGGCATAAACGCTACATGTACCGGTTGAACAGGTTTTCCAGCATCTCTTGCCGGCCGCTGACGTTGGGTTCGATGTCGCCTTTCTGCAGCATGTACGCTTCGAGCGCTTCGAAATCGGCACTGCCGGATTCGATCTCCGCGCCAATGCCGGCATCCCAACTGCCGTAACGCTGCTTCACAAACGCGTCCAGTTCGCCTTCGGCGCGGATCTCGGCGGCGATCTTCAGGCCACGCGCAAATGTGTCCATGCCGCCGACGTGGGCGTGGAACAGGTCGATGGGCTCGAAACTTTCACGACGCACCTTGGCGTCGAAGTTCACGCCGCCCGGGGCAAGTCCGCCGTACTTCAAGAGGATCAGCATTACTTCGGCGGTCAGGTAGTAGTTCGTCGGGAACTGGTCCGTGTCCCAGCCCAACATCAGGTCGCCCGTATTGGCGTCGATCGAACCGAGCGCACCTTGATGGCCGGCGTAATCCAATTCGTGCATCATCGTGTGGCCGGCCAGCGTGGCGTGGTTGGTTTCGATATTCAGCTTGAAGTGATCCAACAGATCATAGGCGCGAAGGTAGTTGATACAGGCCGCCGCGTCCGAATCGTACTGATGTTTCGTGGGCTCCTTGGGTTTCGGTTCGATGAGAAATTGGCCCGTAAAGCCGATCTCCTTTGCGTAGTCGACGGCCAAGTGCATGAAACGGGCCATATGATCCAACTCGCGCTTCATGTCGGTGTTGAGCAGGTTTTGATACCCCTCACGGCCGCCCCAGAACACGTAGTTCACTCCGCCCAATTCCTTGGTCACTTCCAAGCACTTCTTCACTTGAGCGGCCGCGAAAGCGAATGCGTCTGCGTTGCAACTTGTCGAAGCGCCGTGCATGTATCGAGGATTGCTGAACAGGTTGGCCGTACCCCACAGCAGCTTGATGCCCGTGCGCTGCTGTTCTTCCTTCATCACCGCGACGACTTCGTCCAAGTTCTTGTTTGTTTCAGCCAGACTGGCACCCTCCGGTGCAACGTCACGATCGTGGAACGCGTAGTACGGAGATCCCAGTTTTTCCATGAACTCGAACGCGGCACGCACACGATTCTTGGCGTTTTCGACCGAATCCGTCCCGTCTTCCCAAGGGCGGTACATCGTTCCCGGACCGAATGGATCGGCACCGGTTCCCCGGAACGTATGCCAGTAAACGACGCTGAAGCGGAAATGGTCCTTCATCGTCTTGCCTTCCACCACTTCATCCTCTCGGTACCAGCGGAAGGCCAACGGATTCTTGGATTCGGGACCTTCATAGACGATCTTCTCGACATCAGGGAATGCGGCCATTTGAGTTCTCTTTCTGCAGCCAACTGGGATTAACGTCAGGAGAAGCTGGAATGATCGCAAATTCACAGGCCCAGGGCAAGCACCGTGCAGTGATTTGCCGGCAGTGCCGAACCCCGCCGCGCGAGACAGTGGGCTTCACGCGCACGCGAATTTGCCCAAAATAGCAGGGTTGAAGCAAAGGGCCTTTTTCGCTCTGCGAAGCAGCCGTCGTCGAGCCAAGGAGTCGAAAACCGTGGATCTCGAACTTGCCGACAAAGTCGCCGTCGTCATTGGTGCGGCCAGTGGGATTGGACGAGCCATCGCGATTGAGTTTGCCAACGGAGGCGCCAACGTCGCGTTGGCTGACATTGCCCCCGGCGTGACCGACTTGGCTACTGAACTGGAACGCAAGCAGTCTGTGCGCGCGGTCGGTTATCAAACGGACGTAGCAGACTTTCAAGCCGTCGGGCAGATGGCCCAATCGGTACTGACCGACTTCGGCCGTTGCGATCACGTGGTCGTCGCCGCCGGTGTAGGATCGGGCAAATACGGCTTCCCGTTCTGGAACTTGGAGCCTGATGACTGGGAGCAGGTGTTGCGAGTGAACATTATGGGGCCGGTGAACGCGGCCCACGCGTTTTCTCCGCCCATGATCGAAGCACGACGCGGCACGTTTCTGTTCTTCGCTTCGGTGGCTGCGCAAATCGGATCGCAAACCGATCCACCCTACAGTGCTGCCAAAGCGGCGGTAGTCAACTTCGCCCAATGCGCGGCCAAGGATCTCGCGCCGCACAGTATCCGCGTAAACGTAATCTCGCCCGGTATGATTAAGACGCCGCTGAACCGGTCCGTATGGCAGGCATGGCATGACCGGCAACCGGAAGACAAACATCGGTCGTACGACGACTGGGCCGAGGAGAAGATCCGTCACGTATCCCCGCTGGGCCGTTGGCAGACGCCGGAAGACATTGCGGCCGTAGCCGTATTCCTGGCTTCGTCCAGAGCCGAGAACATCACTGGGCAGACCATCAACGTCGATGGTGGCCAAGTGATGCACTCGTAGAGAGCCGACGCGCGACCCGAAGTGGGAGGTCGTTCGTAGTGCCGCCTTCAGGCGGTGTTCTGCGGCGTTTCTCGTTCCGGAACCGCCTAAAGGCGGCACTACGAACACACTTTTCAGATCTGGTCGACTACAGGCATTTCGGCACCCTCGACGAAGCTTGCCAAACGGCGGGCGCGGTAGGGTTGCTGCAATTTACGCACGGCCTTGGATTCGATCTGCCGCACGCGCTCGCGAGTCACCGAGAACACCTTGCCCACTTCTTCCAACGTATAGGAATAGCCGTCGGCCAAGCCGAATCGCATGCGCAGAATCTCTCGCTCGCGGTAATTCAGTTCCTCCATAGCCTCTTCGATTCGGACTTTCAGTGCCTCTCGATTCGCTTCGTACAGTGGATCATCGTTTCGATGGTCTTCCAGAAACTCGCCGAAATAGCTGTCGTCGTGGTCGCTGACCGGTTGGTCTAGCGATAGGGGCTGACGCGACATCTTGAGAATGCACTTCGTGTCTTCCAGCGGCAGTCCGGCTCGATCCGCAATTTCTTCCGGCGTCGGTTCGCGTCCGAGTTCCTGCAGCAATTCGCGGGACATGTTGCGCACCTTGCTCATCGTGTCGATCATGTGTACCGGGACGCGGATCGTCCGACTCTGGTCGGCGATGGCGCGTGTTATTGCCTGCCGGATCCACCAAGTGGCGTAAGTCGAGAATTTGTAGCCGCGAGCGTGCTCGAACTTGTCCACCGCCCTCATCAGTCCGGCATTGCCTTCCTGGATCAGGTCCAGGAAACCGATTCCCCGGTTACGGTACTTCTTAGCGATCGAGACCACCAGACGGAGGTTGCCGGCGGACAGCGTTCGTTTGGCTTCGTCATAGTGCCTACGGCGCACGGCCGTCCGCTTCACTCGACGTCGCAGTGTGGCCGGGCTTTCGAACGTCAGTCGCATGAGACATCGCAACTCTTCGCGAAGTTCGTCGATACTCCTTCCGTCGCAAGACTCACCGTGTTTCTCTGCGTCGTTGATCTGCCACTTCAGAGCATCCATCCGTTTCGAGATTTCGATCAGTTGATCGAACAGGGGCTGAAGTCGATTCGTCCGCAGATTCATTTCTTCGACCAAACGGACGGCTCGATTGCGCCGGCGAACCAACGATGCCCACGCCGCTCGACGCTCGCGCCTGGGGCGTTGCTTGTTGATGGCAATACGGTAGTCCTTGCGGTTACGAGTAACCAACTCGCGCAGCGTCTTTACGTTCGGGCCCAAGCGTCGCAATGTCCGTTTCTTTTCCGCCGTGTTGGTGACCGACACCTCGACGGTGCGATCCAAGCGGAGTTCGCCGTCGCGCACCTGCTCCAGGATCGTAATGGCACCCTGCAACGCAAAATCCGTTGCCAGCATGCTGTGGCGGTAGAGCGTTCTGGTATGCTCGATTTCTTTGGCCGCCTCGATCTCTTCACTGCGGCTCAGCAAAGGGATGCGTCCCATCTGCATCAGGTACATACGTACCGGGTCGTCTGTCGCGGCCCAGGCGGTGGTTTGATGGTGATTCATGTTCTTTGCGGAATCTTCGCTTTGGCCGTCCCTAAGTTTTCCGGGAGCGGCTTCGTCGAATTGGTCATCGAGGGAAGCCCCAGACGCGATAGGCCCGTAGTCGGTTCGGTTTCCGTTAAGTTTGCTGTTCCCCTTTGAGTTGCTGCCCGCCGATACCCGGCCGGCTGTGGTTCGCTTCCTGACGCTGGCTCGTTTTGCCGATTTGCGCGTGGTCCTGGTCAAGTGGCTGCCCCTTCTTAACGTGACCTCGGGATGTATCATGGCGAAGACGGAATGACGGAGGGCCAATCATTGGTTGCAGATCATGTGCCGGGAGCAGGTGGCCCACGAGAAGGCCAGCGCAAGTTGTTGTGCAGCAAGGACTTCTGACAAAGGCGAACGCCCCCCACCCCTTCTTAGTGTGAGGCAGCGCGGCATCACTCGTCGCGATCACTAAACCCTGTGTGGGAACCGAGAAACGATCGAAAGAACGCAATCTGACCAGTGTCCCTTCGATGGCGCGGCGGAAACCGGTATAATCCCAACACGGATGACACTTTGCAGGATCAGTGCTCGACGGAAACCGCGTGGAATCGAATATGGCTGAGACAAGCAGAATTCTGATCGCCGACGACAACCAGCCAAATTGCGAGTTGTTGGAGGCATATTTGGCGGAAATCGACTGCGACGTGGCGATCGCGGTCGACGGGCAGGACACCGTCCAAAAGGTGGGGTCGTTCCGCCCGGATGTGATCCTGCTGGACGTTATGATGCCCAAACTGAGCGGTTTCGAAGTCTGCAGGAAACTGAAGGACGATCCGCAAACCAGCCGCATTATGATCTTGATGGTGACGGCTCTGAACGAACTGGGCGATATCGAACGCGCGGTTCAGGCGGGTACGGATGATTTTCTGTCCAAGCCCGTCAACAAGATCGAACTGCTGAAACGCGTCGAGAACATGCTAAAGCTGAAAGACATCCGCGACGAGAATGAGCGTCTCCGCCGGTACATCGAGGAAATGGAAGAAAGGGGCGAGTAGGAAGCAGATCCTCTATCTTCGTTTCCTCGCGCACGCCTCCGGCTTGCGGTTAAACGAGTGAGCCACGAAAACACCGCCCCCATATTTTGGCTTTCCGGCTTCGCGAACGTCGCTGGAAAGAAAACGCTTGACGCATAACACAGATCGCAACGACTGCACATGCCACGCTACAACCCCAATCGAATCGAACCCAAATGGCAGAAGTACTGGGACGACGAACGGACCTTCAAAACGCCGGAAATGCCCCAAGGCGAAAAACTGTACGTCCTGGACATGTTCCCCTACCCGAGCGGTGATGGGCTGCATGTTGGCCATCCGGAAGGCTATACGGCGACGGACATCGTGTGCCGATTCGAACGCATGCGCGGTAAATCCGTGCTGCACCCGATGGGCTTCGATGCATTCGGATTGCCGGCCGAAGAACACGCCATCAAGACGAACAAACCGCCACGCGAATCGACCGAGGAGAACATCGCGACCTTCCGGCGGCAGCTCAAAATGCTCGGCTTCAGCTACGACTGGGACCGTGAGCTGGCGACCACGGACATCGACTATTTCCGCTGGACCCAGTGGATTTTCGTGTTGATGTACGGCAGTTGGTTCGATGCGGAACAGCAAAAAGGTCGGCCGATCAGCGAGCTTCCGATTCCTGAGGAGATTGCCCAGCAAGGCGACGAGGCCGTTCGTCGTTACCAGGATGAACGCCGCTTGGCCTATCAGGCGGACGCCCTAGTGAACTGGTGCCCTGCCTTGGGGACCGTTTTGGCCAATGAGGAAGTCAAAGATGGATTGAGCGAGGTAGGTGGGCACGCGGTCGAGCGAATTCCGCTTCGCCAGTGGGTGTTATGCATCACAGCTTATGCCGACCGTCTGGAGAATGACCTGCAGGGGCTCGACTGGCCCGAAAGCATCAAGACGATGCAGCGAGAGTGGATAGGTCGCAGCACCGGCGCAGAAGTGGATTTCTATATCGGCCCCAAGGATGCGTATCAACAATGGCGATCGGACCGGGCTTCAGCGGGCTATCCGGAGGCGGCCGGTGAGGACGTATTGCGGGTCTACACCACTCGGCCCGACACCCTGTTTGGCGCGACCTACATGGTGATTGCCCCCGAGCATCCATTCGTGGATCGATTGACAATGCCGGACAACAAGGACGATGTCCAGGAGTACTGCCAACGAGCTGCGTCGCGCAGTGACCGAGAACGCCAGGAAGGCAGAGAGAAAACCGGCGTCTTCACGGGTTCGTGCGCCGTCAATCCCATAAATGGCGAGGAAGTGCCCATATGGATCGCCGACTACGTGCTGATCAGCTACGGCACAGGGGCGATCATGGCCGTCCCAGCCCACGATACACGTGATTACGAGTTCGCCGAGAAATTCGATGTCCCTATCGTCGCGGTGGTGGACCCGGGCGATGCAGAAGATGTCGACCGCGAGGCCGTCCTGGCGGGCCAGCAGTGCTTCACAGGCAACGGTGCGGCGGTAAATTCTGGGACGTACAACGGTCTCGACACCCCCGAGTTCATCTCGGCAATCACCGCGGACATCGAAAACGATGGCGTCGGGCGAGCCGCCGTGAACTACAAGTTGCGCGATTGGCTGTTCAGCCGACAACGATTCTGGGGTGAGCCGTTCCCGATTCTGCACGAGTTGGATGCCGACGGACGTCCCAACGGGATGCTTCGCGCGGTCGAACCGGACGATTTGCCCGTCGACCTACCGCATTTGGACGACTTCAAACCGCATGGCCGCGCGGAACCGCCGCTGGCCAAAGCGCCGGACGAATGGCGGTATCCGACGATTGACGGCCAGCGGTTTGTGCGTGAGACCAACACGATGCCGCAATGGGCGGGATCGTGCTGGTACTACTTGCGTTTCATAGACCCCAAAAATGACACAGCGTTCGTCGATCGAGAGAAAGAACGGGCTTGGATGCCTGTCGATCTGTACGTTGGCGGCGCCGAACACGCCGTGCTGCACCTGCTGTACGCACGCTTTTGGCACAAGGTGTTGTACGACCGTGGCTACGTCAGCACGCGCGAACCGTTCCAACGACTGGTGAATCAAGGCATGATTCTGGGCGAGTTGGAGTTCACCGGTTATCAGCGCAACGGCGGCGCGTGGGTCAGCGCGAAGCAGGCAAAGAAGAATGCAGAGAACCAATGGACCGCCGAGTCGACGGAAGAAGCGTTGACCGAGGCGAGAATCGATCCGGATGATGTGGAAAAGGCGGGCGACAGCTTCGTACTCAAGTCGGATTCGTCAATCCGCGTCGACAGCCGTTCTTACAAGATGTCGAAGAGCCGCGGCAATGTCGTCAACCCGGACCAGATCGTGCGCGACTACGGCGCCGACTCACTGCGTCTGTACGAAATGTTCATGGGTCCCTTGGAAGCGACCAAGCCGTGGAGCATGGCTGGTGTGAACGGTGTACGCAACTTTCTGGATCGCGTTTGGCGCATGATTGTGGACGAACGAAGCGAACAGCCCGCTCTGAACGAAGCCGTCCAGGACGTCGAGCCGAACGAAGCCCAAAACCGAGTCCTTCACAGCACGATCATGGAAGTCACGCACGACACCGAGCGGATGGAATTCAACACGGCGATCGCGCGCATGATGGAGTTCGTCAACTTCTTCACCAAAGAATCCGTCCGACCGAAATCGGCCATGGAGAACTTCGCACTTTTGCTTTCGCCCTACGCTCCGCACATTTGCGAAGAAGTCTGGGGAAGGTTGGGCCATGAAAAGACGCTGGCTTACGAACCTTGGCCAGAGTATGACGAGGCGCTCATCAAGGAGGACACGATCGAGATTCCGGTGCAGATCAACGGCAAGGTACGAGCACGTATCAGGGTCCCCGCGGACGCCGGCAAGGACGAAATGGAAACCGCGGCGAAGGCAGATTCGAAGGTTGTTGAACTGATCGCAGGAAAAAGCATCATGAAAGCCATCGTCGTGCCGGGGCGGTTAGTCAACTTTGTGGTGAAGTAGTCACTCGCAATGTGATCTTGGCACTGGCATGGTTGGAATTGGGACCGACGGTTGTGAGAGGCAGGAGGGACAACGATGAGTGCCGATTTGGAGTTGCTGGGCGTAGATATCGGTGGTACCTCAGTAAAAGTGATTAGATATCAGGGAAATGAACGGGGACAGCTTTGGTACCGTGACGGGTGCCCGGATCGCACTCCGTCGGCCAAGTTGCCGAGCAACGTCCCTGCAGACGAGTTTATGCAGGAAGTCAGGCATGCGCTGAAGGAAGCATCTCTTTATCCACCTGATGTCGACCTTGTCGGATACAGCATTTGCGGTCCAGTGGTGGTCGAACGAATGGAGGAAGGCGCGAAGTTCTGGTGTCTTCGCCTGATCAACCGAGGGATATTGGACCCATTCGTGGTCGAGGCCGGCGCGGCATTGAACGATGGGATGGCGGCGGCCATTGGCTCTTCATTGGCCGGGGTGGCCAAAGACCATAAAGGGGCTTTCGCCCTGTTGACACTTGGCACGGGCATCGGTTTGGGCTCCATGCATTGGAACGAGCAAGGCGAACGGGTCGTCAACGACGGTGAGATTCACTTTCCCATTCGCGAAAGCGAGCGAATGTGCAACTGCAAACGGTTGGGCTGTTTCGAAGCCGCTGCGAACGAGTCAGCACTGCGAAAATACGCCGAAGCCGAGGGGTTGACCGCGGACCAAATCACGAAAGACCTGGGACGAAAGTTCGAGAAGTACTTGATCGACGGAGAGCCAACCGACATCGTCGAGAAGCTCGCCAAGGCGATGGATCGGTGGCATCGCTGTCTGGCGGAAGGCGTTGCCAACATTTACGTCCTCTTGGATATGGGAGGCAACTCGATCCAGCCGCCCGCCATGTTCATCCTGGGTGGCGGTCTGGGTGCCCTGATCGACGAAGAGAAAATGGTCCACTACGTGTTGGAGACTTACCAAGGAGATCCTTTGGTTGGGGGCAACTTCGTAGTGAAGAAAGAGAACGAGGTCGGGAACCGAGCAGGTACAATCGGGGCTGCCGCCCTCGCCCTGGCCAACCACATCGGCTGCCACGTGACGGACATAGAGTTCTCTGACACCGGACCGACTGCATAGCGGCGCGCAGAAAAGGGGACATTCTGCTCTTCCCAAAACCCCGCGTCACCCTCGGCAACAAGCCGCAAACGGTGTCACACGTTCTCCTCCTTCTTTACCCGTTCCGTCGGGCCGAAACGCTCGCGCCATTTCGGGGCCAGTTTTCGCCCGGTCCTCTCAAGTTGCTTGCGCTCTTCGTCAGTCAGGGGCTTACATGTCTTCACGGTGGCGAGGTTCTGGTGGAGTTGCTCGGGCGTGTGGCAGCCGAGGTTCACGGCCGTCACCCCCGGCACGCTCAGGGCATATCGGAGCGCCAAGCTGAAATCATGTCCGACCATCTCGGCGGGTCCGGCCAAGTCTTTCTTCTGTCCGGGTTTGAGTACTCGACGCGCTCCACCGAAGACCTTCATGGCGATCACGCCCGTGCCATGTTTCCGCGCCACCGGAATTAGCGTGCCCTCGTGGTTGTAGGTGTAGCGGTCGACGAAGTTGATTACCGTCAGCAGAACGTCGACGTCGCCTGTTTCCAGCACCTGCTTGCACAACAACGGACCGTTGTGCGACGAGACGCCGACGAACCGGCACTTGCCCAGTTTCTTCTGCTTGAGAATCCAGGGAAAGACGCTATCTGGTTGCAGCACTACGTCCGGGTCGCGGTCCTGTGCGCGCGAGCCGACGCTGTGCAGGTACAGGACGTCCACACAGTCGGTCTTCAGGAGTCGTAGCGAGTTGGCAAACGACTCCTCCGCCGCCTCGACCGTATCCGCCGCTACCTTGGTCGAAAGGAAGACCTCATTGCGGCGCTTGCCAAGTGCCATGCCCGCGCCTTCCTCGGCGTTGATGTAGGCGGGAGCTACGTCGATCGACCGAATGCCCGCTTCCAAGGCCACGTCGACCATTCGAGCCACATCCTTTGGTGTCGCGCCCTCGGGCAAACCTGACGGTACGGTGCCCAGCGACATCTTGGTAACCGACTCGCCAGTCCGGCCCAGGACGGCACGGGGAATTTCACTTGGGACGGAGACTCCGGTCGTCAACGCGTTGTCTTCGCCCGCCGCTGATGCGGTACCGGCCCCCAAGGCAGCCCCCGCGGCAAGCAATCCACTTTGCCGAACAAAACGTCGGCGAGAAATGCCCGATTCGTTCTTGCTGGTCATCATCGTGCTCCTTCCGGAGAGATCGTTCGAGTGCAGAAACATCCTGGGACCTTCATTTGGCATTCTACCTGGACGACTCCCTGGCGTCGACGATGGACCGTTATTCTACCGAACCGCTGTGTCGTTACCTGCATTTGACGTACGTCGCGTCGTCTTGTAGAAACGACATTTGTTGTTACAGGGGTTTTTCGTTTAACCCCAAGCCCAACGGGCTGGGCGCGTCCGCGCGGGCCGCTGGCCCTGCGGTTAAACGACGGTCCCTTTTCGGCAGCGATCCTTGGGAGGAGACGACATGCATGCTTGCAGCAACAATCGGCAGCGTAGCTTTGCCGCGCGTCGCCGATTCTTGAAAACAGCGGTGGCTGCCGCGGGCGCCTTTTGCGTTCCTTCCGTGGTTCCGGCGAGTGTCCTGGGGGCCGCCGCGCCGAGCCATCGGATCAATGTGGGCCTGATCGGCTGCGGGCACCAGAGCCAGCGGATTGTGCCGTCGTTCCTGGTCCACGACGACGTGCAGATGCTGGCCGTTTGCGACGTGAATCGTCAGGGCGTCGGTTACTACTGGCCCGACCAGGTCCTCGGCCGGGAAACCGCGCGGCAGTGGGTCAACGAGCATTACGCCCAAAAGACCGACAGCGGCCAATTCCGGCACTGTGACGCCTACGTTGATTTCCGTGAACTCCTCGAACGGTCGGATATCGACGCCGTCGCGATCGTCGTGCCCGATCATTGGCACGCGCTGATCGCCATTGCGGCGATGCGAGCCGGCAAAGACGTCTATTGCGAGAAACCGCTGGCCCTGACCGTCCACCAAGGCCGGCAGATGGTCAAAGCCGTGCGCAAATACGAACGCATTTTTCAGACGGGCGCTCAGTTCCGCTCGAGCCCGAACGTGCGGCGGGCGTGCGAACTGGTGCGCAACGGTCGCTTGGGCGAGATCCGCCGCGTCCGCACTTGGGTCGCCCCTAACAGCTTCGAAGGGCCCGGCCCCGGCTGGAAGGCTATGCCTGTGCCGGATGGCTTCGACTACGACTTCTGGCTTGGTCCGGCGCCCAAGGCACCCTATCACGTCGAGCGCTGCTTTCACCGCTGGCGATATATCCTCGACTATTCCAATGGGCAAACCGTGAACTTCGGCGCCCACACCAACGACATCGCCCAGTGGGCCTTGAATATGGACCGCACTACGCCGGTCGAGTTCGAAGACAACGGCTCCGAGTTCTTGCCGAAGGGAAGCCTGTTCACCACGGCCTCGAAGACGGCGTTCCGCGCGCGATACGCGAATGGCATCGAATTGCTCTGCGAGACTCGCAATTCTTCAGCCACCAAGTTCGAAGGCACGGAAGGCCGGCTGGAGATCACCCTCGGCGGTTCCATGAAGACGTTCCCCGAAAACATCAAGGACTCGGTGATCGGACCGAACGAGATCCACTTGGCGCAGAGCAATCCGGCCCGCGAGGAAAATGTCCGGAAACATATCGACGCGGATCACGTCCGCAACTTCCTTGACGCCGTCAAGAATCGTCAGGATCCGATCGAGCCGGTGGAAGTGGGCCATAGTACGGCCAGCCTGTGCATCCTAGGCAACATTGCTCAAATCCTGAAACGCAAGTTCACCTGGGACCCGGCGGCCGAGCGCAGTCCGGACGACGAAGAGGTCAACCGGATGCTCTCGCGGACGATGCGGGAACCGTGGAAACTGTCAAGTTGAGATTATGTTAACCCCAAGGAGTCCCATCGATGACCACGCACCGCTGCTTTTGCGTCGTCGCGTTCCTGACGGCTATTCTACCCCATAACACCAACGCGCAGGCGCCGACTGCATCGTCCAGTGGCAATGTGCAGTGCGTGGTCGATCCCACCTGGCCCCAGAAACCGGATTCGTTTACATGGGGCGCCATGTCCGGGATTACCGTGGATGCCCACGATCAGATCTACCTCTTCAACCGAAGCGAGCCGACCGTACAGATTTACCGTACGGACGGAGCCCTGGTCCGATCGTGGTCGGCGGCCGACCCCATCGGGACTCATCACATCAAACTTGATCCGGATGGCAACGTGTGGACCGCCGACTTCCGCAGCCATGTCATCCAGAAGTACACTCCGGAGGGAAAACTCCTTCTGACGCTCGGCGAAGCCGGCGTCGCGGGTTGCGACGAGAGCCATTTCGACGGACCGACCGACATGGCGTTCCTTCCCAGCGGCGATGTGTTCATTTCCGATGGCTACGGCAACCGTCGCGTGGCCCACTTCGACAAGCGGGGCCGCTTCGTCAAAGCGTGGGGCGAAGAGGGAACCGGGCCGGGACAATTTGCCCTCCCGCACGCGATAGCGATCGACTCCCAGAGCCGACTCTACGTAGCCGACCGCAACAACGCCCGCATACAAGTCTTCGACACCAAGGGCAAATTGCTGGCCGTATGGGATGATCTGATGATGCCCTGGGGATTCGCCATGACGAAGAACGACGAAGTCTGGGTCTGCGGCTCGTCAGGAGCAAAGCAGCCCGACGGCGACGGCTGGGTCATCACACCGCCGCCAGATCAGTTGCTGATGAAGCTAAGCTCCAACGGCAAAATCCTCCTGCGCGTGCCGCTCCGGCAGACCGCCGCTGCTCCCGGCAAACCGGGCGAGGTCGATTGGGTCCACGCGATCGCGGTCGACTCGAAGGGCAACATCTACCTGGGCGACATCCAGGGCAAACGGGCCCAGAAGTTCACCCTGCGCCAGCCGTGACGGTCGAGTCGGCGTACAAGATGCGCACGGCGCGCAGATGCTGCCGAGCAAGGCACTAATTGAGTTCCAGTAACTTGCAGATTGCCTTTTTGAGAATCGCTTCGGATTTCGGTGCGACGTGTGATGCACTCGGTTCGTAGCCTCCCTCCGTGAACGCCTGCTCGGTACAGATGTATCCGGTTGCCAAGTCGCCATACGCCGCGACGGCTATGAAGCGGTCCGGTTTCTGTTTTTGGGTGAACAGTTGAAACTCGATCATGCTTTCGCCGGGCAAATGGATAAGCTCGACCGGTCCCATACGCAAGAGACACAACCGAAGAGGCTGGGCCATCCACTCGGCGAGGGCAATCCGCCGAGCCGCCTGCATCCGCTCCTTGTCGGGCGTTTTCGGGTCCTCGATCACGGCGCGATTCTTGGCCACGTCGTACGTGGCAGCGTCTTTGAGCGGCAGTACCAGAGACACAGCCCGCCAGTCGATGCGGTCGACCGGCGTCAGTCGAGTTGATGCGACCGACGCTTCCATGCCTGCGAACAGCCGGTCGGTCAGGTCCGCGCGCGCCTTGGGCGTACGGTCGTTGTACTTTCCCATGACGACGTCGCCCGCGCAGCCGGTGAAGTAGATCTGGAACACCTTTTCCATCTCATCGAGCCGTTCGCGAGCGAAGCCGGGCACGTAGTAGCAGACGCGGGCGTCGCCGTATAAGCTCTGCGGATG
>JADHUC010000297.1 GCA_016784735.1 Pirellulaceae bacterium | reverse complement strand
GGCCTTCAGAAAGTGCTAACGAAGGTCAATTGAGAAAGTCAGGACTCGCCAGCCGCTCGCCTCTGTGCCGGAATCCCGTACTTTTCGCCACCTATCCGGCTCGCCATCGAGAATCCAACAGCATTTTGGTGCCGAGGGACACCGTTGTGGTACACCATCGTGATGATGTGCGGGTAATAGTATCGCGTGTACTTCTCGCCCTTCTCCGCCCCGAAAGGAAACGGGAATTGCCACCGCCCGTTGCCGCTCTTCAGGTCAAGGCAGACAACCCTGTCTGTGCTCAGGAAGAACAGGTTCTTATCGCCGAGCGTCAGATTCACGTGCGTGTGCTGCTTCAATTCGTCCGACTTGGTCGTTATCCCCTCGTATACATCGCTGTTCCACAACGACCGTCCGGTATCCGCATCTGCCGCTACGATGCGTTTCCCGAGTCCGCCGGTTTCGTTGATCGATAGGTAGAGAATTCCATTCCTGTGAAGAATCTCTTCCGTGGACGCGGTATTCGGAAGCGTTCGCTTGATCTCACCCGTCTCGGGATCAAGAACCGTTACCGGGGCATTGAACCCAAGCGTGACAAATACGTCGCCTTCCGTGGCCACGAGTCTCCGGTTGATCTGGAGGGGGAATTTGGAGAGTCCGATGTGCGGTTCCCATCTTACCTTTTGCTCGTTCCAGCCGGTCGATCCCCATTCCTTGATGGGTTGCCTCCAGAGAAGCAGGCCGTTAAACGCGTCCCGCGCCAGCAACGACCACCGACCCGGCAACGTGTCGATGCTCGTATGTGACTCGTCCATGATGTAGAAGAGTCGTCCGCCTGCAGTTACAATCGCGCTGATGTTGGGCAGCATGTCGTGGTGCCTGGCCCAAAGCGGGCCCGACACCCACTGCAGCCGGCGCGGAGGTCCCACGACACTGTCCTTGGCCACCCGGTTTCCATCCGGCCCGTGATTCCAATGCGTCCAATCATCAATACCCGAAGGGATTGGTTTCTTGAACATCACGAAATCAGGCCCGATACTGGATTCCGGATACTGGAGAGTGGATGCAAGGTCGGCGTTATCCTGCTTTCGAATGACGACGACGCCCCGCGGCGCGAGCACGCGGTCGATCTCTTCCCTTGACGCCTGACACCCGACGTCTGTCATCACCAGTAGATTCACCACGTTGTCCGCATACGGCAATCGTTCGCCCGCCCACTGCTCCACCGACACCGGCCCATACAAACCCTTCGATCGGATGTGCGCCCGCGCGTGTTTCACGTTGTCGGCGTCCCGGTCCAGGCCATGGACCAGGAACGCATCACTTGTTGCCAGCGAGGCGGTCAGACGCCCATCGTTACAGCCGGCATGCACCACCAGCCCGCCCCGGACGCCGCTGGCCTTCATGAGTTTCTCGGCATCCTGCTCCGGTCCTGCCAATACATGGCTGGAAACAAACGCTAATGCAACTGCCAGTAAAGCAGGCACCTGCCGACAATCAGTCCGGTCGTTCACCATTGCTCAACTCCCGCCCGACGAAGGCGCGTCGGCCTCTGGCGAAAAGCCCAAGGATAGGAAAGCACAGGGATTTCACAGAAGGATAGCGACCTTAATCTTCGGTCAAGCAGAGGGATCCGAATCCTCGGCCGCTCCTCGGATTCTATCACGACTGGGAGGGAAAGACAGCAAAGGCGTCTTCAGGCGTGGAGCCGCAATGCCTGCGTCTGTTTCCTCCTGTTCCAGACTATTCACCGGAACAAATACCCTGCTAGCGCGCCGATCGACGCTGAGATGCGTTGCTGCGAGCGACGTGGTGTTATAGGATTCAACCGTTGGCCAACGTGGCTAGCTTCGTTCGAGGCGGCGTTGGCTCTACTTGCTGTCGGGCCGATCTCTGTTTGTAGAGGGAGGTTGCAGATGGATGAGGACTCAATCGTGAGGAGTAAGACATGGCCAAAGTAGCTATTATCGGTGCCGGTAGTATGGTGTTTAGCACGACGCTCACGAATGACATACTGCAAACACCAGGACTCGAGGGTTCGACGGTTGCCCTGATGGACCCGGATTTACCCAAGGCGAAGAGCGTCGAGGACTACGTAAACAAGGTCATCAAAAAGAACAACCTCTCGCACCGGGTCTTTTCAACGGCCGACAGAAGAGAAGCTCTCGAGAACGCCAATTACGTCATCACCACGTTTCAGATCGGAGGCATGGAAGCCTACAAATACGACTATGAAATTCCGATGAAATACGGCGTCGACCAGTGTATAGGGCAGTGTGTGGGGCCCGGTGGCGTGTTCCGGGGGTTGAGGACCATCCCGGTGCTCGCGGACCTGATGCACGACATGGAGGAGGTTTGCCCGAATGCGATCCTGCTGAACTACGTCAACCCGATGTGTACGTGTTCGATCGGCATGTCCGTGTCGAGCGATATCCCCTTCGTGGGTCTGTGTCACGGCATTCAAACGACGCTGGATTTGATTTCGGGCTATGTTGGCGTGGATAAAGACGAGATCGACTTCCTGGCAGCGGGCATCAATCACATGGCATGGTTTCTCAAAATCGAGAAAGACGGCAAGGACCTCTACCCGATCTTTCGAGAGAACATCGAGAAGCCCGAGTATTACATCAACGACAAAGCCCGGATCGAAGTCTGCCGTCATTTCGGCTACTTCATGACCGAGAGTACAGGCCACCTCTCCGAATACCTGTACTGGTTCAGGAAAAATCGCGAACTGCTCGACACATACTGCGACCAACCGTACTTTGGCGGTGAATCGGGCATCGGCTACCGGTACCACAACGGCATCACGGAGAAGTTCAAGAAGGAGAACATATTCGCCCTCGAAAGCGGCGATCTCGAACCGAGGAGTATCGACTATTGTTCGTATATCCTGGAGGCCCTGGAAACGGGCAAGCCGTTCCGGCTGAACGGCAATGTCATGAACAGCGAAGGGTACATCAGCAACCTGCCTCGTGAATGCTGTGTCGAGGTACCGATTTACGTCGACAAAGAGGGGCTGCATCCGTTACACGTGGGTCGACTGCCGTCGCAGTTGGCCGCCTTGAATCGAAGCAACGTCACGCTGCAAATGCTCGCGGCCGAAGCGGCCATTACGGCCGACCCGGATTTGGCCTACGCGGCCGTGGCCATGGATCCGCTGACTTCAGCCGTCCTTGGTCTCAAAGAGACACGCGATATGGTCATCGAGCTGTTCGAAGCACACGCCAAATGGTTGCCGCACTTCGAGGGTAAATCCCTGAACAGTTGCGATATCATCAACGTGCCGGACGGTACGGTGGGCGTCGATGTGCCGCTGGATCCGGCGCTGGCCGTAGCCAACCGATTCGGCAAGCTGGCCGGCGACTAGCGTATCAAGTACCAAATTCCCCCCTGATTCTGAGGGCGAGAACGATACGAAATCACACCGGTGTACCGTCTCCTCGTCGTCCAGACGTGTCAGGCGTGCCAGTTGCATGATCAAAAACGCGAGAACTCGCGCACAAAACGGCAGAATGTCGTGACAGACAGCACGGCTCCCCCTCCGTTTCCGAATTCAACCGCAGATTGGCCCTGTTCATGTCGAAAAGCGTTCACCCAAGATTCGTTGAGTGAGGGCA
Source organism: Pirellulaceae bacterium (assembly GCA_016784735.1). Taxonomy (GTDB): domain Bacteria; phylum Planctomycetota; class Planctomycetia; order Pirellulales; family Pirellulaceae; genus JADHUC01. The sequence goes on along the minus strand of JADHUC010000297.1, from coordinate 11,926 downwards.
GGGAAGAGAGCCTTCGTTACTTCCCGCGACACGGGAGTCAATGGTCAGTACAGCGGCTCTTCGTCTTCTTTGTAGTGCGATTGGCACCATGAGCGGGCCTCGCCAATGTGGCGTGCGGCGTCCGGGTCAGTGGCTCTTGCGTTGAGTCGGGCGAGCAGTTCCAAGAGGCGACGTTTACCACCGAGGACATGGTTCAACACGTCCAGTGAATTCTTGCGCAGCTTCAGATCATCCGACGTTTCGACGTTCTTGATCATCGCAGGCACCGCCGGTCGCCCGATCTTGACCAAAGCACTGAACACCGGCACATCGTAACGACTGCCGTCTGATCCGAACTTTCTGCCAGGTGGATCTGCCAAAGCCTCGGACAAAAACGGTACAGCTTCGACCGCACGTAGTTCCCCCAGCAGATACGCCGCGGCACAGCGCGTTTCGTCACTGTACTTCTCGCGGTTCGCCGGGTCGATTAGCGGAATGAGTTCCCGAATGACCGATTTGCGATCCCGTAGGATGGCATCTACGGACTCGTCACGTATCCGAGTCTGTTCGGAAAGAAGATCGTCGATTGGAATCATGGGTTTCTCCTCGCTCGCTTCACAGACTGTCGTTATCGACACGAACAACAACGCCATCGAAGAAAAGCCAGTTCGGAGCCGAAGTCGATTGGCAGAAGCGTTGATTTGTGGGGTCATCGTGTTCTCCGGCCGTAAGGCAGCTTTTGGAATGCTAGCATTTCTCGCTCTTGCGTTCTGCGTATGATTAGTGCAGACACAAGCTTCCCCGGCAAGCGCCCGCTGTCTGTAAGCATCCGTCAAACGCGTTTCCTCCGTCTGGGCTGGAGCTTCCAGCCCCGGCGGGCTGGAGTCTCTCGAGATCTGTTGGCACGCGATTATCGCGTCCCCAATAGCAGGCGAAGAGCAACACCTCCACAGAGACAGACGAGCATCAGTACTGTGACGACCATGCCGAGAAACCTGCCAAGGTTCGTCAGTTGTGCGCCAGAAGGGTCCATCGCACCGTCTCGCATTTTGTCAAGGTCGGCGTTTCCCATCAGCCAAGCAATTGGTGCACATGGCAAACACCCAACGAGACCAAGGATGCCAAGCACGAGAATCAAAGCGGCGCGATGTGACTTCACTGGTCTGCCTCGCCCAACGACACTTCTCGACTAAGGCCTAATCTTGAAAGCTCCGACGGTACGATTGTATCCGGAATTCTTGGCAAATCCCATAGCGGTTGGTGCCAGCGGCACGGCTCCGCCGCTAGCAGCCGACATCGTCATCTTGCTTTCGACGCTAACCGTCGCGTCGACGGTGTACAACGCATCGGTTGCACGCGACCGGTTGTTTAGGTCAGTGCATACCTACCGGATTATTAGGCGTGGCAACGCTTCGCACAGTCGTGCCTTTGCAGGCTCCGTCACTGCCGTATTCTGGAGCGAAAGCGTCGTCAGCTTCTTCAGCGATTTCAGATTCGCAATTCCCGTGTCGGTCACGCCGGTTTGATAGAGATCGAGCTCTTCCAGTTCTTTCAATCCGGTCAAGTGGCGCAAACCGGCGTCGGTGATGCAAATACGACCCTGGGTCCTGCGCAGCGACAGTCGGCGCAGCTTGACGAGCGAAGCGAGATGCCGCAATCCGGAATCACTGACCGAGGTTCCATCCAGGACTAATTCTTCCAGGTTCGCCAGGGCCGACAACTCAGCCAGGCCGTCGTCACCGATGCTCTGGCGCGAAAGATTCAGGCTTCGCAGTTGCGAAACCTTGCTCAATGCGCGCAACCCTCGATCGTTGAGATGCGCGTCCTGCAAATCGAGCGAACGGAGACTTGGGATGTCCGCCAATACCTCCAGGCCACGGCCGGTGACGCCTGGGCCAGAGAGCTCAAGCTTCTTCAACGACTTCAGTCGGAGGCGCGAGATCCCGACACCCGTAATTCCCGTGACTTCATTTCCTCTCCGCCAATAGGATGCAATGCGCAACTCCTCCAGAGACTTCAGTGGTGCGATACGTGCGAAAACCCTATCGGTGATTCGGCCACCGCCGAATTCGAGGAATTGGAGGTTCGTCAGTTTTCCAACGTGTTTGCCTGCTTCGTCGGAGAACTGCGGGCCTGACAGTGTCAGCCGCTGCAGACTTCGCAGCTTAGCGAGGCATGCCAAGCCTCGATCTGTCAGCAAGCCATGGCTGTCTACCAAATGCAACTCCTTCAGCTTTGGCAGCGTGGCCAGGCGTGCGAGACCCGCGTCGGTGACATACGTACGCTGAATCGACAGAAGTTCGAGACCTGTGACACTCGCAACGTGTTCCGCGCACCGATCAGTGAACACAGGGTCCCACAGGTAGAGTTCCTTCAGGTTCTCGATCGACTTCAGAAGCGCCAGGTCATCGTCCCTGCAGTCGCCGTCCGTGGTCGCGGTATTCGCGCGGTATCGAGGCCGCCCTCGGCTTCCGATGTTTTCGACTGTGACGTGGAACTCGCGCCCAAGACGAGTAATTGCCGCCTGTGAGCGGCCTGGTGGCCTGACCCCGCGCGCGTCTTGTTCGGACGCGGCAGTGTGTTGCTTTTCAGTCGAGGCCGATGGCCGATCGCTGCAGTGGGAGAGCGGCGATTGCGAACAATCGAGAATCAAAATGGACGCCAACGGAACGATCGCGGGATGGGAAATCCTTCGAAGCATGCCGAGCATAGAAATCCTCCTCCTGAGACGTTCGCTTTTTAGGTCTTAGGCGTGTCGTGTAGTTTAGACGGTTCTGACCCCGTCAGCTACAATTGATTTATGGGGAGCTGAGAACTCGTGCGGGCGTAGGCCCCGAGGGCGTTCTTTTCGACGAAGCGAAAATGACACACAGTGGACGCGTACTACAACGAGAGCCCGCCGGCCCCGTGCCGGTGGTTAACCGCTTTGGCAACCACATGCGGACCAGCGTAACGCAGGCATTTCCGCCAGTATCCAAACCTCTTTCCCCCGGCACGGGGCCGGCGGGGGATAGGCACTCGCTGAGATGGCCCGTAGTATTCAAACCTATTTCCACCGGCACGGGACCGGTGGGGACTGCCGAAGTGGCGCTGCCCAATTAACATCTCAAGAACCAATTGCCCGCTGATTCAGAGGGAGTGACGAGCATGACTCCGCGCGAAAATCTGCTGAGCCTTTATCGAAGAACCGGGTTTGAGTATGCGCCCGTGCAGTTCAATCTGTGCCCCGCACTGGAGGAGACTTTCCGGAAGAAGTTTCCGGGACAGGGCGAGTACGCCGAAGTATTCCAGTTTCCCATGCAGGTGATAACCGATCCGGGGTTCCCTTGGATCGCAGAGATCGAAGGATTCGTTCCGCACCGCACATGGAACTACGACCTCTATTACGATCCGCCCATCGCTGATGGTGCACGAATGGATATATGGGGTATTGCCCATGAGCCTGGCGGTGAAGCGTGCCATCACATGACACTCATGCGGAACCCGTTGGAAAGACTTGACAGCCTGGAACAACTGCAGGCGTACCCGTGGCCGGATTTCGAGAAAGCAGACTGGTCGTTCCTGGATTCCGAGATCGCCGCGATTCACGCGAAGGGGCTGGCTGCCCACATCTGGATGGAATGCACGATCTGGGAAACTGCGTGGTACATGCGGCGGATGGAGAACCTCTTTACCGAGATGGCCACGGAGGACGAGAAGGCCGTTTTCCTGCTGGACAAAATAACGGATCTGGCATGCTTCAGGGCAGAGAAATACGGGGCCGCGGGCGCTGATGTGATTGCCCTGGGGGATGACATCGGCATGCAGGAAACAATCATGATGTCGAAAGACATGTACAGGACCTGGCTGCAACCCCGTCTGAAGAAAGTCATTGACTCCGCAAGAGCCGTCAAGCCGGATGTGATTATCCAATACCATTCCTGCGGCCACGTGACGGAGTTGATTCCCGAGCTTGTTGCTGCGGGGATCGACGTGCTGAATCCCGTGCAACCGGAATGCATGGACGTAATGGAAATCTTCTCGGAGCACAAGGATTCGCTGTCTTTCAACGGTTCCCTGGGCACGCAGACCACGATGCCCTTTGCCACGCCGCAGGAAGTCAAGGACACGGTGAAACGGAATCTGGACGCCGTGGGCGAGCAAGGCGGCCTCTTGTGTTGCCCGACGCACATGCTGGAACCGGAAGTGCCGTGGGAAAACATCGAAGCCTACGCCGACGCCTGCCGCAACTACAGGTGATCGCGATGGTGTGCGGTCAAGATATTCAGCCGACATCCAGATTTCGGCGCCGGCAGGATGAATCGCGGACGGCGTACTAGCACCAAACGGTGTCCGCATCGAATGGCGTTCAGCTTGAGATGGCGTGGTTTTTTGGAAGACGCGGGTTATAGATGGGGGTTATATATGAAGAAAGGAACTCGGCCCGCCAACGTTCTCATTTATAACCCCTGATGTATAACCTGTCATTCTTATCCCGGCAAACCGCCTTTCTCGTTGATGTCACCGGTATCCCAAACCGTGACATCTCAACCTTGACAAGCCGGTACACAAAGACCATTTGGTGCTAGTCTTTGGGCCGCGGTGCGTCATCGGCCGCCGCGTCCGTTGCTTGCAGCGTTTGCTTTTGGAGCCGTTCTACGCTTTTCGACACCACATCCGCTGGCATGGCGTAGCAGCATGTGCGGCTGAAGCGAGCGATGTTAATACCCACAAGATTCCCCTGGGTATCGAATACGGGTCCGCCGCATTCATCGGGCTCGGCGTGTGCGTCGTGACAGAAGATGGCTTCGAAGCCGGTACGCCGAAGGCTGCTGCCGCCGGCAAACGAATCGGCGACATGCATCCCCGAGTTATGTGGTCTGCTGCCCAGTGTCACGTCGATCACTTTTTCGTCCTCGCCTCGTTCAATCGTCACGCGAACTTCCTGACCGGGGGGACGAGAACGAACAGCGTTGACCAGTTGGTTCATGGTCGCGATCTGTTGGTCGTCTAGTTTCAGCACCAAGTCGTCGGGCTTGAGACCAGCTTTTTTCGCCGGGCCGTCGCCGACTGTTTTCAAGGCCACCTTGTCGTCACGCATTTCCAACGTGACTCCCATGAAACCGATAGGCTTCTGTTTGGCTGAGGGAAATGCTTTTGATCCCACGACGCTGACCAGACCCATCGCATCGCCAGGGCGAGGCGACAGCAGAATCGCGCCGTCTATTCGTTCGGTCGAATTCGCCAAATCCACGGGCTGTTCCAAGGGACCGTCGACCTGCAGCAAAACCAGATCGTTGTCCTCGTCGCGGGCAACGACCTTCCCAGGAAGCGTACGGTGTCGATGATCGACCACTGCGGGCGACTCACCTACATCGGAACTCTTGCTGACGATCAGCCCGTCTCGACCGATCGCAGTGCCCAGCAGCGAAAGCTGTCTCTTGCCTTTCGTGCTGGTGATGCGGACGGTGCAATCATCTAACTTGTCTTCCAGGGCCGAAAGGTCTGCGGCCAGGTCTTCGAACGCGTCATACTCGGCAGATGCCTCGCCGCCGACCGCGGAATTCCGCGATGCGGGACGTTTGACGATCAGCGTCTGCGGTTCATCGTCGCCGCGCACCGTCAGCTTCAAATCCCTTCCGCCGCGCGGCATCAGGCGACGCCAGGCTCGATTCATGTCGTACTTGGGCGTTAGCCGGTTCCCATTAACCTCGGTGATGACGTCCCCGGCCTTCAGGCCGGCATCGGCGGCTGGCGAATCCTCGGTCACCTCGGCAACTTCCGCACCCTCCTCGGATACTCGATTCGATTTCAGGATAATCCCGAAGCGGGCGATTCCCATGGGCGGGTTAAACTCTTCGGCCTTGCACAACTGCTCCCAATGCTCACGGTACCAGTCGACGGGGATGTCAAAATTGTCGGACAAGTCGCGTTCGATATGGCTGTGAATGCCGATTACACGGCCATCGAGATCAAACAGCCCGCCGCCCGAGTCGCCGGGTTCCATCAGACAGGTGTTGTGGATGTGCCCTCGCCGGTTCCTTCCAACGACCCGCCCAAAACGAATGACCAGACCTCGCTTGGCAACAAGGCCGCTCGGATGGCCAATGCTCAAACAGGGCTGATTGGGCGCCAAATCGGCCGAGTTGCCCAGTTCGGCCCAGGGCAAGTCTTTCCCGTCCGCGATCTTTATCATCCCGCAGTCGAGCATCGACGAAGATCCCATCGCCTTCGCGTCGAATCTGCGCCCATCGTCCAGAGTGATTACATAGTCAGCGCCCGACTGGACGCAATGGCCCGCAGTCAACAAGTGGCCCTCCTGGCTGACGATCACCGCGCTGAAGTTGGCGCCGGTGCGTCTGCCGTGACGTTGCGCGGCTGCCACGCAGGCCGGCTTAGCGCGTTGGAGGGCTGACTGAATTTGTGCGTTCAACTGCACGAAATCAAGACTTGGCTTCGCCAGGACCTTCGCCGCTGTCTGTTCTTCGCTGGCGAACAGCGGCGCGAGACAGAACAGTAGCACCGGCCATATCGCGCTTGCCCGAAGTGAGGGATGCGTGGCTACGTGCGGGCAGGACGCCCTCTGCACACTTCTCATTCTGACCATTCCCTTCTTCGATTCAGCCTTTCACCTTCGACCACTGAAGACGTGCACATTCTCCCGGGTCGGGATATACTGGTCCAGATCCGAAGCCGATGCTTCTGGATCCTTTTTACAGTCTTCGACCGGCATTCGTGGTCATCTTACCACGTTCGCTGACATTCGACCGATGTGATAGCAAAGGGACCCGCTATGCCGCGCATGCTTCTATCCGTGTTGATGACGATGGCGCTGCTTTTCGCCGCCTCCGCATTGGCCGCTCCGAAACCCGCGCAGACCGATCCGGAATGGTATCTCCGCCAGGACACTTGGCAAGAGACGGTCCGGCAGTCGCGTGAGGCGCTGGCCCGTTATCGCAAGGCGAATCCGGACTCGGTCCTGCCGGGTGCTCCACAAGGCGTGACGTTTAGCGCCTGGCATGCGATCGGACCGTTCGCTCCGCCGGCCGGCAAAGACGGATTTGAATTCGCTTATCCGCCCGAACAAGAGGTCGATTTCTCCAAACGGTACGACGGCCACAGTTGGAAACGTGAGCACCGGCCAGATGGTTACAGGCACGGTGACATCGACCTGCCGAACTATTCGTCTCTGTACCTCTATCGCACCGTCACTGCCCAAGCTCCGGCCAAGGTCACCGTGTACGTCGGTTGCGACGACCGGGCGAAGGTCTGGCTGAACGGTAAGCAGTTGCTCACCGTCATGCGCCCGTCCAACGGCACGGCGGTCGAGCTGCCGCTGACCCAGGGCGAAAACCGGTTGCTCGCGAAGATCTACAACGTCACGGGTGGCAAGGCGTACTCGTTTTCCCTGACGCCGAAAACGAAAGGCGGCCGTCCCACCGACGCCAGCCCCGAGGCAATGCTGTGGGCGCTGGTCGCAAGGGACTTCCGCGATCCGGCGGACCAACGCCAAATCCGCTGGGAACAGGAAGACGGCATCTGGGACGGGGAGTGGTCCGCGGGCGACATGCGCACGTTGGCCAAGCGGTACGCAGCGGCGACGCGCGAGCAGGAGTCGCTGGATACGGAGGCGACGAAACTGGCGGGCAAGGTCACGAACGCGGACGGTTTGGACGATATCCGCGAAGTGTACTATCGCTCGCGGAAGATCGAAGAAACGATGGCTCGCATCGGCGGGCTGGACTTCGCGCCGTTGCGTCGAGCGATCACGGACCTGGCGGCGTCTTTCGGCAAACGGTATCCGCGGGGCCCACAATACTTGGCTCGGCTGGACAGTCTGGAGAAGCTCCGCGAGGCTGGTTTGCAGGAGGGTATCGCCGGGGTCGACAAGCTGATCCGTGTCGGCGATGAATTCGAGACGCTCCGAACGGAGGCCCTGTTGGCCAATCCACTGCTGGATTTCGATCGGTTGCTGCTGATCAAACGTCGCGGCAATTTGGGTTTACCGCAGAATTGGCAGGGTAATTGCGTGATGCGCGGCGGATTCGACAACGAGATCGCTGTGCTTTCTCCCGTGCGCCCCCATGGCGAACTCTCCACGCTGTATCGTCCGGAGTCAAGCCGTTTTGTCGGCGACGTCGAGCTGCACTGGGATGCCGAACGGCTCCTGTTCTCTATGCCTGTCGAGAACAAGCGTTACGAAATCTTCGAAATCGGTGCCGACGGCGCAGGGTTGCGTCAGGTGACACCGTCCGAGCCGGATATCGACAACTACGACGCGTGCTACTTGCCCGATGACCGGATCATCTATGACTCGACCTCCTGTTTCCAAGGCGTCCCGTGCGTGGGCGGCGGCAGTCAAGTCGCCAACCTGCATATCATGAATCCTGACGGCACCGGTATCCGGCGGCTGTGCTTCGACCAGGATCACGATTGGTGTCCGACGGTCACTAACGACGGCCGCGTCATGTTCACTCGCTGGGAGTACAGCGATACGCCGCACTATTTCACGCGCGTCGTGATGCGGATGAACCCGGATGGCACGAATCAGATGGCCTTGTACGGCAGCAATTCGTACTGGCCCAATTCGACTTTCTACGCCCGCCCGATTCCAGGCCATCCGTCCAAGTTTGTGGGCATCATCTCCGGCCACCACGGTGTGCCACGGATGGGCGAATTGATCATCTTTGATCCCGCTCTGGGGCAACACGAGGCCGACGGCGTCGTGCAGCGGATTCCCGGCTACGGGCAGAAGGTCGAGCCGATTATCCGAGATCAGTTGGTCAATGACTCCTGGCCGCGGTTCTTACACCCGTATCCCTTGAGCGAAAAGTACTTGCTCACGGCGTGTCAACTGAACGCGGAATCGCCGTGGGGCATTTACCTGGTGGACGTATTCGACAACATCGTACCGATTTGCGTCGAACCCGGCGTCGCCATGCTGGAGCCTGTGCCGTTGCGGAAGACGCAGCGCCCGCGGATTATCCCCGACAGGATCGACACGCGCCGCAAGGACGCTGTCGTCCATCTGTCCGATGTCTACATGGGCGGCGGCCTGGCCGGGGTGCCTCGCGGTACGGTCAAGCAATTGCGGCTGTTCGCCTTCGACTACGGCTACCAGGGTTTGGCCAATCACACCTACATCGGCATTGAAGGTCCCTGGGATGTACACCGAATTTTGGGCACGGCCAAGGTCGAATCCGATGGTTCGGCTGCGTTTCGCGTTCCGGCCAACACGCCGTTAGCGGTCCAGCCGCTGGATGCCGATGGCAAGGCCCTGCAATTGATGCGCAGTTGGTTCGTGGCCATGCCGGGCGAGAACATCTCGTGCGTCGGATGCCACGAACGTACGACCGACGCGCCGCCGACTCAACAGACCCTGGCCGCCAGCAAATCGCCACAGACGATCCAAGCCTGGTTCGGACCGGAACGGGGCTTCAGCTTCGACCGCGAGGTCCAACCGATGCTGGACCGGTACTGCGTCGGTTGCCACAACGGCGACGCGTACCATGGGCAGAAGCTAACCGATCTGCGGCAAGACAACACAGCCACCTTCAGCCGCGCCTACCAGGTGTTACAGCAGTACGTGCGGCGGCCTGGTCCGGAGAGCGACTACCACATGTTCCCGCCCGCCGAGTACCACGCGGATACCAGTCCGCTCGTTCAAATGCTGCACAAAGGTCATTACGGGGTGAAGCTACCGCGCGAGGCCTACGAACGGCTGTACACTTGGATCGATCTGAACGTGCCCTACTTCGGTACGTGGCACGAGTTCCGCCAGATTCCCAACGGCCAGCGAGAACGGCGGCAGGAGTTGCGTAAACTGTACGCAGGTATCGACGATGATTACGAGGACATTTTTGAACCGCCATCCGTGCCGATCCAACCGATACTGTTCGAACCTCCGCAAAGGACGAAGGCGGTCCCTGTCGAATGCCCCGATTGGCCGTTTGACGATGGCGATGCGCAACGTCGGCAGGGCGATGATCGCGAGCGAAAGATCACCTTGAACGTTACTGGCGAGAAGCCGCTGGAACTGACGATGGTCCGCATCCCGGCGGGCGAGTTCGTGATGGGCGACGCGACCGGGTCGGCGGACGAAGGACCGCCCTGCCGCGTAGGACTCGAACGCCCGTTCTGGATCGCCAAGACTGTGATCACCAACGAGCAGTTCAACCTGTTCGACCCGGCTCATGACAGCCGATACCTGGACCGAAAAGGCAAAGATCACTCGAACCGCGGCACGCCGCTGAACCAGCCGGGCCAGCCGGTTGTCCGCGTATCCTGGGATCGGGCTATGGCATTCTGCGAATGGTTGACCGAGCGGACGGGACGACGGTTCACCCTGCCCACCGAGGCTCAATGGGAATACGCCTGCCGCGCCGGCGCACCGCCGGAACAAGGCGGCAACGGTCGTGTTTGGGGCGTCGATGCCATGCCCGCCAGCGTGGTTGAGTGGACTCGCAGCGACTATCGCCCCTATCCCTACGCGACCGACGATGGTCGAAATGACGCGGCTCGCGAAGGCCGGAAGGTCGTTCGTGGTGCCGGCGCGATCAATCTGGCTGCGACTCGCCGGGACACTTACCGCCTGAGCTACCCTTGGTGGCAGGGCATCTGGAACGTCGGCTTACGCGTCGTCTGCGAAGACGAAAACCCGACGCCGGTTGTTGAGGTGCTGGCTGCCCAATAGACGCACGCCCCTTCAGAAACGAGCTCGCTGAGTCGCCAGGTTGGACGCCATGCCAAACGCCATGAGCAGCACGTATCCAATCAGCAATAGCGCAGCCACAATTGCACCGGCCAATCCAAGATACATGCCCGTCTGCGTCTGCCCGCGTCCGCGGTCATCCATCTCCCCACGATTCATGGCGGCAATATCCGCGCGTCCCATGAAGAATGCAGTGATCCCCGTCGCCATCCCCAGGAGTGGAAAAACCGCACCCAAAATGCAGCAACACATGACGATGCTGCATATTGAAGCGACCAGAGAGACGATCCCCATCGCCAGAATGAAACCACCGCGGTGGGACCGTCCCGAGCTGGGCATTACAGGCGGTGCATAAGGTTTATCTGCCGGAGGACTCTCCGCCTGGAATTCGTCAAAGGGTGATTCAGAGTTCACAGAATGATCCACCTTGAATGAGTTAACGGACTAGTGTTCGGAATGAACTCGATATGGTCGAGCCTGGCTCGCTCCGTCTGCTCGGCCTTGCCCGCCGAGCTGATCGTATCACCTCGGTTCACATGTATACCCTCGAATAGGCGCCAACGCCAGTGACCCTGGCCCATACGACGGAGGGGAATCCCGCCAACACACCAAGCAACAGCTCGCTACGGGAGCAAACCGGATTCTCACAACTCTCACAACTCTGCCAGTCGCCCTTCGATGCTGCTCGGCAAGACCAGTTTCATCCTCGCTCCCGCACCGATGGCAGAACGGCGATACTTCAGTACGTCACGTGAAACATCGCCACGGCCTTAACTTTCGCACCGTTCCATGCCATCAACGCATCCGGAGTGGAAAACACTTCGACGGAATGCTCCTTCGCGTCGAAGTTGACGCAGTTACCGGGTAGCTGAACTCCCAAGAGTTCAGACGGAATCACGGTTCTCGGAATTCCTGCAATCCTGCAACACACCATTCTGAGTTTGGCCGTGTACCAGCACCAAACGGTGTCCGCATCGAATGGCGTTCAGCTTGAGATGGCGTGGTCTGGTGGAAGACGCGGGTTATAGATGGGGGTTATAGATGAAGAAAGGAACTCGGCCCGCCAACGTTCTCATCTATGACCCCTGATGTATAACCTGTCATTCTTATCCCGGCAAACTGCCTTTTTCGTTGGCGTCACCGGCATCCCAAACCGTGACATCTCAACCTTGACAAGCCCGTACACAAAGACCATCTGGTGCTAGCTGAATTCACGAGAATTCAATTTGGCGCACGTCGCTAACTGCTTGCGAGTCC
>JADHUC010000296.1 GCA_016784735.1 Pirellulaceae bacterium | reverse complement strand
GGTTTCAATAACAAGTTAAAACTGATCACCAGAAGATCCTATGGTTTTCGAACTCAAACAGCCTACGAAACCGCACTATATCACAACCTTGGCAGCCTACCACAGCTAGAATTCGCCCACAAATTCGCCTGAACAGGCGGACTTATAAGTGAAATAGGCGCCCGAAAGGTGACACTCCTCGCTGATCCCGACCGGCACAGGGCCGGTTGGGTTGTCGGGATCAGCGAGGAGTCTCCATCATTCACCTCCAACTCAGAACTTTCATTGTGAATAGGCTGAAAGTATTGTACGAGATGGCAGTTGACACAGGTAGCTAGATTCTCTGATGCCGCTTCTGCTTAGGCGGGAACGCGGAGGATTATGCCTGAACTTCTTGAACCTGGGAGTCTCGCCAGCTACGATCAATCCGCTGGTGGGCTATTGAGATTTCTGTCATTGGGAAATTGTCAGAGCGACTCCGTCACGGCCAACGTCTTGGCGGACGGCTTGGGACAGAGCCCGTATCATTTGCAATAGGAGACACCACATTGCGTTCCAAACTGCATGTTTGGGGTGGGACGGCCGGCTTCTGTCAGTCCGTTCTCTGGGAGCGGAAGAGGTTTGATCGGCTTGTGCTCTGCGTGGTCGCGTCGGGATTAGTGCTCGTTACCGTCGCGACGTCATTGTGTGCCCAGGGCGTTGTAGCCAGGGTGAGAGTCGATAACACGGCCGGGGAGGAATTGAGCGACGTCGTGGTCCGCGGCGCATTGCCCCTGCCGGCGGACTACGGCAAGCCCGTCGGCCGCATTGCATTGCGCTATGACGGGAAGGTGCTTCCGACCCAATCGACCGTCTTTTCCACCTACCCGGGCTCCGACGACAAACACCCCGTCGGCCGACCCGAGATCATCCATCTCGCCGCCAAGGTACCGGCCCTGCCGGCTGGGATGTCCGAATTGGAGATCGTCGAACTGGCGGCCGAAGCCAAGGCCAACCGAGCCAAGCCCGGCAAAGCGGTGGCAACCTGGCTGGCTGGCGAGCTAGCGGTGGTGGTCGAGGCGACCGACTGCTTCGGCCACCGCTACCGGGCCTCCGTGCTCGACGCCGCCCATCGTATCGAGACTCGCCAAGCAGGGCCCGTGCTGACCGAGGAGGTCTACCAGGCCATCCTCACACCGACGGATCCCTCGACCGACGAGGCCAAGCCGACACTCAAGCGGTTTCTCCGCGTCCGCGCCTACCTGACCACCTACGACGGCGAGGAGTTCGCATCGCTGGCGTTGATGATCCACAACGGCTCGATCGACCAGCCCAACGGGGACGTCTACTACCGGCAGATCCGCGTGGGCGTGCCCGCGTCGATGGGGCTGGGCGTCTGGAAGAAGAGATTCAGCCCCGCATCGGGCGTCGAAGCCGTCACCGAGGGCCAGACCATCTGGCAAAGCTGCCCGCCTCCCTCCGCCGACGGCAAGGTGTTCGTCATGCCCGCGCGATCTGCGGCCGTGCTGCGAGCCTTCGTTCACGCGCCACCCATGAAGAAACGGCGGAGCAGTTCTTTGCCCACAGGCCTCTGCTGGTCCCGGCCGCCAGCCAGGAGCTTTTCAGTTGGTCCAACTTCCGCACCGCCCGATACGGGGCGGGCAATTATCCGGTGCCGATGTCCCTGCCGGCCGAATTGCTCCAGCGATACCAGCGGCTGGTCAGCCGGCAGTCGGCCAATCCGGGTCTGACCTACCAGGACAATCCTCCGCCCGGTGTGAAGCTGCGGATGGGCCATGCCATTCCCGCCGGCGTTCGTTACGGCGGTATGACCGGCGGCGCGGGTGTGCAATACGCCTTTGGCCTCAAGGCGATCATCACCGCCTCGGGCGATGGACTTCGCCATCACGTCCTGCTGGCCGACCGCCATTGGGACCGGCACCGCGCGCATCGGTTCTACGACAACGGCCGCGCGTTCACCTTTGGAAAGCACATCGTCGAAATGGACGGCAAGCGGTACTTCGACGTCCCACTGGACAAGCGCGGCTGGCCGGTCGACAAGGCCTCCGATACGGCCTGCGCCATCCATGCAAAGCACGTCGCCGACAGCGAGCTGTTGCACCCCGCCAGCGCCGAGTTGCTGCGGTACATGAACCACGACGACCAGCACCTTTCGCGCGTCTTCGACGCGGCCCCGGCGGCGTACCTGGCGTGCGATCCCGTCAACCGCGATCGGCTGGTGACCCTCGGCGGGCAGGTCTGTGCGAAGCTCAATATTCACCCCTACCGCGCGAAGCCAAAGTTTGGCGGTTATGGCAGCCTGCACGAGGCGTGGAAACACGTCAGTGCGCATCCGGGCCAGGGCATCCACATGGGCCGGGCCAACGGCTGGCTTAACCAAGCGTTGGCGTACGGGTTCTATCTGTCCAAGGACAAGCAGATTCGCCAGGACTGTCTGGACGTTGCCCGCGTGGACGTTGCCATCCGTGAAATGGCTCAGATGCCCGCGGGCAACGTCACCATCCACCAGCCATACTCGAAGGCGTGGGACGGCGGATACTGGTATGTCAATTGTTGGCAAACGGTGGGCATCATGGGCAACGGTGCTAAGTGCTTGACCGGCATCCTGGATTCGACCGAAGACCGCGATTTCGCCGACCGTCTCAAGATGATCTACGTCCGCCTGGGCAGGTGGTCGGCCACCGTAGGCTGGGATACCGAGCACAATATGCCCGCCGGCAACGTGGGCCTGCGCCGCAAGGGCGAGATCGAACCGCTCGCCAAGCCCTACATCCATGCCAAGAAAAGCGGCGGGACGAATCACTACTTTGGTAATCCGTACCTGTGGTACTACGAACTGACCAGCGACCGTCTGTTCCTGGACCGCCTCCGTCAGACCGTCCGCGGCAACGTCGTCGGCGCGTCGGCCCAAATGACGCCCAACTGGTCCTATTGCCTCTGGCTGGCCCAAGGCGGCAAGATGCCCGGGCGGGAGGGGTTTTGACCTTGGCTGGCTCGCCTGCTCCCATTTTCTTCACAACCTCGGACTGCCGTGTCTGCTTCGAACGCGAACCGAACCAGCACAGGATTGAGGAATCCGTTATCCTAATTGGATGCCCCAATTTTCACCAGTGAGTCGAGGTCCTTCGAGGCCAATGCGGACACATTTTCCAGGAGAGAGAGGAGACTACGGGATGGCCGGTTCCAAACAACTCACGCGGCGAGAGTTCTTGAGCGGCACGGCCAAAATCGCGGCGGCCTCGGCGGCTGCCGGGACGCTGATCCAGTCAACGGCCATGGCAGAGAGTTGTGTCGCTGATGCGATCTGGCAGATTGGCTGTTATACACGGCCCTGGGGCCAGCACGACTATCGGGCAGCCCTGGACGCAATCGCCGAGGCCGGATTCAAGCACGTCGGACTGATGAGCACCAAACCCAAGGACGATGCCAAGTGGGCTCTGGTGATCACCGTGGCGACCTCGGTCGAAGAGGCCGCCGAAATAGGCCAACAGGCCCGACGGCGAGGATTACAAATCCCCTCGATCTACGGCGGTCCGATTCCGATCAACCGATCGCTTCAGGAAGGGATTGACGGACTGAAGAAGCTGATCGACAATTGCGCCGCGGCCAAGGGCGAATCTCTGCTCACGGCGGGTATCAACCGCGAAGAACTCGAAACAGCCTACTACAAGGCTATCGCCGAGTGTTGCGACTATGCAGCCGAGAAACGAGTGGCCATCACTTTGAAACCCCACGGGCCGTTGAACGCCACCGGCCCTCGATGTCGAAAAGCGATCGAGCGGGTGGGGCACGACAACTTCTCGCTCTGGTACGACCCGGGCAATATCTTCGCTTACTCCGACGGGGCACTCGACCCGGTCGATGACGTGGCTACCGTCGACGGTTTAGTGACGGGAATGTGCGTTAAGGACTACCGCCGTGCGACCGACGACGTCAAGGTGACGCCCGGTGAGGGCGCCGTCGATTTTGCACGAGTGTTGGCCCGGCTCCGACAAGGAGGCTTTACAGGTGGACCGCTCGTGATCGAGACCTTAACGCCCGACGATCCGGCTGGCCTGATTCAGGAAGCAAGAAAGGCTAGGCGGTTCGTCGAGCGGTTGGTGGATGTCGAGAGTTAAGCTTCGCTAACGGTTTCATTCTGATTTACGGTTCTTCTATGGGGACTGCGCTATGAACGATTGTGAAAAACGGTCCGTGTTGTGTGAAACGCCTTTGATGGGATGGCTTCTGTCATTACTCGGCTGCTTGCTCGCATTCGAATCGGGGCCAGGATTGCACGCCGCGGAGAAGACACCTCCCAAGAAACCCACCATCCATGTGCTGCAATGCGAGGATTTCGAAGTGACCGGTCGCGGGGACGCGGCTCAGTGGAAGAAATCCGAATGGGTGGCTCTCGAAAAACGTGCAAACGCAAAACACGATTACGGCGCCCGATTCAAAATGCTCTATTCACCCAAGGGCGTGTATGTGCTGTTCGACGGGACCGACAAGATTCTCACGGCGACAATGACCGAAGACTTCCTCGATCTCTGGAATGAAGATGTCTTCGAGTGTTTCTTCTGGACCGACGAGCGGCATCCAATCTACTTCGAATACGAAATCTCGCCACTGGGCTATGAGTTGCCGATCATCATACCCAATCTCGACGGTAAGTTTCTGGGCTGGCGACCGTGGCATTACGAGGGGGATCGGAAGACTCGCAAAGCAGTGACCTCCTACGGATTGCCGCAAACGCCGAAAACCGAAGTGGCCGGCTGGCGCGCGGAAGTCTTCATCCCGTACCAGTTGCTCGAGCCGCTGGGGAACGTTCCGCCAAAACCGGGTACCCACTGGCGCGCCAACTTCTATCGCGTCGACTACGACGACAAGAAAGCAACCGAGTGGGACTGGGCTCGCGTCGGTCGCAGCTTCCACGACTACCGGAGTTTTGGCACAATCATTTTCGATTAGTGTGCTTTGATCGTAGCCTTGCGAAATGCTAGCAGATTCCTGGTTCCCAAAGCTCCGGGCAAGGACGAGTTCGAGAAGCAACTGCTGTTGATGAGCTGGGTCAGAAAACAGATCCGCGGCGGGGACCCCAAGGGACTTGGCGGGATGCGAAACGCGCTGGAGATCCTCGAGCTGTCGAAGCAGGAGCAGCGGTTCTCGACCTTGGCTTCGCGGTCGTCGAAACACTCGCCGGTTACTTCCGTTTGCGTCACAGTGCCCACAGTTCATGTGGACGAGTGTTTACTCGAAGCCCGCTGGACCGGGCCCAACAAGCCACCGCCGTGGCCAAGCGAACAGATGTGCCCGTCACCATCGTTGGCCAACGTGGAACGTGCCGCCCATCGAGCCACAGCCGTGGCCAAACGATCGCCGACTGCGTGGTTCCTGCATTTGCGGCCGCATACACAACCTTCGTCCACGAAATGTCTGCATACAAACAATATTCTGTCAATCCACGTTATGCAATGAGTGCCGTATAGTTCTCAAAGCAATATCTACCAACACGTTACGTTAATTGCTCATTCGGATCGTTGCATCGCACAAGTAATGGATGGCCGGTTGATATGCCACTGATTTACCTATATGCTTCGTGTAGATTCGATTCGTGTGGTGCCTATTCATGTTCCGGCGATCAACAGGAAGCACTTCTTTCGCATCCTTTTGCAGGACGCTTCTGTAGTTGACATTGGGCAGAATGTAAATTCCGTCCGTTCGCTTGCCGTCTTGTAGCCTGCGCCGGGCACGGTGTTCCATCGGCAGTGGAAGCCCGCACGATAAGCATCTTGACGCGCCGCCAGATAACGGGTTTGGGCCGTGTCGAATCACGGCAGCAGGCAGTGCGGTCCACCGATTCTAGGGAGGTTTGGTCAAGAATGAGCGGTTTAGCGGCTGGGTTTGGCGCGGCATGCCGCGAAGACGTGCAAGCGATGTTGGACAAGATCGCGCATCGTGGGCCGGCGTGGAGTGGTATCTGCGAGCACCAGCGAGCGACCCTCGCGCAAAACTATTGCAGAGCGGACATGGGCGCCTGCAACGAGGGCGGGGAAGTCGCTCCGGCTGGTTTCGAAGGCGAAAGCAGGAAGATTTGCTACGACGGTCAAATCGGCGACGGTGCACGGCTGGCGGACGATCTTGACATTCCGGGTGGCCCGTGGTGGGACGAGCGTCTTCTGCTGCACCTCTATCGCTTGCATGGGCCCGATATGCTCGGGTTCGTGCGAGGCGCGATTTTTGCCTTCGTGATATCGGACGGCGACAGCCTTTTGGCCGCCAGAGACGTCCTCGGCATCAAGACACTGTTCTATGGCCGGAAGAACGGCGCCCTGTACTTCGCTTCGGAGTTGAAGAGCATTCTGGCCGTTACTGACGACGTGTACGAGTTTCCTGCTGGCCACTTTATGGACGGCGATGGCCGATTGACCCGGTTTGCCGACTTGCCGAAATCTCCGCGAATCGCGGATATCGAGCCCACGGAAGCGGTGCGAGAGATAAAAGAGATCATTTGGAACAGCGTTCGCAGCAGTGTTGACTTCAGCACACCAACGGCCGGTCTATTGAGCGGCGGCCTTGATAGCAGCGTCGTGTGTTGCCTGGCAAGTCGCTTGTGCGAAGACTGGACCGGCGGCAAGACGCGATTGAAGACATTCGCCATCGGTTTGGGCGAGAGTGAAGATATCCAGAATGCTCGACTCATGGCCGATCACATCGGATCGGAACATCACGAGTTAATCGTTGATTTGGACCGTGTTCTGGAAGCCTTGCCGGAAGTCATCTACTACCTGGAATCGTTTGACCCGTCGCTGGTCAGGAGTGCGGTCTCCAATTACTTGATCTCCAGGCATGCGAGGGAACATGGGATCGACCAGCTTCTTTCCGGCGAAGGAGGCGATGAGATCTTCTGCGGGTACACTTACCTGAAGGATTTCCCACCAGAAGAACTCGCGGCCGAGCAGTTGAAGTGCCTCGGCTATTTGCACAACAACGCTTCGTTGCGACTGGATCGCATGAATCAATGTCATTCTGTTCGCGTGGTGGCGCCGCTGATCTCCGGCAAGCTGTTGGACTACGCGTTGCATTTGCCGCCGGAATACAAGCAGAAGCCGGAGGGGGATGGGAAGATCGAAAAATGGATTTTCCGGAAAGCCTATGAGTCTGTGCTGCCGGACGCCATCGCATGGCGGGGCAAGCAGGAATTTTCGCAGGGCTCCGGATCGGCAGGCGTGCTTCCGGCACATTTTGAGGGCGCAATCAGCGACGAGGAGTTCGCCCACGCTCGGCGAGAGCACCCATTGGTGCGCAGCAAGGAGGAACTGTACTACTTCCGGATCTTCGCCGAGAACTTTGGTACCGATCGAGCCGTGGATACCGTCGGCCAATGGGTATCTCTGTGACGCCGGATTCACGGTGCCGTTGAGGCCTTTCTGTCCACCGGAACAGAAGTCCGAATGAAATCCTTCCATGAGCGATCAAAGCACGGAGATCGACAATCTGTTGCATCGCCGCAATTCGTGGCAACGCCAAGAAGAAAGGACGCGAAACTTGTCTCTATTAGAATGTAATAACAAGCCCACGTTGGATCATGAGCTACCGGGTATTTCCGCTTCGTTGTATCAACCGTTGAGCGGGCCGGACATGAAGAGGATCGCCGACGCAGCGTTCGAGGTGTTGGCCAAATCGGGCATGGCGGTGTACTCCGACACGGCATTCGAAGCCTTTCGGGCGGCCGGTGCTCAGGTCGACGGCGATAGCCGCATTGTGCGTTTGCCGCGTGCACTTGTGGAAGACGCCATCGAATCCAACCCTTCATCGGTCGCGTTATGTTCGCGCGACGGCAAGAACGACGCCGTCTTGGAACGGAACCGCGTTTATTACTCGACCGGGGGCACCGCCATCTATGTGCTCGATCCAGACACCGGCGAGCGCCGGCGTTCAACGACCAAAGACGTGATTCTCAACGCTCGTATGGTCGAGGCATTGGACAACATCCACGCTTTCACCATCAACGTGTTCCCAAACGAGATCGAGGGGAAGGATGACATCGACGTCAACCGCTTCTTTCACGCTCTGGACCATACGACCAAGCACGTCATGGGCGGCATCTACTCGCTGAAAGGCTGCCGGAAGGTCGTGCGCCTGGCACAGATGATCGCGGGAGGTGCAGAGGCGTTGCGTGAAAAACCGTTTGTGTCGTTCATTACCCTGTTGATCAGTCCTTTCAAGATCGACGACGACTACGGCGAGATGACGTGTTATCTCGCCCGCGAAGGTCTGCCGGTCGTCGTGCCCACCGAGCCGATCTGCGGAACCACGTCGCCAATCACCCTGGCCGGCAACGTATTGACTCACGTGGCCGAAACGTTGGGCGGGATTGCAATGGTTCAGTGTGTCAATCGAGGAGCGCCGGGAATCTGCGGAAGCGTCGGTTCGGTCACAAACCTGCAAACGATGGACCATCTGGGCGGACCGATCGAGCGAGCCATGGCCAACGCCGCTGTGTCGCAAATGGCCCAGCATTTCGAGATCCCGCTGTACTCCACCGGCGGCACCACGGACGCAAAGACTGTCGATATCCAGGCCGCCTACGAAAGCGCATTGTCCAGCATGCTCGTGGCCATGTCCGGGGCGAACTACATCCACGACATTGCCGGGCTCATGGAGGCCGATCTTACGGTGTCTTACGAGAAGCTGGTGATGGACAACGAGATCCTGGGCATGTGCCAACGGGTGCTTCGCGGCATCGAAGTCAACGACGAAACGTTGGCGCCCGAGCTGATGATCGAAAAAGGTCCCGGACAGGATTTCATGATGGAAGAACACACCCTGAATCACATGCGAGGCGAGTTCTTCGTTCCGCAGTTGGCCAACCGGGAAAAGCGAGAGTCGATGGCCTCGTCGGATGATGCGATGGCCCGCGCCAAAGCGGTTGTGCGAGAGATACGATCTATGCGACCAGAGAGCCGGTTACCAGCCAACGTGCGAGAGCAGATCTTGGAGCTGTATCCGGAGATTCGTTGTCAGCGCGTGCGACCTCGCAGCGACAAGGTCGAAAGGCGACCGGATAGGGAAAGACCATCGGTGATCTACACAGGTGTCTCGGTGTCGCCGAAACCTGCGCCTGCGAGTGACCGGTCGTGCCCAAAGTGTGGCCACTTCGGCTACCGGTAGACGATTTCTGTCCGCTTGCCAAGAACGGAGACGTACGTGTCTGGAACGCAACGAGAAGGCGTACTTGTGAAGCCGCTACGCCGGCTGTCGCAGCAGCAGATTAGACTGATCGATGGGATCTCGCGAGAGTTGCTCGAAGACCCGGGCCTCCTGTGTTACAACCCGGCCGCTGCCGAGATTTTTCGCGCTGCGGGAGCCAAGATTGAAGACGCACGAGATTGCGTTCGCATCCGCGTGCCTTCTTCGATCATCGACAAGGCCCTCGACGGGGCTCCTTCGACCGTGGTGCTTGGAGCGCGAGACCCGGCGAATCGTCTGATCTTGGATGCCCACGAACCGCGCGTGCGGTTCGGCACCGGAGCGGAAACCAATGTGTGGCTGGACGTGAGTTTCGAGGGCACGACGCCGAAGTTCACACGGCAAAATGGTTCGATCGAACGACTGCGCAGGGCGGCCCACCTTTGCGAGCATCTGGAAAACGTCGATTTCTTTCTTCGCAACGTCAATATTCGGGATGCCGGAGTTACGGAAGCGAACAAGGATGTCAATCAATTCTTTACCAGTCTGAACAACATCCGCAAACACGTTCAGGCCGGGCTAACAAGCGTCGATGCCCTGGACGACGTCTTGCGAATGGGAGAGATCGTCGCCGGCGGCGCGGATGCTTTTGAAAGAAACCCCGTGCTCTCATTCATCACCTGCGTGATCAAGAGCCCCTTACAGATGGTGGATGATACGGCATCGAAGCTGATCGAAATTTCAAAACGTCGTGTTCCCGTCGTGATCTCAAGCTGTCCCATGGGCGGCGCCACTGGGCCGTTCGACGAATTTGGCATGGTTGCCCAAATAAATGCTGAATTACTCGCAGGCATAGCCCTTAATCAATTGGTGGCACCTGGCGCACCGGTCCTGTACGGGGCGGTTCCCGTTCGAACGCGATTGGACAATCTGAACGACATGTACGCGGCGCCCGAGGTCATCCACTACACGGTCGACTGCGCTCAGATGGCCCGATTCTATGGGCTCCCCTGCTACTCGACCGCCGGTGTTGCCGATGCGTCGGTACCGGGCATCCAGGCCACGGCAGAGAAGATGCTGACGCTGTTGGCCGTGCCGGCGTCCGGAGCGCAGTACATCCATTACGCTTTTGGCCTGCTGGAGCGGACCAACGTCTTCTGTCCGGAGCAGGCCGTCCTGGACGACGCGCACATCGACTTGGTGAAGCGAACATACGCGGATCCGCAGATCCGTGAAGAGCGGCGGCAGGAGGTGGTGTCGCTGGTGCGGGAAGTCATGGATTCGCCGGACAAAACTTACATGTACCACCTCCCGTTGCCGTCTCGCGATCCGGTCTACGCCCGGTTTCCGTTGGAGGATGAGGAGTCTGGTGCCTTGGCGGCTGCGCATCGGCGTTGCCAGGAAATCATGGAACTGCCGCGAACCGAGCTGCCCGACGAAGTGAAACGCGACATCGAATCGAACATTCCCGGAATGTTGCCGGCAACCATCCAAGTAGAACAGGGAGCAGTGACGTGAGCGACGAGACGATGGTGGAACAGATGGATGCCTACAGCGAGGCGGCCACGAGTGGTCTGTACGCCAAGCAATCCGGGCTCGTGGGCAAGTACGACAACGTACGGCGGCTGTGGGAAGACGAGATCACTCGGTTCTTCCTGCGACCTCACGTCGAGCGTCTGATAGAGCACAAGCAGTCGCTGATGCAACGCGTGCGGATCCTGGATTTGGGATGCGGCAGCGCCGACGGCTACGAGCTGCTTACCGGCATCCGGCACCGTGATGCAGACCTGCAGGAGTTCGAGATAGCCTTGCTGACCCCGGGTGTCTTGGGGTTCTATAAAGGGATCGAACTAAACGAAGACCTCATTCGCCAAGCCCAGGCTATCTCTGGGGACAATTCCAAATTGGCCTTCGAGCAAGCTGATTTCACCAAGGGACTTCCGGTGTCGGGCGATGAGAAACCTTACGATTTGTATTTCACCTCGTACGGCACTTGTTCCCATCACAACGACGACGAAACACTAATCTGCCTGCTGGCGGATATTGCAAAGCGAACCGAAGGCTACAGCCTGATCGTCTGTGACTGGCTGGGGCGGTATTCCTACGAGTGGCAGACGCTGTGGACAAACAACTTGGCGGAAAACCGCAACATGGACTACGTGGTTTCCTACATTTACGAAAAAGAAGAACGCGAACAACTGCGCGATCAACTTGACCACCTTTTGCTGCGGCTGATTAGCCGCCAGGAGGCGGAAGGGATTGTCGCCGAGGCAAGCGAGCGGGCCGGCGTGGAGATCAAACCACTGGAGTATTTCGATCGCTCGGTTTTCACTGGCCGGCACATGGATACGGCAGAATACAACCCCCATGCCCAACCGATCCGCCAGGCCGTCAACTCGCTGCACGAGGTCAACATCCGGACAGACCTCAGCTCGCTACTGATCGACTACGTGCCCAAGCCGGGCTTCGAGTTTCTCGACGATTACTTCGAGCACTTGCAGATGTGTTGGAACACGCTGGTATTATACGTGGACGAGCTGATGCAGCTATACGACATCGTTACACGTGGATATACCTCCCCGCCAGCACCGATTCCAGGCTCGTATCCGCCGCCGCTGCAAGAAATGATGGAGCGCATGCGACTGGTCGTGGAAGGGACAGGATGGCTTGGCTACGGCTTGCCGCGCGAAAACATCATCGAGCCCCAACTCGGCTACGCCCTGCGTTACCTGGCGATGAAGCTCCAGCGAGGGCTCGGTTGCTCGCACGGCTTGGTGGGAGTATTCGAAGTCGACAAGAGATGATGAATATCCCACACCACTTCGAATTGTACGACGATTCGGACCACATGTACCGAGAGTTCAAGTTCGAAGGACGCTGATTTCCGCCTTAGTTTATTGTTGGGGATAGATCCTTCGAATGGCCACGGTAGCCACCAGCCCAACCGCGGCGATTGCCGCAAGCAGCCCAAAGACGTGTTGGTAGCCCGTGGCGCCAGGCGAAGCCGCGACGATACCAAAGGCCAACGGTGCAAAGAACACTTCCGGCGTGTAGCCAAAAAACGCAACCACGCCCACCGCCGACCCCGTAGCGTCCCGGGGGATGGACGTCTCCTCGAGGACCGCATAATAGACCGCTCGCAGCGCGCAAGCTGCGGTCGTCACTACAATCACATTGGCCCAGAGAATCCACACCGTTTGATCGCCCGGCTGAATAACGGCAAAACAGATGTATGTCACAATCAGCAACGCGAAGCAGAACGCGCCGGCACGCGTGGCGCTCACTCGGTCTGCGACCAACCCCGCGACAAGTGCGGCAACAGGCCGAAGCCATGCCCCCAAGGCATTCAGCGTTGGCGTGTCCTTTTCAGACCAGCCGAAGCCGGCCTCGGCGTACAGCGGGAACAGCACAAACGCTTTGTACGAGCAGTAGGCGCAGATGATCACGACCGCCAGCAGCCATACTGCGGGCATCTTCACCACCAGTGCGATGCGACCTCTTTTCGTCTCGCCGCTGCGCGACGGACTACGTCGTGCGGTGTCGGGCACCAAGAACCACACGCATGCCGCCGCGACGAAGCACGTTAGGCTGTACGTGTAGATGACGCTCAACAGAGCGGCT
Source organism: Pirellulaceae bacterium (assembly GCA_016784735.1). Classification (GTDB taxonomy): domain Bacteria; phylum Planctomycetota; class Planctomycetia; order Pirellulales; family Pirellulaceae; genus JADHUC01. The sequence continues at coordinate 2,864 of JADHUC010000296.1, read as the reverse complement.
CTTCGCTGAGATTCATCGATCGCTTCCGGATCCGGCAGGAAGCTCCGGAAAGCCAGAACCGTAACCGTAGTCAAGATCGCAGCGAGCAAGCCTCGCCCACCTTCCAAGAAGCCGAATGCGCGTCCCTGCTCGTCGTGCGACCCCCACTCACGCGTGGCGCGGATCAGAGGTGCCCAGAACATCAGGATCGTGGAGGCCCCCCAGAATCCGAACAACACACACATTCCGGCAAACCCCGGAACGCGAGCCATGTAGAAGCCGCCAATTCCTGTCGCCACCAGCGAAAACGCCAAGAGTTTTCGCGCCGAAAAACGGTCTGCCAGCGGGCCGCCTACCCCGTAGGCAACCATCGCCACCACACCGTAAACTAGAAATAGGTAGCCTAACTGCGCCTCGTTGAATCCAAAGACTCTGAGGAACGTCACTCCGAAGAACCGGCTGACGTGGAAGGGAAGCGTGAAGATGGCCTCTCCCGCCAGGATCAGGCACAGCATCGTCGCGATACGCCGAAGCGTTGTTGCCGGAAAGCTCAAACTCCTCCCTCCCATCTGACGAAGGCGACTTGGCGACCCCCTGGTGAAAACGCCGGCTCTGGCCAATCAGGAAAGTGGGAGCCTGGTTTTCACGCTTAGGCGTCTCACCATCACGACTTGAGCCCGCGCAAGGGACCACGGGCGAATTCCGAAGGCAATCACTCCACGAATCCCACCAGTTCTCTGCTTCGTGTGGGCATCCAAAGCTCCCGCATCGCTTCTTCCCCGATCTGTCGTAGTCCGTACGAAAGGGCTATTCGCTCGTTTACTTGGCGTCCGGGGGTGATTCGGGCGAAGTGTCCGGCTGTGCTTCTGTCTCTTCGATGTGAAACGGAGCATCACCGGCTGTGGCGTCGACTAGTTCGCTGCTCAGTACCGGTGCCGCGTCGATGGCTCCCGCATCCATCATACCTGCGATCCGCTGAAGAGTTGCTAGTATTTGTGTTCGTTCCCACTCTTTCAGCTCAGCGAGCTTCTGCAAAAACTGGTCCTGCAACAGCGAAGGGGCATCACGTAGAACACGCTCGCCCTCTTCAGTCAACCGAACATTGAGGCTTCTCCGGTCGCGCTCGCCTCGCGTCCGTTGGATCAGCCCTCGATGCTCCAGGCGAGTGAGGATGCCCGTGACGGTCGGCTGCCCAAGATGAATCTCTTTAGCGACTCCACCAGCTTTGACGGGCTGAAGCCGCGAGATTGCATGCAGGCTAGTCAACTGAGGCGCCGTCAATCCATAGTCTTGAAGCAGCGTGCGCGAACGCAAGTCAATCGCCCGCGTGATTCGACGCAATGCAACTAGGATCTGATCTTCGAGGCTAAGAGCACTGGCCAAACCGATTCCTCCATCGTCTTGTTGTGTTCTTGCGGGAGAGGTCATTGAACGCCCATGTAGGAGCAATCTTCGTACACAAATCATTCATTGTCAACTGAACACCGGTCGCCGCCGATCGGTCAAACAGAATCTGAGGTTGTCGACGATTGGAACGAACCGTGGGGTGGGGAACGCGACGCGACTAGCGTGCTTCGGGCCGGGTCGGCCTGGGTGGTTGCCCACCCAAGCCTCCCACAGATCCGTAGGTGCACACATTAGCGCATCCGGTTCATCTGATGACGGATTCGCCATACAACCAAACGACGATGTTAACGACGAGAACCGTGAGGCACGACACAACAACTGATCCCGTGGTCGCTCCAAGTTAGAATGGATGGTCCCAAGACAGCGACCCGTTAATTTGGTAGTAGACAGACGCCGATTTCCATCGTGCATTATGGCGCAAGCCAAAATCGATAGTCTCCGGCAGCGAAACCAAGAAGGTAAGACGCACCAACAAACCACCGAATCTTCGGAGTGTACGCCCGTTGAGCGTGACATTAGCGGTGCGCGTAAACTGCTTTGGTATCACAGCGACCGACCGCAGTTTCCGCCAGCGAGAGCCGCCAATCGGTGTCATTAGATTGACGGCGCAATACGGCGGTTTTCGGACTCCGGCATGGTTGGTTGTAACCTGCACTGATTTGAGAGACCGAACGCATTTTTGCTTCCGCCCTAAGGCGCACACCTAGTTCATTCGTTACTTGTCGATTCTGGACGCTTGGGGGCGACCTACGCGCGTAACAAGCTGGTTTGACAGCTCCGAATCACCGGCCTATCACCCCCGTCAGCGTGGAGATTACAGTGAATCGGGAACGGGGCCTCGCGCTCGTTGCAGCACGCCGCGTTCACGCCCGTTTGCCTCAGAGACTTGCTCTCCGATTCATGCGGACAAGTGATCACTCAAGACTCGCTGGACCAGAACATCAGGATCTACTTCTCGGCCGCCTGCAGGGGCTTGATGACTTCAAAGGGCATGGCGGGTAATGTGCCTAGCACGGAGCGGTACTCTCGCGTTTTTCCGTCTCCGTCCGTCAGCGTCCTTTGTTGCGACGCATTGGCGATCAGGTTGCCTTGGAGGCCCGGCTTGGCTCGCTCGGCGTCGCCGCGCAGCAAGATGGCCACGCCCTTGTCGAATCGCGACACGCTGTCGATGGTGATGCCTTCTGGCGGATCGCTCAGTTCGACTTGGATCTCGCCCTCGCGGGCAGGTATGGTGACTCGCAACTCGACGGTTCCGCCGGCGGGGATCTTCACGGGCGTATCGCCGAGGAGTTTTATTGGGCTCTGGTAACGCGGGCGCGGCGTGTTGGCCGCTGGAGCCTTTGAAGCTGGGGGTTTGGACCAGTACCAGACAACAACCTTCAAATCTTCGGCGGGGACCAGATGCTTGTAGGCGAACGCCTGCATCATGTCGTCCGCCGGTACGGCCGTGCGCACGACCTCCTGACCGGCAACGACGG
>JADHUC010000295.1 GCA_016784735.1 Pirellulaceae bacterium | reverse complement strand
CCAGAGAATCCTACGCACACCGTCAAGCGGCGGCGGCGGCTCCAAAACGCTAGCACCACTTGGACCAAACCTGCGTTAGGCTGGACTGAAGCCTAATCTGATGCTAGCACCGGACAATCGAAGATGGACGGACGACTAGGTCGCCGTGGAATGATGTGATTTCGTCGATGAAGATGATACGCTCGATAGGATCGGGGCCAAGTTCGCACATTTCCTCGGCCAGGGATGGGTCTCCCAGGTGTAACGCCACGATGGCCAGCCGCGCTTTGAACGGCCAGTCTTGGTTTGCGTCTGCCGCTTCGATTTCTTTATCTACCGCAGATAACCAAGCATCTGGGGCATCTTCCAGGGCCTTGACGACGTTAGAACACTCGCCGGGCTTGGCATCTTTGAGAACTACAAAAGGGAACGCGAAATCGAATTCGCCGAACTCGGCCAAGGCACATGCAACGTGAAGCTGTCCAATGGCGTCGCCGTCCGATTCGTCAAATCGTGTCCGGAGTATCGGGACGACATGCTCTCGCATGGCTCCAAGTTTTGAATCACGTAGGGAACAGCCTCTGGCGGGGCAGCGATGAGCGACTCGACTAGGGTAGCCGCCCTCTTGCGATCGTTTTCGAGGCGCTCTTCCAACGTCTGTCTTGCGTGCTTGATTTGCTCAGCCGCCATCTGCTCCGCGTGCCTGATCCGCTGATCTGCCGTCTGTTCCGTGTGAATGCGCCGTGTATGTGCGATGTACTGCAGAAACACCACAGCGCTGACCACCAAGACCACGGAAACGGCGACCAGACCTGCCGTCGCAGGCTTCCGCTTGCACCACAGCCACGTCTTCTCAAGCCGGCTGATGGGCTTCGCTCTGATCGGTTCATTGTTGATCGCTCGGCGAAGATCGTCGCCTAATTCGGAAGCAGTCTGATACCGCCGCCCTGGCTCTTTGCGGAGACAAGTCAGGCAAATGGTCTCCAGGTTCCGCGGTATCTTGTTGTCAAGCTTGCGTGGCGCAGGCGGGTCTTCGTTGGCGATCTGGACCAGAAGCATCTGCCTCTCGCCACGAAAAGGACGCTCGCCCGTCAGCAGTTCATAGAAGATGACGCCGAGAGAGTAGATATCGCTGCGGGCGTCGGCTTCGTGCGACTTGCCCTTGGCCTGTTCCGGCGACATGTAGGCCGGCGTGCCGAGCACCTTGCCGTCCACGGTCATCGTGATCTCGCCGCTTTCACGCCGGGCCAGGCCGAAATCCATGATGTGTGGCTCACCCGCCGTGTCCATCATGATGTTGGCGGGTTTCAGGTCGCGGTGGAATACACCGGCTTCGTGGGCGTGCTGTAGCCCATCGGCGATCTTGGCACATAGCTTGGCGGCTTCTTTCGCCGGAAGCCTCTTGGCGCTAAGCCACTTGCTGAGATCCGCACCTTCGACGCAGTTGCTGACAATGTAGATCTGATCGCCTTCCCGCCCAACCTCGTGCACGGTGACGATATTTGTGTGATCCAGTTGTGCAGCCGCTCTAGCCTCTCGGAAGAAAACTCCCATCTCCTCAGCACTTAGCCGCTCTTGCCGTGGCATCTTGATGGCGACGATCCGGTCCAATTCCGTGTCACGGGCCTTCCAAACGCTGCCGAAGTGACCGATGCCCAGTTGCTGGATCACCTCGAAGTGGCCGAGCATCTGTGTTCCGGGACGATACGACTCGGTCGTCTCGGTTCCGACCAGATTTAAGCTACTACCACATGACGGGCAGACGATTTCCTCTAGACTGGCCTCGGCTACCAGTTCGATCGCGTTGTGGCAGTGTGGGCAACGGACGTGCATGGCGGTGGCCTCTCAGATAACGGTCATCAGCATACGCGGTATTGACTCGGCTTCATTCACCCTTCTTCGTCACGCTGGAACCACATCACATACCTGCAGCGTTTACAGGAACACGCCGTCATACTTGGCAGCCTCACAGCCAGGTCCCAACTGGAGACACGCATTTTGCTGAACCGTTCGTGCCCACAAATCGGACAGCTCAACGGCTTACCTTCAACAACGATGGTTTCCCGAGCTTCTCGTTCCTCTCGTTCACGCTGCGCCGCTCCCGCTCGAACACAGGGTCCACACAACCCAGAACGAAGATCCCGCGACCAGAGCGGAGTAGCCTGACCGCATTTCGGGCACACTTTCATTGGATCGACCTCTTGGGCATATGCCGCAGGACGTGTGCGCTTCAGTATTCTTGTTTGTAACAGAATTGGGGGGTGGAGTCAAAAGGCACACGGAAAACCGTCACGCCTTGTTCGTTCGAACGGGTTTGCGTCTGCGGGGATAGCACGTGCGGCAGATCTCGCAGATGGTGCCGTCGCAGCCGCGGGTCGAACAGTGCTGGCGGCCGTAGTAGATGATTTGCAGTTGCAGGCGGGCGCAGGAAGGGGTTCGTAGCGGAAGTCGTGAGACTTCCGGGGTCTGGGAAGCTAGCGGTCCGAATTCTCACGAATCCGGCTACCCGTTTTCCCGTGAACACACGAGCATCCTGCAAACCCGTTCCTGCGCCCGCCCCAGGCTTCCTGGGGGAACAGGCGTTTCAGGTCTCGCTCGGTCTGGACCACACTGCCGCGCGAGGTCAGTCCCCGTCGTCTGCCGGCTACCATCTCGGCTCGACGCCGAGCAGGTGTCGCACGAAGAAGTCGGCGCGCCGCCGCTTGGCGTAGGGCCGCTCGCCGACTCCGTGACCGGCGCCGGGGACTACGAGCATTTCAAAGTCCTTGTCTGCCTTGATCAGTGCGTCGACGACCTGCATCGTGGATGCGGGATCCACGTTGCGGTCGAGTTCGCCGACGGTCAGCAACAGTTTGCCTTCGAGCCGATGAGCCTGCGTGACATTCGACTGCTCTTCGTAGTGCGGGCCCACGGGCCAGCCCATCCAGAGTTCGTTCCACCATATCTTGTCCATGCGATTGTCGTGGCAACCGCAGTCGGCTGCCCCGGCCTTGTAGAAATCGCCATGCATGAGTAGGCCGCCCAACGCGTTCTGTCCACCCGCGGAACCGCCGTAGATGCCGACGCGCGTCAAGTCCATTTCCGGATGTTTGGCCGCCGCAGCCTTCATCCAGACGATACGGTCGGGAAAGCCGGCATCGCCCAGGTTTCTCCAGCACACGTCGTGAAACGCCTTCGAGCGATGCGACGTCCCCATTCCGTCGATCTGTACGACCACAAAGCCAAGCTCCGCCATGCCGTACAAGTCGTTCAAGAGGCCAAAGGACTTGGGCACAAATGCACTCTGTGGTCCCGCGTAGATCTTCTCGATGACGGGATAATTGCGAGTGGGATCGAAGTTGGTCGGCCTCACGATGATGCCATAGATATCCGTTTCGCCGTCACGACCCTTGGCGACAAAACGTTGCGGTGGACTCCAGCCGGTATCGCCAAGTCTGCTCCAATCGGCTCGCTCCAGTTCGCATACCAGACTGCCGTCTTGGCTGTTACGCAACTCGGTCACGACCGGTTGGTCTACGCGTGAGAAGCGGTCGATGAAGAAATGGCGATCGGGAGAAAAAGCCCACTTGTGGTTTCCGTCGCCTTCGGTCAACGCCGTGAGTCCCGTGCCGTCGAAGTTCACTCGACAGAGGTGCACGTAATACGGATCCTGCTCCGTCCGGACGCCGCCCGCGCGGAACCAGATCTGCCGACCTTCGTCATCCACGCGTTCCACGCCGCGCACGACCCACTCGCCACGGGTAATCTGGTTCTTGACTTTGCCGGTTTCTGCATCGTAAAGGTAAAGATGATTCCAGCCGTCGCGTTCGCTCATCCAGATGATTTCAGCCGTTTCGTCCAGGTAGTGAGTGAAGCGTTTCGCCGCGTAATCGATGAACGTAGGGCTTTGCTCGTCGACGACGGCGCGCGTCTCTCCGCTGGTCGCGTCCACCTCGACGATCCGCAGCGTTTGATGGCCGCGCTGGTTGTACAAAAACGTGAAGCGTTCCGAATCCGCGGACCATCGTATTTCCGAGATACTCCATGCGATCGGGAACAGTTCGTCGCAGACCTGGACTTGCGAGCGCGACTCCAAGTCGAACAGGCGAGGTCGCGGCACTGGCATACGATCCCCCGGCTTTGCGTAGTCGAAGGTTTGTAGCTTTGGCTGCAGTTGATCTTTCGGCGACGATTCAATCACGTGAACCTTGCGCTCATCTCCCTTGCGCACCTGTTGCACAACAAGCTTCCTCGAATCGGGCGACCAATGGAATCGCGGCTCGTAAGGGTCGTCCTCCGTGCCGTCGGTACTGAGCGCGAATTCCTGATCGTCTTCCGCTGCTTGCACGAATACGTTGTGTTCGCGGATGAACGCTCGCAGGCCCTTATCGGGAGAAGCATCGTCCCGACGGCTTCCGCCTCGCGATCCTCGCCGACGGGCAATTGCCGGCCGCTTCGAACCATCGATGACAGCCAGACCCCGCTCGGCCGTTGCTTCGAAGGCGGCCAGTGGGCGACCTTCGGCATCGACGACAAGCCACACGTGGCCTTCGTACGTGTGTTGTTCGTGGCGCCGGCCGGCAGCGATTGTCTCGTATTGCTTCCGAACGCCGGAACCGTCAACCCAAAACAGCTTGACGTCCCCTTTGGTGCGATTCTCGAAGCGAACCGATGTCTCTTCGCCTGTCCGCCGTGACGGGTGAACCGAATCGAGCACGTTCACGCCCGTGTCATCTGCATCCGCCGATTCCATTTGCGCTGCCTCCGAAAGCTCTTGGCTTTCCAGGTTCCACTGCCAGTGTTTTCCCAAGGCAGAGAAACGAACGGCGGACCGATCGTCACTGAATGAGATGGAACGGAAGGGCAGTTGTTTCGCTTGAACCTTCTCGCCGCTCGCCTCGCCGAGCGCTTCAGCGACTCGTTCATGGTCAAACGCGAGTTGCCGCGCTCCTTTTTCCGCATCGACAAAGACAAACTCGTACTGTTGCGGTCCGATTTCGATGCGGTACCAAAATCGTTGTTTGTCATCGAGCCAGTTGGGACGGACGTCTGAGCGAAAGACCTTGTTTCGCGTACGGCCTCCGTAACTTGCCGCCCGTTCATAATCTTGTTTCGAGCCTTGGCCAAGAACAGATGCCGTCAGCGCAAGCATGGTGAAGAGGACGAGCGACGCACGAAATGAAGCGCGGAATCGAGCAAGATGTTTGATCATAGAGATTTCCAATTGGTGTTCACGTTCATGGATGATCGGCGGCGTCAATGAACTTGTGTTCAATCAAGAGCTTTGCGGCCAGACGCGCGAGTTCGGAAGTGGCTTTCTTCACTTCGGCCATATCGCCATTCTTGAGCGCGTCGTCGGCCCGTTGTTTGACCGCCTGAACATGCTCGATGTGATCACCCAGCACCCCGCCCCAGGCCAGGCTGATAAACGTCCATTTCAGAAGAGACTCATGCCGTTGGTAGTTCTCGGCAGTCAGCTCCTTCTCCTCCCAATGAAGGATCAGATCGGTGATGCCTTCTACGCCGAGAGTCAGATACGGCAACTCAGACGAGTTAAGCTTGTATTCTCTGTTTGCGTCGACGCCCTGGCGCTGGGCTAGTGCTTGGAAGGCCTTGACCGGATCGATCTCGCGAACCGAACCGTCGGGATAGAAGAACCCGGTAATGTTCCGAAAACGATTCGTGCCGATCATGGCCTCGAACAAGTGGAAGCCCACGTGCTCCCGTTCGAAAAACTCAAGGCACTCCTCGTAGCGCTGTCCGAAACCCGGTCCGCCGGCTTCGGACGCCAGGATGGGCTTGCCGCCGTGTTTCTTCGAGAGTTCGCGGACTGTCTCGGTCCAAGTCTGCCGGTTCTTGTCAAAGATGCCGTACGGGTGATACGACATGACATCGACCCAATCGGCCGAGATCGCATTGCTGCTCGCGTGAGCCCAGCCAATCGTGAGCGGATGTTTCGGGTCGGCCGCCTTTACCAGATGACAGTAGTGTTTCAGCCATTCGTTCACTTTGGGGCCCGACGGCTCGTTCATAATGTCCCAAGCCAGCAAGCTCGGGTTGTCGCTGCCCGCTGCGACCACCGCTCGAACGTATTCGTCTCCGCTCTTGCGGAAGGACGCGTCGGCCACGCGTTTGGTGCCGGGGTTGGCAACCCAGTCCTTTACGTCGTCGTAGCTGGCCAGTTCGTCGCCGAAACACGAATCCCAGAGGATGGGCATTACGGTTATCCGGTGTTTCTCGCACAGCGAGAGGAAATCCTCGAATTTGCCGATGAACTTGTCTCCCTCGACGTCATACACCACCCAAGCCAGCCACACGCGCAGGCTGTTGGCTCCCATACCTTTGATCAGGCCAAGTTCACGATCGATCTGGTCACGGTCGTAGGACCGCCACATGGCCACGTCGGATGGCGCGTACGAGGCGATGTAGTTCAAACCCCGGACGTTGCTGAAGTCGGGGCGAATTCTCTCCCACTCGGCTCCTGAATTGGGCTCGGCGCCGCGGGCCAGAATCGACATTGGCATTAGACAAACAGCCACCCACACAAGTGGCCGATACGACAACAATCGTCCAAGCGTTTGCAGCATAATCCGTTCCTCTATTCTTCTCGGGTGTCGATCGCAAGCATCGCACAGCATTATAGCCAAACAAAATGCACCCTCCAGGATGCCAGCGGTCTCTCAGAGGTCGGTGAATCTGATAGACTGGAGCCGAACTTCGCATGAACTTCTGTAGGATGGCCCTCCGAGGCCGTCCGTCTTTGCCTGAACACGTGATTTGTCTTTCGGTGGACGGCCTCGGAGGGCCATCCTACAAAGCTCTTGAAGCTGTGCCGTGTAGTCGGTCAGGTCCGGCGATGATGACAATTGGACACCGCAAAGTGAGGTCGAATATGGGTAGACTCAGTCGTTCCGAGGCGTTTCCATCGCTCATGCCGTCATGTCACGTGTTTCCGATGCAAGTTATGACGACAGCGGTGGGTCTTTGTGTGCTGTTCTTTTCGGCCGCCAACGCGCCAGCTCAGGAATCCGAAGCACCTGTCGAGGAGTCACAAGGCTTTTCGGGAATCCGCGGCGCCAACTACGTGCCGAGTTACGCGAGTACCAGCGTTGGTGCCTGGAAAGACTTCGATCCACAGGTCGTCGATCGCGAGTTGGCTCTGGCGAGGCGTCTGTCCCTGAATTCAGTTCGCGTGTTTCTGCAGTACGTGGTGTACGAAGACGATCCCCAGGCGTTCGTCAAACACGTCGATCGCTTCGTCGAACTGGCCGACAGCCACAAAATTCGGCCCATGTTTGTGCTGTTCGACTCCTGCTTCGGAAACGAACCGTCGCTTGCCAAAGCTGATTCGCCCACCTGGGTCAACAACCCCGGCTACAGCCGTATCGGAAAGGAGCATTGGCCGCAACTGGAACGATATGTGTCCGATGTGGTTACCCGCTTTCGTGGTGACCCGCGTGTGCTGATGTGGGACATCATGAACGAGCCGATGGCGGACTTCGCCCACGTGACGCGGGCGGAGCGTGACGCCATCTGGGAGTTCTGCCGCCACTTCTGCAAGTTCGTGAAGCGGATTGATCCGCAGAGGCCGATCACCGTGGGCCATGCCGTCGTCGAATACATTCCCAAAACGATTGATCTGGTGGATGTGGCTTCCGTGCATTCCTATTCGCCTCACGAAGAGTGGCTGGACAACGATCTTGATTTGACTTTCGGTTATGCTCGGCCAGCGGGTAAGCCGGTGATTGTCACCGAATTCGGAAATCCCGGCGCCGGCCAGCCCTACGAAATGGCGCTTGATGTCATCGAGCGTCGGCAAATCGGTTTCTACTTCTGGGAACTCATGATCGGCAAAGTGCAGTTTCGCGAAATGTCCGGGATCGTCTATCCAGACGGCACGATCCGCGAACCTGTCGCGGTGGCGCGGCTGTTGGGATTCCCGGTCAAACGGCAAGGAGGAATCCCGCTGAAACAGGCACCAGATACGAGCGAGCTGAAACGACTCCTTGACGACCCGGACCGTTGGCCGGAACTGCTGGACAAAGTCGGTCAGTTACCACGGAAACGCGAGACCGTCATGGCCACAATTCACCCGCTTGCCGCGATCGGACGTGTTGCGGCTCGCCCCTCCAGTGACGCCATGGAGATCTTCGAACTCGGGTTAACGATCGGGCAACTGTTTCGGATGAAACGCGACACCGAAGCTCTCGATCATTATGATCGTCTTCTGGAACTCGTGGGCCAGGTCGTCGAGCGACGATCGGAGGAGCGTTCCAAGCCAACTCCCGAGCCATAGAAGACCGACCACTTCATTCTAATGAATGCCATTTCGACAAGACATGCCGTGACAATTCATCTCCGAGTTACGAGTATCGCAATACTTGCAGTGCTGTCGTGTCGCGCCTCAGCCGAAGTGGAATTGCTTCGCAACAACGGTTTCGAAGGCGCTTTCCGGGAGGGCATCGCGGAAGACTGGCTGGACAATTCGCGCACCTGGGCCGACCTGGATGTCGAGTACACGGGCGACCAACAAGATCGTCGCAGCGGCTGCGCAAGCCAGCGAATCACTTGCAGTCGATTGGACTACGGCGCCGTTCAGTTTATCCCTTCGGTGCCCGTACCGCTTGTGAAGGGCCGGGTGTTTCGAGTTCGTGGTTGGCTGCGTGGCGATGTGGGAGTCGTGGCACTGCAATTGCGTCAGGCACCGACTCCCTATCGCGTCTATGTGGAACAAGGTTTTCGCGTGGGAGAAGAATGGCGACAGGCCGAGTACCTGTGGACGTCGACGGTGGACGATCCTAACGGCCGGTTCATGCTGCGGTTTGTCAAGGAAGGCAGTCTGTGGGTCGATGACCTATCGGTGCACGAAGTGACGATCGAAGAAGCAAAGAGACTGTCTCCGGCCGCGCGAGCCGGAAACCTACTCGACAATGGCAACTTTGATCTCCATTTGGCGAATTGGCTGGTGAATCACGGTTGCGACTACTGGCGCGAAGCCCAAACGTCGATCGTTGCGGTCGACGGAGATCCGTGTCTGAACCTGACCGTGCCCGACGGCATCACCATTACGCTTGCCAGCGACGTAACGGAGGTATCTTCGGGCCATCCCATTCATGTCTCCTGCCGCGTCCGTGCGGCGGCGCCGGCACAGATTCAATTCGGCTCCACACACTGCGGAATGCGATCGCAAGTGGATACGAATTGGCGAATGCTGACCGCGTCGGGCAACACGCGTTTCATGCCGCAAGCGAATGACCATGCGCGTTTCGTCGTTACGGGGCCTGCCACCCTGTGGATCGACGACGTTGTTCTTCGCCAGGACCAACGGGACGACGCGCTGTCGCGTTTTCGCGCCGCAATCCTGCCCGACCGACACCCCCTGTCATTCTATCATGACGATGATCACCCGGAACTCCGCCTGATGGCGTCCGCGCCCGAGTCGGCCGCACCGAGGCGGTTGACGTGGTCGATCGAGGATTTCTGGGCCACCGTCCGAATGTCCGGGGAATGGCAACCGGCCGGCGGACGACAGGAAGAAGTGATCCCCGTCCGCGAACTGGGACGCGGCTGGTATCGTGCCTCAGTCACGTGGAAGGATGACGGCCCCCGCCGCAACGAAGCCACCTTTGCCATTCTGCCGCCGCCCGAGCGAACCGGCGCGGTGCTCGATTCACCGTTCGGCGCCCACTTTGCCGTGGACCCAAGCGGCCTGGCCGTGGCACGTGCCGTCGGGGTACGCTGGCTGAGACTACATCCTCCGAATCACACCAAGTGGCGCATCGTCGAGCCGCGAGCCAAGGGCCAGTGGCAATGGCGCGACGAACCCATCGCGCTGGCGCGCCGCGCGGGTCTGCAGCTTGTCGGATCGTTAGATCGGTGCCCTACCTGGGCATCCACCGCACCGCCTGGCACGCCCGATTTCAGTTTCTACACGGGCACCGGGGCCTGGTTGCCGCGCGATTGGGGCGAGTGGGAGACCTATGTGACAAACGTCGTTCGCCGCTACAAGCATGACATCCACGTGTGGGAAGTCTGGAACGAACCGAACCTGAGCGGTTGGCTCGTGCCTCGCGAAGGCCAATCTCGCGCTGAAGCCTACGTCGAAATGCTGCGGCACACATACGGCGTCGTCAAACGCGAAGACCCCGATGCAACCGTGATCGGTGGTTGCGTTGCAGGTGCGTTGGCGAAGGATTCGCCCGCGGAACAGTTTACGTGGCAGATTATCGACCTGGGCGCGCTGGAGCTGATGGACGTTTTCAGTTTCCATCAATACATCACTCGTTCGGTCGACGAGACAAGCGAACCGATCCACCAATGGCTGGAGAAACTACGGGCGAAGATGCGAGCCGCAGGTCGCGAACTGCCGATCATCAACAGCGAAGGCGGCTATGCCAATCCGGGCAGCAGTCTTACTTATCGGCCGTGTCCTGCGGACACCGTTGCGTCCGGACACATGGCCCGTTGGCTGGTCCGGCAGTACGTGTCCCAGTTGGCGGCCGGCGTCCGCCAGTTTTTCTTCTACAATTTCTTCATCGACGGTTCGCCGAAGATTCTCCGTTGGCAAGGATTCCTGGAGGGCGATGGCCAGCCTCGACCCAACGTAGCCGCCTACGCGCAGATAAGTTGGATCCTTGACGGGGCTCGCTTTCTTCGAACGGATAGACCTACTGAAAACGCATGGGTCCACTACTTTCAGACACCGCGAGGTCCGGTCGCCATCGCTTGGGCGAGAACCGGGCAGCGGGCCACTCTAAGGTTCCCGAAAGCCCGCCAGGGTTGGGACCTGATGGGCGCCCCTCTGGCCTTGTCCGCGGACACCGGGTTGACGATAACGGATGCACCGATCTATCTCTTGCTGGCGGACTAGGCGAAACGGACGCTCTGTGCCTGGATGCAAAGGGCGGTTCGGTCATCTGGGAGAAACGCCGACTCTACATCCGCAATCGGCATGGCCTAACGGCTCACGAGGTTAACGACCAACCATCGCGGTAATGGTGCTGGATGTACTTGTCGGCCTCAGGACAATTGGTCGCCTTCAGGTTCACGGGATCCCATTGGAGCTTGGTTCCCGCGTAGTAGGCTACGTTGCCCAACAACAACGACTCGTTCAGCGGGCCCGAGTAGTCGAAGCCGCAGGTGGTCGGGCCGCCGGACTTGCATGCCTCCACCCACTCCCGGTGATGGCCGATGGAACGGGCGATGGTTGTGTCAGGCGGCTGAAAGTCGGCGAAGTCCTTTTCGGGCAACATGGCTCGCTGGCCGTAATTGGCCACGACCATGCCCTTGGAACCGACAAAGAGGATGCCGGATCGGGCGGCCCACGCGGGCAGCTTCTTTTCAGCGACAATCGCCGTATTGCCTTCGCCTTGATAGTAGTGCAGCGTCACCGGCGGGAGTTCGCCTCGGGCGGGGAACTCGTAGCGAACGGTCAGAATCCACGGCGGACAGCCCGGATGCGCCGGAGGGCCTTGCGCTTCGACCGCGGTTGGGTACTTCAATCCGAGCGCCCAATAAGGCAAATCCACGTAATGCGGCCCGAAGTCGCCGAGGTTGCCGCTGGCGAAATCCGAAAAAGCTCGCCAGCCGCCTGCCATGTAGCTTGGGTGATACGGACGGAATGGAGCAGGACCGAGCCAGAGATCCCAATTCAACTGCGGCGGGACCGGCGGAGTTTCTTTGGGCTGGTCGCGGCCGCCCTTGCCCCAGCCGATCCAGACATGTGCCTCAGTCACAGGGCCAATCGCACCCGATTGGACCAACTCGACCACTCGGCGATAGTTGTCGCCCGCATGGATCTGCGTGCCGATCTGGGTGACGACCTTGTTCTTGGCGGCCACTTCGGCCATGGCCCGCGCCTCGGAGACCGTGTGCGTCAGCGGCTTCTCGCAATAGCAGTGTTTCCCTCGCGCCATCGCTGCCACACTGGCCGGCGCGTGCGTGTGGTCCGTGGTGCTGACCACGACCGCGTCGATTTCGCGATCCATCTCGTCCAGCATCTTGCGAAAGTCATGGTACTTCTTGGCCTTCGGAAACCTGGTAAAGGCCCCAGCGGCTCGCTTTTCGTCCACGTCGCACAGAGCGACGATGTTCTCGCCGGCCACACCGGCAAGATTGGCGGCCCCGCGTCCAGAAGCACCAATGATGGCGATATTCAACTTCTCGTTGGGCGTTTGTCCCTGGCCCCGCGCACGGCTTCCGGACAAGTAGACACCCACGCCAGCCAGGGCGGTGCTACACAACATTTCGCGGCGATCGAGTCGGTTCGACATGGCATAGCCTCCCATCATCTTACCTTTGGTTCTACCTTGTTGCGTCGGTTTCTCATCTTTACAGACTCACGTCAGTCGGTACACCACAGCGCGTACAGATGCGCGTTCTTCAGTGTGATCTTTGCGGCGAGTGGGCCAGCGGCGCTGCCCAGGCTGCCATCGGCCCACTGGACCGGGATGTCGAGGCTGTCCTCGCGGATTGGTGTGGATTTGGCCACAGTTTCGCCTTCGGCGCCCAACAGTTCGACCTGGATCTCGCCGAAGCGGGAAGCGGCGTTCAGATGCAGGGTCTTCCCCTGGAAGACAAGCGGCTTGGTCGTGACGACTCCGCCGTCAAACGATGCTGAAAGTGATACGAACCGGTCGCGTGGAATCGTTGCGAAGCCAATGCCACCACCCGGCATTCCTTTGTCGTTGCCCTGGTACGGACTGTGCCGATAGGTTCTTCCACCATAGTAGATCCGCAACTGGTCGCCGGCTGCAATCGGCGGGTTGTTCGCCAGCGAGTTGTTGAACCGGTCCCAGCTTCCGACCGGACCGCAAGGCAGGAACGCCGCTCGGTCGCCAACACGCGTGAACTTCACGCTGTCGCGGCTGACGGCCAGTTGAATATCCAAATGGCATTCATCCGGACGATTATGAAATGCTTGAACAAGTCCGATGTAGACGCTTTCGTAGGGGAAGACCAACATCGAGTAGACCTCGGTGCCGGGCTTGTCTTCGGTATCGGACATCATTACCACGGGGCCCTCGGCAGGTTCGGTGATGTTCCAGTTGACGAAGTCGGGCGACTCGACGCGGGCAACCGCGCGTCCCCAGAAGTACCTCTTGACCCAGCCATCGAGGGAACTGCCGGTCAGCCACGCGTCCAACAGACCGGGTGCAGTGTACTTCGTCCGGCCGTACAGGATGAACTTGTTCGCTGCCGTATCGAACAGCCAATGCGTGGCGCCGTCGCAGATGGCTTCCGTGGCCCAATTGTCGACCAACCGCCAGTGGATTCCATCTTCGCTGGCCGCCACGCCCAGACCTCGCCTTTGTCCGCCGTGGAACCTCTTTCCTTGTGGCCCCTTGTACTGGCGATCGAGGCTCAGGAAGCCCATTTTGTATCGCATCGACGGGTCTGTCGCTCTTTCGTCCTTGTGTACTCCGAAGATCTCGTAGAAGTAGGGAATCGCGTTCGGCTCACCTTCGCCGGCTCCGCGACGGATCATGGTGTTGGTCGGCTGCCCATCGAGCTTGACGAAGTCCATAGGCGGTTTGGTCCAGCGAATGCCGTCGTCGCTTTCGGCATAGCTGACGCCTGCCCCACCGTGATACCACATGCGGTACTTGTCACCATCGCGCAAAACCGATCCGTAGATCACGGCAGTGTGACCTTCCCACGGTTCGCTCGGCCACAGCACTGGGTTTGCCTCGTGCTTCTTCACTTGGTGAATCTGTCGTTTGACGTTCTCGATCGAAGCGATCAGTTCGTCATCCAGAAACAGTTTTTTAGTGGAATCGACCTGGATCGCGGCGTCATCGCCAGCGGTCACAAGGACAGCGCAACAGAGAATGAGTAAGCTGGTCATTGTTTCCCCCAGTTTCATCGCCGCGGTGTTTCGAAAGCTCTTATGATCGTTACCGAGTTACAGCCGTCGTTTAACCGCTGGGCCAGCGGCCCGCGCGTCCAGGCAAACGCCCAGCCCGTTGGGCTTGGGGTTAAACGAAAGGCGCCTTCCCACGAGCCCAGATTATGTACGTGAATGTAGACCGGAACAAGCAACTGGAATTCACAAAATCCATCGACTTCAGGCCCTCGTTGTACTTGTTGTCTCCCAGAGTAACATCTTCAGCAACACTGTGGTATCTTGCGGAAAGCGGCCCACTCACATGCCGAGCCTTTCATCGCCTCCGGCTTCGGGTTATACGAATCACCTTCGATTCGCAGAGGCCAGTGACGGACGATTCCGAAGGATCACCAACTGATAGAACGTCGACAATGAGGATTAGGACGATGAAGAAACAATCGAGAATTCTGTGTCTTGTCACGTGGGCTGTGCTGGCGGCGTTGTGCACATTGGCCCAGCACGTCCAAGCGGCCGACGACGCCAAGCGGCCTAACATTCTGTTCATTTTCACCGACGACCAGAGCCACCGTTCGGTAAGCTGCTACGAAGAAGCCCATCCCTGGGTGCAGACGCCGAATATCGACCTTTTGGCGCGGGAGGGCGTGCGGTTCCGAACGGCCTACATCGGCACCTGGTGCATGGCCAGCCGCGCGCAGATGCTGACCGGCCGGCTGCCGCATGGAATTGAGAGTTTGCGGATGCAGGGCAGCTATCCTGGCAACGTCTACGATCCGCAGCAGTGTTGCTTCTGGCCCGCCGCGTTTCGCAAGGCAGGTTACGCCACAGGAATGATCGGCAAGTGGCATACGGGCTTCGATACAGGCCCCGGACGCGATTGGGACTACCAGGCCGTCTGGAATCATGTCGACCCGAAGAAATACGGCGGCTATTACGTGAACCAGAGCATCAGTTTCAACGGCGGACCACCGGAAAAGGTAGGCGGCTACAGTACCGACAACTACACGCGTTGGGCCGTCGAATTCATCCAAGGAAAACACCGGCCAGCCGACAAACCCTGGTACCTGTGGCTCTGCTACGACGCCGTGCACGGTCCGTACACCGAAGCGGAACGTCACAAGAACGACTATCGCGACGCCGACCCCGTGCCGATTCCCGAGGACATCTACCCACCGCGACCGACCAAGCCGCGGTACATGCAGAAGTACGGCAAATGGAAACCAAACGAAGCAGGCCAGCCCGTCAGCGGCAAACGTACGCTGGACCAGAGTGTGCAAAAGTACAACCGGGCTGTTCGAGCGCTAGACGAAGGCGTAGGACAGCTTATGGCGTCACTGGAAGAGACCGGCCAACTGGACAACACGCTGATCGTCTACACGTCGGACCAAGGTTTCGCTTGGGGACAACACGGATTTGCGTGGAAGTACGCGCCGTACGATGCCAACCTGATCGCACCGTTACTGGTGCGTTTGCCGGGCAAGGTTGCGCAAGGCAAAGTCTGCGAACATCCCGTCGCTGGCGTCGACCTGATTCCCACGTTCTTCGCCATGGCCGGCATTCCGCTCCCGTGGGAAATGCACGGGCACGACCTCAGCGGCCTGCTCGCCGATCCGGACGCCGACTGGCCGCATCCCGTGCTGCTGGAGCAGACACGCTGGTTCTACGGCTCCGACACGGAACGCATCCCGCCGCCAAACCAGGCCCGCTGGGGCGGCGTCCCGTGGTACGTGCTGCTTCGCGAGGGCAAGTACAAATACATCCGCACCTTGGAGGAAGGTGAAATCGAAGAGCTGTACGACCTGGAGGCAGATCCCGACGAGTTGACCAACTTGGCCTACGA
>JADHUC010000294.1 GCA_016784735.1 Pirellulaceae bacterium | reverse complement strand
CAGAGCAGGGTAGGGGACTGGAGGTAAGCAGACCGTGCGAGCTTGTGTGCAACGAGTCAGTGAAGCGAGTGTTACCGTCGATGGCGATGTGGTCGGACAAATCGGCCACGGGATGCTGGTGTTGCTTGGCATCACGCAGGACGATTCCCGGCGCGACGTGCAGTTCATGGCTGAAAAGACGACGGGACTGCGCATCTTCGAAGATGCCGAAGGCAAGATGAACCGTTCGTTGATCGACGTTGGCGGTGGGATGTTGGTGGTGAGCCAGTTCACGCTGTTGGGCGACTGCCGAAAAGGCCGCCGGCCGAGCTTTGTCACGGCAGCCGAACCCGAATTGGCCGAACGGCTCTATGAGGAGTTCGTCGCCGAAGTCCAACAACGCAACGTGACGGTAGGCACCGGACGGTTCCGCGCTCACATGGACGTGGCGCTGGTCAACGACGGACCGGTGACTCTGTTGTTGGATAGTAGAAAATCCTTCTAGCCGTCTCGGCATCCGGCTGTTCTGCAGCGCGCGGGGCATCGGTGATGCCCGGAGCCGCTTCGTCCTCGGCGCTCGGTGCGGGCACCTCGGTGGCATCTTCTGCGGCTCCCAAGAAAACTTCAGCGCTACGGTCGACGAACTGCTCGAACCACTCCTGGGGCGACTGAGGCAAATTGGGCCTTCTGGCGCCGAGCTGCTGCATGAGGTATGGGTCGCCGATCACGGCGGCAATCAGGACGATCAACTTGCCGTAGGCGGAAACATTGGCCCACACGCTTCTTCTGGTCCACAGCTTGATTGCGGTGCCAAACGACTTTTTGATCTTCAATCGTCCGCGGCGGACGTTGACGCTCCAGAATTCGTCGAGCACCAAATGAGTGATGAAACCCAAAACAACCGCACCGGTCTTGAAAAGTCGGATTTCCGCGCTGTCCCCCGACACAATCAGGAAGGCGAGCAGACCAACGGTGGCCGCTGCGGGAAGACTGTGCCACATGCCGCGATGTACCGTGTACCGCCTGAACAGTTCGGCCACACCGAAACGAATCGCAAGGTAGATGCCGGCGGCGGCCAGAGCGATCTGTTCGGGGCCCCATCCCATTAGCATGAAACGGGGGAGCATCAGTGCCGGCACCACGGCGGCCATAAAGGCCATCATTTCGCGTACCGGAACGCCCGAGTCGCTGTCCAGGTCCGGCAGCATGCCGGAGACGCTGCACAGACCGCCGGCAACCAGGCAGGTGGAGGTGGGGACTCCGGCAAGGTAGCCCGCGGCACCGTACCCGATGCCTACGAGCGTGCTTGTACCGATGTGCGTCTTGAAATCTGCCATGACGACGGGATGGAGAGGGAGGAGGTGTTCGGCGCGGGTCTCCCGACCCCGCCGAGCGCGCGACCGACAGGTCTCTTCCGACCGAACAATCCCCGCCAAATCAGGAGACCTAGCGGTCGGCGGCTGTGCAGGGTCGGAGACCCGCGCACAACTTCTGGAGGCCAACGATCGGAGGGGGACTATATCCGAAAACGCCTCGACGGGCCAAGGTCAATAATCGATTGCTATTCGGCGAATCGGCAAGCGCCGCTATACTCCTGGTACCGTATCAAGGGAAGTCGGAAGAGATGGAAGTGTACGATGTGATCATGTTCGCTGTCGTGGCGATCGGCACACTCTTCGGTGCTTGGAAAGGGCTGGCCTGGCAAGTGGCGTCGTTGTGTTCGATCTTTGCTAGCTACTTCATCGCCTACCGTTTCCGTGGCCCTCTGTCCGAGGTGATCAATGCCTCGCCGCCCTGGAATACGTTCCTGGCCATGCTGATCCTGTATCTGGGTGCCTCGCTAGCGATCTGGCTGGTTTTTCGGTTTGTATCGGATGTCATCGACCGGGTGAAACTGAAGGAATTCGATCGCCACGCCGGGGCAGCCGTGGGCTTCTGTCGAGGCGTCCTGTGGTGCGTGATCATTACCCTGTTCGCCGTCGCCCTGCTGGGGGAAGCGCAGAAGAAGGCCATCGTCCAGTCGCATTCCGGCTACTACATCGCCCTGCTGCTGGATCGGTCGCACGTGGTCATGCCGGAAGAGATCCATGGCATCCTCGGACCCTACATTCACTCGCTGGACGAACGCCTGGCGGACGAAGAACGGACTTCGCATCAGCACGACGACAGCACGACGGGCTTATCCGACGCCGAGCATCCCGCCCACGACGGCGAGACTCTGGCCCCAGCGAACATCTCCGACGAAGCGACCAGCCACAGCGACGATCCGGACGAAGCAATCGAACGATGGCTACAGAAGCTGCCTGAAGTGCGATTCAACAGCCGAGACTAACGGCGACCAAGAATCGCCTTGATTGCCTGGAAAAACCCCATTCGTAACCGAACATAAGAAACATTATCGGACGTTGGGGAACGTCCAATTTGCCACCTCTGGCACATCGGTGCCTTCCGCAGGCGATTACGTCGGGGAACGCGGGAAGATCGTCTTGAGCCGTCCAGCATCTGTTTCGATCGAAAGATGCCGTTGTTGATCGCGGCTCTGACAGAGCACTTGCGCGAGTGTGCCACCCGGTCGTTTCATTCGCGGCCCCACACTCTTTCGATCGCACGATCCACGCGGCGCGTCCGCGCCGAATCAAATTTTCACACAAGTTTCTGCGCTGGCCTCAATCGAAGAACTCGGTGACTTCGCAAGCCTCTTCGGTTCGGCGTCCACAATGAGGACAGACGACGAAGTCATTGCGAATGAACCGTTCGCATGCAGGACAGCGGGATTTTGGTGGCAAGTACTGCATTATGGCAGCGGCGATCCAGGCGCCGATGGGATGCAGGCCAAACAGCATCCAGAGAGGTGAATACCCCTTTCGCTTGGCCCACCTCAGTCCCAGCCAAACCGGCAACGCCCACAACAGAAGAACGCCTAGGGTCACAACTACGAGAGGCAATAAGATACCGAATATCAGGTCATAGGCTCCGTCGGCCATTATCACTGATTCCTCGGTAAATCTCCTAGTTTCTATCGAATTTGGCTACGACTGGTCGGACTCGCCGGGCACAGCGCCCAGCTCTTCCAGAAAGACGCCCATACGACGGAACTTCTCGTAGCGGTCTTCGAGCAGGCGGTCGGTGGGGAGGGCCAGCAATTCACGTAGCGTTTTCATCAAATAGATCTTCAGACGCGTTGCCATCTGATGATGGTCGCGGTGGGCGCCGCCGAGTGGTTCGGGAATGACGGTGTCCACGATGCCGAAGTCCAGGAGATCCTTGGATGTAAATCGCAATGCTTGTGCGGCTTTCTCCGCGTGTTCGTGTCCTTTCCACAGGATGCCAGCGCAGCCTTCCGGACTGATTACCGAGTAGTAGGCGTGCTGGAGCATGGCTACTCGGTCGCCCACGCCAATTCCCACGGCGCCGCCGCTTCCGCCTTCGCCGATCACTACGCAGATGATCGGCGTCTTCAGACGCGACATTTCGTACATGTTCTCGGCGATGACCCACGCCTGGCCGCGTTCCTCGGCACCCACGCCCGGATAGGCACCGGGGGTGTCGATGAACGTGATCACCGGCAGGCCGTACTTGGCCGCCATGTTCATCTTTGCCATGGCCTTGCGATAGCCTTCGGGGTGGGCACAGCCGAAGTAGCAAGTGGTACGCTCCTTGTACGTTCGCCCCTTCTGGTGACCGATGACCATCACCTTGTACTGATCCAGTTTGGCAAAGCCAGTCAGAATCGCGCGGTCGTCGCCAAAGTGCCGATCGCCGTGCAGTTCCACAAACTCTTCGAACACCAATGACAGGTAGTCGGCCGTGTAGGGACGGTTCTTGTGACGAGCGATTTGGACCGTCTGCCATGGGTCCAGGTTCTCGTAGATCCGTTTTGTCACGTCGACCAACTCGCGGCGTAGACGCCGGATCTCGCTCTCGGTTTCCGGCCGACCGTCGGCGGATCGTTCCAGTTGGTGTAGGCGAGTTTCCAGTTCGTAGATCGGTTGTTCGAACTCCAACCCTGGGGCGGGTGCTTCCATCGACCGTTATCCTAGCTCTAGGCGAGCGGCGGTTAGTTCGGTACCGTGGCGTAAGCTTCTAGCTTGCGATTTGCGACAAAAGGCAAGCTGGAAGCTCGCCCCACGGGTAAATTCCTATCTGCCGCTCGCCTTATTCCTCTGGTTCCTCGTCGAGCCTTCTTTGTGGCATTTGCTTCAACTGATCGGCATCGGTCACCGGCCCCACGTCCAACTCCGAGAGCTTCTTCTTTGGAGGTTGTGGCTTGCGGTTGAAAACCTGAATGTTGCGAAACTCCTGCAGCACTTCCCACATCGATTTCGGCCGGATGTCGCGTGTCTTCGACATCATGCGTCTGAGCAAATCGGCGCAGTCGCGAGAGACGTTCTTGTTGTAGACGATGGCCGAAGGTACAGAGGATTTCAAGTGCCGCTCGAGCAGTTCGTTGGGGCTCGATCCGGTGAACGGTGGTCGCCCGGCAAGCAATTCAAATACCACGCAGGCGAAGCTATAAACGTCGCTGCGGCCGTCCAGCGTCTCTCCGCGAATCTGCTCGGGCGACATGTAGGTGCGCGTGCCCTTGACTTTGCTCTTGATGCCCAGGAACTTCAGCCAATTGCGTTTCGGCCGTTGCGAAATTGTGAAGTCGATCACCTTGACATCGCCGTCGTCGTTCACCAGGAAGTTGTCCGGTTTGACGTCGCAATGGATCCAGCCCTTTTCGTGCATGTAGTGCAAGCCGTGCGTCGACTGGTGGATGATTCTCTCGGCCACATGCGCTATCGCGTCGGGGCCTTCGCGCAATACCTGTTTCAGATTCAATGCACTGTACAGTTCGAGTGCCAGGAAAGGCGCCTGGTATTGCGTCTCCAGGCTGTAGATCCGAATGATGTTTGGGTGACGCAGGTCCTTGCCCACCTCGAATTCGTGCCGCAAGTCTCCGATTTCCCCGCGATCCGTGGCCTTCTCCGGTTTGAGCATCTTCAGCGCGTACCGCTCGTCGCCGCCGTCCTTCAGCGCTTCCCACACTTGGCAAGAGGTGCCTACGCGAATGAGTCGAGAAAGTCGATACGGCCCGACATAGTCACGGATTCTCGTCACGACAACACCTTGTTTCTCGAAGGGATCTACCAAACGGCTTAGTTTAGAACAACCTCCTGGGGCCTGCTACCCCAACAGCCGTTCGTACAACTCACGCAATTGCCTCGTCATGGTCTCGTGGCGGAACTGTTCGGTGAACCGCCCTCTGCCCTCTTGGCCCATGCGCTCGCGTAATTGCACGTCGCTGGCCAGTTCAATCAGAGCATCTGCTAGCGGGCCGACCTGCTTGGGTGGGATCAAAAACCCGGTCTCCCCCGTGATGGCCACTTCGCGAGTCCCGTCCACATCGTAACTGACCACCGGTTTGCCCGCGATCAATGCCTGCGGCAAGGCGCGAGCAAGCCCCTCGCGCAAACTGACGTGTACCAGCACGTCCATGGCACCTAGCATGGCTGGAATCTGCTCCGGCGGCACCAGCCCCACGAAACGGAAATACTCCGACAAATCGGCTTCCGCGATCTGCCGCTGGAGTTTCTCGCGCAGCAGTCCATCACCCACCAGCAGGAATCGGGCGTTGGGACACTGCTGAACGACCCGCCGAGCCGCCTGGACCAGATACTCGTGCCCCTTCAAGTGGAACAGCCTTGCGATCTTGCCGATCACGACATGCTGGTCCGAAAATCCAAGCTCGTCGCGCACCCTCTGGCGATGGTCGTTTGCCGCCAGAAACGGTTCGACGTCCATTCCGCTGTAGATCGTGGTGAACTTGTCTCGCGGAGCAACACCCGCATCGACCATCAACTCGGTCATGGCATCGGCCACACTGACCATGGCGTGGCACCGCCGCGCGGCATACGACTCGCACCAACGAAACAGCCGCCGCGCCGCCCCGCCCTGGTACGGATGAAACGGAGCTCCGTGAACCGTGTGAACGATCGCAGGAACCCGCAGTGCGTGCGCGGCCATACGTCCCAGCACACCGCCCTTGGCGCTGTGCGAGTGGACGACGTCGGGTTTGAACTCGCGAAGGATGCGTTTGATCGCAAAGTAGCTGTGCGAATCTCGCCACGGATGAATCGCTCGCCGCAGTTCGGGCACGGGGGCCAGCGGCACGTCGCCCCCCCTGCCCTGCCCCAGCAAATCGCCCTCCGGTCCCAGCGACGGCCCGGTGACCAGCAACACGTCATCGTCGTACAGACGAATCAGATCCTGGCAGCACAAGAGCGTGTTTTCTTGTGCCCCGCCAACGATCATTCTGGTGATAACGTGAGCGATGCGCATGAGGCCCCAACGTCCGATAATGTTAGGCAGGCGATAGCCTTGTCTGACCTACTTATCCAATTCGTAATCCACGCGTACCAGGAACAATCCCTGCGGCGGCGCGGTCATGCCAGCGACGTTCCGATCTTTGGCTGCCAGTACTTCGGCTACCCACTCGGTCGGCCGCTTGCCTCGGCCGACTTCGACCAGAGTGCCGACAATGTTCCTAACCATATTGTACAAGAACCCGTCCGCCTCGACCTCGATGACCACGCGATCCATGAAATCGCCGGCCCTTCGCTCCACCACCAAATCAGTGATCGTCCTTACGCTCGTGGCTCGTTCGGAACCGGAGGCTTCGAAGCTGGAGAAGTCATGCGTGCCCACCAATGACTGCGCCGCGGTACGCATCGCCTCGACATCCAGCCGCCCGAAGATGTACCACGCGTAGGCTCGGGCAAATACGTCGACGATCGGTCCGTCTTGAATGACGTAGCGATATCGTTTGCGTACGGAGTCCCGAATGGCATGAAAGCCATCCGGGGCTTCGCGCACCTCCAGCACCACGATGTCTCTGGGCAGGTTGGCGCCAATTGCCCTGGCCAGCACCTCTGCGGACAGATGCGTGCCGCTGGAAAAGCTGACCACTTGTCCCAGCGCGTGCACACCGGCGTCGGTGCGCCCGCTGGCAACGGCGCGGATCTGCTCGCCGGTCACTTCGCATAACGCGCGTTCAAGCTCCGCCTGGACGGTGTTGGCGTTGACCTGCACTTGCCAGCCGGCGTACGCGGTCCCGTCGTAGGAAAGTGTCAGTTTGAAGAAGCGCATAACGAACCCGCAGTCAGTGCTCAGTACCCTACCGTTGCGCAATCTAGGACAACGAATTCATAGAAAGCAACGAATAGTCTTTCGTGTGAAGTTTCCCCGAGGATTCGTTGCTTTGTATGAATTCGCTGCTGCTCTTTCATCCAATGTATGCAACGTCGGGAACTACTCGACGCGACGCGTCACGGCCGCCGCGCCCTTCCAGCCGTCCGCCCCCTGCCCTGCCCCGTCCAGGCGCGTCAGGATTTGCCTGCCACCAACAGTTCGGCGATCTGCACGGCGTTGGTAGCGGCGCCCTTCCGCAGGTTGTCGCTAACGCACCAGAAAGTCAGACCGTTTTCGCAGGACAGATCCTGGCGGATGCGGCCGATGAACACGTCGTCCTTGCCGTCGCCGTTGATTGGCATGGGATACTGGCCGGCCGCCAAGTCGTCGATTACCGTGATCCCCTCGGCCTCGTCGAACAACCGGCGAGCTTCCTCGGCCGTGATTGTTCGCTCGGTCTCTACCAATATGCTCTCGCTGTGGCAGTTCGACACTGCGGCTCGCACACACGTCGGGCAGACTCGGATCGAATCGTCGTCGAAAATCTTATGAGTCTCCCAGACCATCTTCATTTCCTCGGACGTGTAGCCCTCGTGTTTGAGCGAGCCGATCTGCGGGATCAGATTGAAGGCGATCGGATGGGCAAAAGCCTTGTATTCGTACTCGCGCCCTGCTTGAGCCGCGCGCGTGCCTTCTTCCAGATCTTCTTGGCCGTTGACGCCTGCCCCGCTGGTCGCTTGATACGTGCTGACGATCACACGAGTGATCCGGCCGGCGTCGTGCAGCGGCTTCATGGCCACGACCATTTGCGTTGTCGAACAATTGGGGCTGGAAATGATCCCCTTGTGCTTGAAGGCCGCCTCGGGGTTGACCTCTGGCACGACCAACGGCACTTTCGGATCCATGCGCCAATAGCCGCTTTCGTCCACGACCACTGCGCCGCGTTCGACCGCCCCGGGGACGAAATCGCGAGCCACGTCATCCGGCGTGCTGGCGATCACCAGATCGACGCCGTCGAACACCCCGGGCTGCAATTCCTCGATCGTGTGTTGTTTACCCTTGAATTCAATCGGTTTACCGGCCGAACGAGCCGAAGCCACAAACTTGATCGTCTTATAAGGAAAGTCTCGCTCCACCAACAGTTGCTGGACCAGTCTCCCCACCGCCCCGGTGGCACCCACGACAGCCAAGTTCTCGTACACCGATCGAATCCTCCAAGGTCTACAGGTAACAGAAAACGAAAACGCCGAACACAGGAGTATAGTCGGACTACCCACGTTTCTCCAATGGGGCTACTTAGCGGGTAATGCGTGATGTTCTGTCACTCGCCACGGACGCAGCCAGCGCAATGAAATCAGCGACGCAGCATCCAAGCCAGCAATTCGGGAAGCAGAGTAACGCCTGCCGCAATGGAGAGATCCACTGCCAAATCAGGGTCTCTTCGCCACACGGCCGCCCATAACGCCACAACTGCCGTCGCAACGAACAGCGCTCGCAGGCTGTATTGCCACGGCTTCGCTTTGTGCCTCTTGTCGGTCATCTCAGCCTAGCAACTGTATCGTGCACTTCTCCGACCAATAATAAGAAGACGATTTCGTCCTTTGCCGCCTACCGAGCCGTTGGCTCTATCTGCACGTCGTCGAACGACACCTCGCCTGTGGCTCCGAACAGTCCCAGACGCAGGATCCCTTCGCGGGCTTGGGATGGCACGCGGACGGTTCGGCTTGCTTTGTGCCAATCCACCGTGCCCAGGAACGGACCCATGATGGCTAGTCCGACATCGCGCCGATTATCGTCGTAAAACGATATTCCGGCCATCGGCAGTGCCTCTCGCCCCGGCCCGCGTTGCGTGTTTGTGGTTTTTACCCACAGAGACAACTCGAAGCGACTGACCGCGCGTCCGTCAATTGGAAATCCCTGCAACACGTGGGCGGCTCGTCCGGGTTCCTGATTGCGAAGCGTGACGAAATGATCGCCTTCCGGTGCGCTGGCATCCGTTTCCCACGTGAGTTGACGTTGATAGTACCAGCCGGACACGAAGTCGTCGGCTATCGGTGGTTGTTCAAAGTTGCCGTTTGCCGCACGGGGTTTCGCCGGATCGGGCTTCACTTCGCGACGGTCTTCCGCCGCGCCGGTCATGGGGACGAACAGCGTCGGGCGCATCGCTTCGGCTTCCAGCTTGCCGTCTTTCTTTCGCATCACGTACAGCGTTTGCTGGTATCGTTCGCCGACGGGGATGACCAGCATACCGCCGTCGCGCAGTTGCTCGACCAGCGGTTCCGGCACCTTCTCCGGCGAGCAAGTGACGATGATCTTGTCGAACGGCGCGTGCTCGGGCCAACCCTTGAAGCCATCGCCGACCTTGGTGAAGACGTTTTCGTAGTCCAGTCGCTGCAAGGTACGTGCCGCGTTTCGTCCCAGCGACTCGACGATCTCGATCGAGTACACTTCCTTGACCAGCGGACTGAGCACCGCCGCCTGGAACCCACTGCCGGTGCCGATCTCCAGAACCTTGTCGGTAGGCTGGGTGTCGAGGCATTCGGTCATGTAAGCCACGATGAACGGTGACGAAATCGTCTGCTTGGCACCAATCGGCAAGGCCATATCGTAATAGGCGTTCTTGCGCAGCGGCAGAGGCACGAATTCGTGTCGCGGTGTACTCAGCATCGCCTTAATCACACGCGGATCTTTGACCCCGGCGCCGATGATCACATCATCGACCATCCGCCGCCGCGCCTGGTCGAACTGCGATTGGGTTTGGGCGTTAAGGCAAGACGCGCAGACAAGCAGGAGCGCGAGAGCGTGACAGAATCGGGCCGTGCGATGTAGTCTCATGGCATCTCCTTAACGATACTTCCCTAGGGCTTGCGTGCTTCTCGCAAATCTGCCAACAGTTGGGCTACGGGCTGATGGACGCCGAAACTCTGCCGCACATCCAATGTACCGCGAATGCCCAGCCGAATGCTGCCTGGGCCGCCAACCTGGTCCCAAGCGGCTGGAGCCACGCAAGAAGTGACGGCTTCGATCAGATGGTCTGTTTGGCCGCCTTGCACCAGAGCGTTGACCGGGTAGTGGACCAGTTCGATTTTCCCCTCCGCAACCTCCGGGATCGTGATGCGGATTCCATTCTGGTCAGCCGTCCATGTCAGCTCCAGCGGTCTCAGTATCAACGACAAGGCCGAAGCGAGTCTGACGCCCCTCACGTTTATGGTAATGGGCGTATCGGTACCCAGGCCGACGTCGTCGAGCGCTCGGGTATCGAGCGTGACCTCCACGTCGTGACTGCTTTCGAGGAAGGCTACAACATCTTTCAACGGCGCCTCGATGAACTCCAGTCTGGTATCTGTTGATAGGACTTTGGCTACAGCCGGACCAATCAGTTCGGGAACCGTTGCGGGAACGGGCGATCGGACCCGCTTGAGCACGCCCTGATAGTGTTTTTCGATTTGCCGATGATTCGCCTGCGTCTGTGCCACCACCAGCGCACCAGAAGGCACGGGGCTGAGCGATCCCGGACCGCCGACGGTATCCCAGCTCTTCGGAGCGATGTTGCCAGTAATGTCTCTGATCAGCTCGTCGAATGTAACTTGACGCATCAACCTGTAGACGCGCGCATCGCACATCGCCTCGGCCTCCGCCTTCGTGGTAATCAGCAGCACGCTGTGCCGAATGACCCACGTGAGGTCCAATGGTTCGAGGATTGTGTCAAGCGTCGTTGCCAAATCGCCTTGTCGATGCCTGGCCGTGATCGGAACGTCGGAGCCGATCCCCACGTCGTCCAGCGAGCGACGGTCCAAACCGAATGGAATGGCGTGATGGTCCGAGAAATAATCCAAAACGTCGCTAAGCGGCGTTTCGACAAACTCGCACTGTGTTGGCTGATTCAACGCGGTCTCGATTGCCGCTTCGGCTGCGCCGGGCGTGGTTTTCCTTGCCTCGGAAGGCTTCTGGTCGAGGGACTTCAGGTATTGCTGATCGGCGACACTCAACCGCCCGAGGGGAACGGCGACAATCGTTCCGTCCGTCTTCTTCAAGCGAACCGTAGCCCCAGCGACTTCGACCAGTTCGGCTTCCACCCGGAAGACTCCCGTGCTGTCGGTCCATTCACGGGCGTGCAGAGTGAAGGAGATCAAGAAACACAACAGCGACATCAAAGCCAATTTCGATTTCATACAACACGCTCCTTGCCGTCCGGCGGCCATATCTTGGCGATTGTCTCAACGAGGCAAACGGACCCACACATGATCTAATTTACCACTTCCATACGCGACTTGTCACCTGTTTCATTGGGGGCCAAGAGTCTATAATTGCGCCCGTGGTAGATGCCCCGCCAGCCTTCAAGACAGTAGGCACGCCATGCAAAACCAGCCAAACACGCTCCGCTTTACGTTGCGGGCATTGTTCATCTGTACTGCATTTGTGGGCCTTGGGCTGGCGGCCCTATTGCGTCCGTTTGCTTGGGTACTCATGATCGTCCAAGTGGTCGTTCTGCTCTTGGTTGTCTACGCTTTCGTTTCCGCACTGGTGAGCACGGGCAACCGACGTCTGTTCTGGGCAGCGTTTGCCGCTACTGCAACAGCGGCTGGCTTCCTTCATTTCCTTGGTGTGCCGCATCAATACGGCAAATGGCTTTGGTGGGTGTTGCACGGCGAAGATCCCCACCCCGCTGCAACAGGGCAAGGCGCTCCTTCGTCAGCATTCCGCCTCATTCTTCAGGATTTCTACGTCATTGCAGTTTCCACAGCCGCCGCGTACATCATCCCGTGGTTGGTTCAGCGGAGGCAGGAATCGTCGAGTGATCAAAACCGTGTTCCCCCGCTTTGACACCCGTGAGAGTCAAATCGCGTTCCGAACAATCAAATTCTGAATTTCAAAACGAGCCACTACCCCTGTTTCGAGTCGGTCGCGTTCATGTTGCCGAATCTTGTCCGTTGGCTTATCCTTCACCGTGGGCACTAAATACAAAGGCAACATCATGCGTTCCATGCTTCCGTTTCTTCTCGTGTTGATACTGCCGATCGTTTCCACGGCAGAGGAACCGAAGGCGACACGGCCGGTAATGGTGTTGAAAATGCCGGGTAAGAGTTACCACGGGGAACTCCCGGAGCTGACGGCAGAAGAAATGGCCCTGGCAAAGACGCTTCGCAATGATGTTCTGTGGCTGGCCACGGAAATCGGTGAACGGAATGTCCACAAGTACGAGAATCTGGTCAAGGCAGCACGATACATCGAGCAGTCGTTTGCCAATTGCGGCTACACCGTCGAAAGAAATGCGTACCAGGTTCGCGGTCGCGAATGTTGGAATGTGATTGCCGAACGCAAAGGCCAGACGCGTCCCAATGAGATCGTTGTCGTCGGTGCCCACTACGACTCGGTGACCGGTTCGCCCGGCGCCAATGATAACGTGTCCGGCGTTGCTGGCGTCTTGGCCTTGGCCAGATCCTTCTCGCGAAAACCGACGGCTCGCACATTGCGTCTTGTCGCCTTTACGAACGAGGAGCCGCCGTATTTCCAGACAGATTTGATGGGATCACGCGTTTACGCTCAACACTGCAAGAAAGCCGGCGACAATATTGTGGGCATGCTGTGCCTGGAGACGATCGGCTACTTTAGCGACGAGGAAGACAGTCAGAAGTACCCCCTGCCCTTCAGCTTGTACTATCCGTCCACCGGCAACTTCATCGCCTTTGTGGCAAATGCGGACTCGGCCTCCCTGGTCAAGAATGTAGCCGAATCGTTCCGCCGGCACGCCAAGTTCCCGTCGGAGGGCTGTGCCTTGCCCGAGCGTGTCACCGGTGTCGGCTGGTCGGATCACTGGTCGTTCTGGCAGGAAGGCTATCAAGCGTTGATGGTCACAGACACGGCCCCGTTTCGATATCCGTACTACCACAGGAAAGAAGACACGCCCGACAAGTTGGATTACGAACGAATGGCGCGTGTTGTGTCAGGAATGCAACACGTGATCGAGGAATTCGCGGCGGCGTCTTGGGCAGCGCAGGCGAAGTAGTTGGGCGTTTAACCCCGAGCCGAAGGCGACGGTCGTTGTGGGCGGCTGGATGTGTGACGACCGTCGCCTTCGGCTCGGGGTTAAACGGTGCGATGGCACCGCCCTACTTGATCCGCAGGCCCTGCGGCAGTGCTTCTCCGAAAACGCGTCCTTGCTCTTCGCTGTCCAGCGTTCCACCTTCCGTGACGAGTTCGATGAAGTGTTCCGGAGCGTCGTGACCTTGCATCCAATCCACCACCTCGCGGCGCTGTTTGTCATTCACATCCCGGTAACGGTCTCCGGTACGACGGGCCATCTGCATGACGGCTAGTTTGTCCGCGTCGGTTGGCTCGCGAACCCGCATCATTCTGTCCAGCCAGCGGCCAACGACATCTTTGGGGGCTACTGTGTTCAGAGGCCCATAGAACGGTGTGCGCGAACCGATGCGGCCAAGCGACCACACAATGGCTTGGCGTGCCGGCTTCAGTGACTTCTTCGACATGAACTGGATCATCGCGTTGCCCAAGTCGGCTTTCACTCCCACTGCCAGCAACTCCAACGACCCCAGCAGCCGCCACATTTCGACAGATTGTTGGGGAGTAACGCCCAAATCGCCGCCACCCCTTCCCGTGGTGAAGCGGCGCTCGAGAGCGCGGACGGATGAGAGAAACGGCTCGGCGATCGCTCGATGGTGTCCAGCCGACAAGCCACCTGCGATTCTCCGCCAAAGGATCCACGATTCCGTGCGACAATTGGCCGCACCGTGCGCCAACTTGCCGTGGACGATCCGCCAAGTCTCCGCAACTCGCCAATCATCCACGCCCAATCCGTAGCCGGGTCGCAGCGAGAAACCCAGCAGATTCAGCCAGCGAGCTTCGTGCATGGGGCTCTTTCGGCGGCCCGGTTCCAAGTCCATCAACGCTTCCCAGATCCGACGCAACAGCGACATGGGCCAATCCCACCGGTCGGCTCCCAACGCGGATACAAGTTGCTTGACAAGGGGCTTCGGATCGCCTTTCCCTTCAAGACCAAACGTATTCTCCAATAAGCTCTGACATGCCTGCCAGGACGCTTCTTCGACGATCCCTTCCGCCTCGCCAACCGTTTCGCTTGCTTGGATGTCTGTCTGGGTGGCGGAACGGACATCGAACTGCAGACGCCAATTGCGTTGCGAATCCTCTTCGCTGCACCACAGATCCAACGTGCCGATTTCGGTCAGACGCGCATGCACATTGACGGAGATCGAGCCAGCCTGCTTCTTGCCGCGCGTTTTCAACACGGTTCGGATCGGCGGTAACGGCGTCATCTGTTCGCGGTCGATGGGAAACAACTCGCCGGGTTGATCCGCCAGACGCGTGCTGGAGACATACAACGGGAACTCTACCGGTTGGTGAACCAGCAACTCGAAACGCCGTTCGGTCAGATGGATTTCCTGCCCCGGTTCGGCACTGCCTGGCACCAAGCAGACCGCCATGGGCACATCGCCCTCGACGCCCATGTAATAGGTTCGAGCCAACCCGGCCGCGATCCGCACTCCCCTGCCCCGCCGTACGCTGCCGTAATAGGCTGCCCCGCGAGACACGGCCAGATCCAGACGTTCATTGTCTAACACCAACGGTGACCAATCCGCGTCGTCCTCGCGAAACCAAGACCGCAAGACGTCAAGCAACTGCTGCTGGATCAAAGACGAAGCGAACACGCCACCGTTGAACAACACAATGTCCGGGCGCGCCGGGTCGTGCCCCCCTGCCCTGCCCCGCTGCGGCGGCGCGTCCTCTTTCATCTCTTCGCCAACGTGGCGATGCGCTGTGAGGAACGCGGCCAGGTATCGTGTGATTGCTGGGTCCGGTGCGTATGGCAAGCCGAATTCTTGAAAGCCCGATTGCTGCTTTCGTGGTTTCTCGTTCAGGTCGACGCAAGGAAAAAAACCGTCCAACAGAATCTGCCGAGCTTCCTTGCGATCGACCTCGACGCGCACACCGCCACCGATCAGCTTCGACCCCGCGCCGGGCAAATTGAAGCTGACCGCCTCCGCGCCACCTTCGGCCAACGCGTCCTCCTTCGCACGCCGACACGTGCGAACGAGCACATGCCACTGATGCGACTGGAGGTTACCGCCCAGCTTCTCTTCCAAGTGCTTGGCCAAGGCTAAGTCCAGGTTGTCGCCCCCCAGAATAAGGTGATCGCCAACCGCAACTCGATGAAACTGCACCTTATCGTCTTCGCCGCGACGCACGCGGATCAACGTAAAGTCGGATGTGCCGCCGCCGATGTCGCAGACCAGGATCTTCTGTCCGGCTTCAACTCGTTGGTGCCAGTCATCCGCATGCGCGTCGATCCACGCATAGAACGCCGCCTGCGGTTCTTCGATCAGCACGACGCGTGGCAAACCAGCCGTGGCTGCCGCCTGGACCGTCAGTTCGCGAGCCACTTCGTCAAACGAAGCGGGAAGCGTGAGCACCACGTCTTGCTCGGCCAACGGGTCGTTCTTGAACTTCGCATTCCAAGCGTCGCGAATGTGACGCAGGTAGCAGGCACTGGCTTCCACCGGCGAGAGCCGTTCGACATCATCCGC
>JADHUC010000293.1 GCA_016784735.1 Pirellulaceae bacterium | reverse complement strand
CTGCGTTTCATGGGGGCGGTGCGACGGTGAAGGTGGAAGGGGCGGCCCCTTTTGTCGAGCCCGAGCGGAGGTTGAGTGGTCCCGATTTTCATGCACGTTTCTCGGCTGAACTGGTTCCCTTTCTCCTGCGCGTTACCATCCTTGTTCAGCATCGTCGTTGGGAGAGCACGCGTGCTGTGGTTCAAATCCGTTGCGTAGCCGGATCAGGCCTGTGGGTCGAGCGGTGCGTACACGGACGCTGAGGTGCCCAGATACAGAAGGGCGGGCACGGTTGATACGGCATTTGCCGTCTGTTATGATTGAGGCAGAGGACATATTGAGAATCCATTTGGGTTCGACACGCAGCGGCACTTCACCTTTTGGCGAGGCTGGGAGTGCCGTTCTGCGTTAGGTTTCAGGCTACTTCCCTCGGCCCATTTGGCGGCCGTGATTCACCTCTTCCCTCGGCGCATCATCGGCTTCGTAGATCCGTTCCGATAGAGTCAAAAGGCGCCGAAGGAGAATCCGCTCGCGGCGGTTCTCGGCGAGCAGATCGTGGAGGGTGGACGGCGATGGAAGTTGTCTCTTGAGCCGTGCTTTCGCGCATTCCGGCTGCGATTGAATTCCAGTGTTCATGCTGGTTGCTGGCTCCTGTCGAAGTGATCGATTGACGATTTTCGAGCCAGTTTAGCAAGAGCACTCTCTACTACCGTTGCACTCGTTGCAACAATTTGTGCGCATGCCTCAATGTACAGTCACCAGCACGACATGTTCCTTTTCGCACTCCCAAGACAGGTCAAGGTTCTTGTCAGCAAGAAAGTCGTTGAGGCGATGTACCTGCGGTCGGATGGTAGAGGCTTTGGTGGAGTCGTCTTCCCAGACCGTCTCACCTACATCGGCATACGATGTACTTCGCCGTCCCCGGAGGCATCGCAGTAGCTGCCAGTTTCTTCCGGTAATCGAAAACTGCCCATCCGGCCATCGGAGATGACCGACGTCGTGTGACGCGTCTTCAATGATTGTGCCCTTTAGATCACGCCACCAAAACCACAGTTCATCGGTCGCCCAAACGACAAGGTATTGGATCTCCTGGCTGGTGCTGCCGCGTTTCGCGCCATTCGGCAACTGGGCCTCAACGGGCAGCCCTGGCTCGGTTTGCGGTCTGACGGAGCAGAGCCATGGTGAATCTGTGATGGAAATGTCGTCACTGCCCACACCGACGATTGTAGTTGAACTGGACGGCTCAGCAGGCTCCGGAAATCGAATGGTCGCAAGCTCAGCAACCAGACGTTCACTTACGATCAGCCTGTAGATTGCCCAGGACGCAGCCTGTTCGCTGTGCTTCTTCCCTGTTAATCGAAAGATCAAGTTCGTGGCGGCGACAGCTTTGTCACCCCTGTTCCCCTGCGGAAGATACGCGTCTGGTTCGATGTCTTCGATGACGTCCGGCACATCCCACATCGCCGCGTCCACGAACCGGATGTCCGGTTGGCTGTGATCTTTTACGATCCTGAGTTCTTTGCGGAACCGGACTAGCTCATCAATGCCGTACATCATTTCGTATCCTGCGAGTGGGCGCCTGAACGGAGCAACACAATCCTAGATCAGTTCATGCCTTCGACAGTAGCCTCGGCCATGATGTCCTGGCCGATGAGCATTTTCAATGCCCAGCCATTGTGGGACGGTTGGCGTGGTTGGGCATGGCTCGAGAGAGAAGGGCTTGGGCAGTGTGAACGGTGGTCCCTATCCTGGTCTGCCGAAAGCACTGCTGTTGTACCGTTTGCAGGCAAAAAAGTATCAGCAAAGGTATCAGCAAACATCAAAAGGGATCACGCCGCATTCGACGTAATCCCTTTTGATGAAACGACTTATGTCAGTCGGGGCGACTAGATTTGAACTAGCGACTTCTGCGTCCCGAACGCAGCGCTCTACCAGGCTGAGCCACGCCCCGAGGGGTCTCTCGCAAGACAATATTTTAGCTGAACGGCACGACCGGTCAACGGCAACCGCCATCGTATCGTCGCATCGGGCAGCGATTCTTGTCGAACTGACTCAGATTCGTCCCCAGATTTGCATCAAATCCGACTAATCCTCGTAGAATTGGGGCCGGATGGACCGTCCGAGTCGACTTCCCTTCTTCTAGTTGTGGTCGGTAGGTACTAGAATCAGACCACTATTGAATCTTGCGAGTTCGCGCTCTCGGACGAGGGAATGCTGGACATGTCCAAGTTTGTTGCCGATAAAAACCAGTGTTCGCACCATAATATCTTTCCCGGTGTGAATATTCATACGATTGCCGGCGAAAACGTGATGCTGTCGATCGTCGAATTTGCACCGGAGTCTGTGGTCGAGTGGCACAGCCATCCACACGAGCAGATGGGTTACTTGCTTGAGGGAAAATTGGAGTTTTTTGTCGACGACGAACACCACATTGTTGGCCCGGGAGGCATGTGGCGAATCCCCGGCGGCGTGCGGCATAAGGTGGTTGCGGGCGACAAACCGGCTACGGCGTTGGACGTATTCCATCCGATTCGTGACGATTACCTTTGATCCGGCCTTGCCACATCGGCGGGTCGATGCATAATTGCGGTATGCAAACGATTTCCTTCGGTTTCTATCGCTTCTACTTTTTTAGCCCTCGTGGTCGAGGGGCCGGAGGAGGCGTGTAGTTACCGCTAAGAACTAGACAGAAATTCCCAAGCCCCGAAGACCAAGCCGGTCGTCGGGGCTTTTTTTGTTTGTGCCGATACCCGACGAATCTGCGGCTTGGTCATGGCAATGCACCCACATTACGGTTGTTCCGCAACAGAGAAAGGAACCGTATGCCATGATCGCTATTCCGCCACGAAACCTATTTAAGAAGGAGGATTTTTCGATGATCGTTGTCATGGAAAAAGGCGCGACCAAGGACCAAATCCAACACATGGCTGGCCGCGTCGAAGCGTTGGGGCTCCGAGCTCACTTGATCTACGGGACCGAACACACGGTGATCGCCGCGATCGGTGAGAAGCGCGAGCACACGAAAGAATCACTGGAAAGCGGTGCCGGCGTTGCCGAGGTCGTCCCGATCCTGGCTCCCTACAAAGTCGCCAGCCGGGAAGTCAAGCCCGAACCCACGCAAGTGGTCGCGGGCGGCTTGACGGTGGGTGCCGGTGTGATGGGGGTTATCGCCGGGCCGTGTTCGGTAGAAAACGAGGAGCAACTCATCAGCACGGCTCGGGCCGTAAAGGCTGCGGGAGCGACGGCACTGCGCGGCGGTGCGTTCAAACCGCGCAGCAGCCCCTATAGCTCCCAAGGAATGAAGGAGGACGGACTGAAACTGTTGGCCGCCGCGCGCGAAGAAACCGGACTGGCAGTAGTGACCGAGGTGATGTCGCCCGAGGACGTGGAACTGGTTGCCTCGTATGCCGATGTCTTGCAGATCGGTGCGCGTAACATGCAGAATTATCGTCTTTTGGAGGAGGCAGGCAGGTTGGACACGCCCATTCTGCTCAAGCGTGGCCCTTCGGCCACCATGGACGAGCTGCTGTTGGCCGCAGAGTACATCCTGAACGAAGGCAATCCCAACGTGATGCTGTGCGAGCGGGGGATTCGCACGTTCGAGTCGCATACGCGGTTCACGCTGCCTCTTGCCTCGGTCCCCTACCTGCACCACAAGACCCACTTGCCCGTTGTCATCGACCCGAGTCACGGTACCGGGCATACCTACCTTGTGCCGGACATGGCGGCGGCCAGTGTTGCGGCAGGTGCCGATGGTCTGATCGTCGAAGTCCATCCCAATCCGGAAGGCGCGTTCAGTGACGGATACCAGTCGTTGACTTTTCAGCAATTCGAGCAGACGATGGCTAGAGTCCGCAAAGTCGCCGACGCTTTGGGCGTGCAGATCGCCAGCCAATCGCGTCGAGTGACTGTCTAGTACAACAACACTTAGCCGAAACAACGGCTTGACGGGTGAATGACAAGAAAGCGTTCCCAAAAGCGACATCAACAAGCGAAGCGATCGGATGAAACGCCGCCGGTTGTCTCTGGCATCGAGCTCGCGCGGCGCGTGGCGTTGGCGGCGCTGGTGGCATTGTTAGTGGCCACGCCGCTGATTCCCAGCGCATCGGCCGCGGAACAGGGTACCGGTACGCTGCTCATTCTGCTGTGGTTGCTGTTGCTGATTTCCTGGCTGGGTGCGGGGCTCGTGCTGAGAGAAACTCGATTTCGATTCGGTTGGATTGATGCAACGGTCCTCGCATTCCTGGCATTGCACTCGCTGAGCGCGATCATGATGGCCGGGCAAGGCCACGCTCGGCCAACGATCAACATGCTGTGGCAGTGGCTCAGTTTCGGCGTGTGCTTCTTGCTTTCGCGTCAATTACTGAGGACCGCTGCGGCAGCCCGCGCCGTATGCGCCGTCATGGTATCGCTGGCGGTTGGCCTCTCGATGCTCGGCTACTACCAATACTTCTACAGCATGCCGCAGTTGCGCGAGCGATACGAACGCGATCCGGAGGGCGTACTGCGTGAAGCAAGGATTGAGCTTGAGCCGGGATCGCCGGAACGCAAGTTGTACGAAGACCGCTTGTACAGCACTGAACCTACGGCGACGTTTGCGCTGACAAACTCCTTCGCCGGCCTATTGGCGCCGTGGCTGTTGGCAGCCGTGGGGATCGGAGTGTGTGCCTGGAGCAACTCACGGATACGATGGCAGACGATCGCTGGCGTAGCCGTGTGCTGTTTGGTGATCGGCTTTTGTTTCCTGCTGACCAAGAGCCGCACGGCTCTGCTGGCAGTAGTCGTTGGATTTGTGCTCGTCGCGTGGATCCGTTGGCGAGGCGGACGGCGATTGGACTGGCGGATCTTCGTGATCGGCGGTGCGGCATTTGGGTTGCTGGTGGCCGGGGGGATCATTGCCGGTTCGCTCGACTTGCTTGTGCTTAGCGAAACGGGTAAGTCCATGCTGTATCGAGTCCAGTACTGGCAGTCGACGATGGCAATGATCGCAGACCACCCGTGGTTGGGCTGCGGTCCGGGCAACTTTCAGCAGTATTACGCCACGTACAAATTACCCGAGGCCAGTGAGACGATCGCCGACCCGCACAACTTCTTGCTGGAAGTCTGGGCGACAGCCGGCACACCGGCGATGTTGGTGTTTGTTTCGGTTTTGTTGCTGTTTGCGTGGCGGCTGGTGCGATACGGCGCTGGGGGCAAAGGAGGGGATCGGGTGTCGGGTGTCGAGTGTCGGGTGTCGGGGGACGAAGGCCGAGAGGAAGAGGGAAGACGGTTAGAGGGGACGGGGGAGGATCGATCGGCCGACGGGTGGACTGTCGGCTGTGTGTATGGCGGTGCGGTGTTCGGGGTGCTGCTGGCTTTTCCATGCGGCATAGTGGTGGGCTTCATGCCTGACGTGGCGCTGCTGTGGGTCGGGTTGCCGGTGGCGGTCGCCTGTATCGGTCTACTGCACGCGTGGACTGTACATGGCACGTTGCCGGTTTGGCTTCCAACGGTGGCGGCGCTGGTATTGTTGGTGAATCTGTTGGCCGCCGGGGGAATCGGTTTTCCTGGGGTGGCTCAGAGCTGGTGGTTGTTGCTGGCTATCGCGTTGGGTCTTCTGGATGCGGAACGGCCGCTCAGGTCGGCACCTCGTGCCGCCGCGACCGGGATGGTCGGGCTCGCATTCGTGCTGGCATTGGCGTTTCATCAGACGATGTACCAACCGGTGCTTCGGTGCCAGGCAAGCATGAACGAAGGGGACTCGCTTGCGCAGGAAGGGCGTCCGGATCAAGCGAAAGCGGCCTATGTCACAGCGGCTAGGGCTGATCCATACTCAGCAGATCCGTGGATGCAACTGGCATCGCTGTATCGTCAACTCGCGATCTTATCAGGTGATGAAGAGCATGTAGGGCATTTTGATCGCGCAGTCAGGGAAGCATTGGCACGCGATCGGCGTTCCCATTCCGTATTCAGGCAACTGGGCAATCTGCGTCTGAGTTTGTATCGTAAGTTTGGCGATCGTGAACAGCTTAAACGGGCGATTGCAGCTTACGAAAGGTGGGCGCAAATCTATCCCAACAGCAACATGGCACACGCACAGTTAGCTTGGGCCTGCAGCATAGATGGCGACGACCAGTCCGCTGCAAGGGAAGCGAAGATTGCGTTAGGGCTTGACAAACAGAGCCCTCACCGGGAAAAGAAGCTAAGGGAACAACGAGTTTACGACCCGCGAAGCGAGCATCCCGAAGACGAGACCGCCGAACAACTGATGAATCGCCTACGTAATTAATTAGGAAGAGCATTTCGGTCTGATCGCCATTGGGGAGACACGGCCAGCAGAAGGGGGATCCTGAACACGATGAAAGCCTGGGGAATCGCTATTGTGTCGGTATTGGTTGGCGTCGTCGCTGGTCTTGGCGGCGTGTGGATCGAGTTTCGTAATGTCCTCGAGCAGTTCGAGCCGCACAATCAGTCGCGTGCGACCCGCGGCCCTGACGCCGTAGGCGAGCATGAAGAGGCTGCCAAAGCGGTGGTTGTCGATGGACCGAAACACGAGTTCGGCAAGGGACAACGCTTCACCAAGATGAAGCACACGTTTGTCATCAAAAATGAAGGCAATGCCCCGTTGACGCTTGAAAAAGGCCAGACCAGTTGCAAGTGTGCGCTGAGCGATCTGGAATCGAACAGTATCAACTCCGGCAAAAGCGGTAAGGTGACGCTTGAATGGAAGCTGAACGTGGCGGGTAAGCAATTCCGGCAAACAGCCGAGATTATGACCAACGATCCAGACTATTCGACAATTATGCTGGAGATTGTGGGCAAGATCACGGACCTGATACGCTTCGAGCCGAGTGACATCGTGTTCAGCGGCATCTCGGACAGCGAGGGAGGGCAGGCCCAATTCCGTCTCTACGGATACGACATCGAGGATTTCAAGATTATCAAACACCAATTCATCAACAAGGACTCGGCTTCCTTCTTCGAAATGACACTCGAGGAATTGGAGCCCGCTGACCTGGAAAACGAGACCGATGCGTCCTGCGGATACCTCGCGACGCTGACCGCAAAACCAGGGTTGCCCTTGGGGGCGATAAATCAGACAATTCTGCTCACCACCAATTTCAAGGAAGCGCCGAAGCTGGAGTTGCCCGTCACGGGTACGGTCGTTGGTGACATTTATATCGTGGGCCCCGGTGTATTCGACCACGAACACAATTTGGTCAAGTTTGGCACGGTCATCTCCTCGGAAGGAGCCAAGACAACTTTGCGTCTCTTGGTCAAAGGGCCACATCGGCACGACGTTCGCTTGGAGATCAAGGAAGTGACGCCCGCCGGCGTGCTGGCAGCCTCGCTCGGTGAACCGCAGCCAGTCAATAATGGTGCGGTCTATATGCATCTGCTGACTGTGGAAGTCCCGAAGGACGCACGCACCGTCAATTGCCTGGGTTCGAAACAGGGGGAGATGGGGAAGGTCTTGATTGAGACCACTCATCCCATTACCAAAGAACTGCCCGTCCATGTGAAGTTTGCGGTCCGGTAGACGGACTGCGCGATGTGCGTGCAGTCCGACCGAAGGAAGGAGCCGTCCATGACCACGCAATCACCTCGCGTTTCAAACGCAACGTTGGTTTGTCTGCTGATCGTCGCGTTGAGCGTCATCATGGGATGTCCGGCTGAAAGCCAAACGGACATATCGGGCCCGCCAGTCAACACGACGGGCAACTTGACGGAAGTCACGCCGGATGAATCCCCAGGTGAAACGCTTGACGCGACAGGGAAGCCGGCCGATGATCCGAACGGTGAACCTGACAATCGCGGCCACGAGGCAAAGCCAAACGAAGACGAGGCCGATCCGGACTCCAAAACGAAACCCGCGCGTCGCGAGCCTTTGTTTGTAGATTGGCCCGACCCGCAGTACGTTTTGCTTGTCAGTGGGCGACAAGACGGCTACATCGAACCGTGCGGCTGCACGGGCTTGGCGAACCAGAAAGGCGGTCTCGTGCGCCGCTATACGCTGAGAAAGCAACTGATCGAGCGCGGCTGGGAAGTGGTCCCACTGGACGTGGGCAATCAAGTGCGCCGATTCGGGCGTCAGCCGGAAATCAAATTTGGGCGGACAGTCGAAGCCCTGCGTCTGATGAGCTACCGGGCGATCGCCTTCGGCCCCAACGACTTGAGGCTGTACGTTAACGAAGTCGTGAGATTGACGGCAAGTGAGGACGACGACCATCCGAGCGAGTTTGTTTGCGCGAATACGGCGGTGATCGATCGAACGCTAACGCCGCGATTTCACGTTATTGAAGCTCGCGGCAAGAAGGTCGGCGTGACCGCGATTCTAAGCGCGGAGCACCAGGAGAAGATCGCCAGCGACGAAATCGTGAAACAGCCGGCTGAAGAAGCCCTGCGCGAGGTATGGTCCGAACTGGAAAAGGCGTCCTGTGACCTGTACGTTCTGTTGGCTCATGCGTCGATCGAAGAGTCGAAACAATTGGCCCAGAAGTTTCCAAAGTTTGATGTCGTGGTGACTGCCGGCGGTGCGGGCGAGCCAACCTACGAGGCCGAGAAGATACCGGATACGGGCGCCATCCTCGTTCAAGTAGGCACCAAGGGCACGCACGTTGGCGTGGTCGGCGTGTACGAGGACGAAAAGCAACCATTGCGTTACCAGCGTGTGCCGCTCGACGCGCGATTCACCGA
Organism: Pirellulaceae bacterium; assembly: GCA_016784735.1. Taxonomy (GTDB): domain Bacteria; phylum Planctomycetota; class Planctomycetia; order Pirellulales; family Pirellulaceae; genus JADHUC01. The sequence continues at coordinate 7,169 of JADHUC010000293.1, read as the reverse complement.
CTCGCCCGAGATGCTTAAGATTCTCGCGACCTATCAGGAAGAGTTGAAATCCGCCGGTTTGGAAGGATTGGGGCTGAAAGCGATCCCGCATCCCAGTGACTGGACGTTCGTCGGATCGGACGCCTGCGAGGATTGCCACGAAGGGGAATACGAAATCTGGGAGGACACGCCTCACGCCGAAGCCCTGGATTCACTCGTTCACCCCGGCGAGCGGAGTGAGATCCCGCGGCACTTTGATCCGGAATGCATCAGTTGCCATGTGACCGGTTGGAGCCCCCAGAGTTACTTGCCCTACAAGTCCGGATACCTCAGCCTGGAAGAAACTCCGGCGATGCAGAACGTGGGTTGCGAGAACTGCCACGGTCCCGGCTCGGCACACATGGACGCAGAGGTCGACGAGGATGCCACCGACGACCTACTGGAGGAGCTGCGCGAGGCAATGAGACTGGGAGACGAAGCCGAGAAGAAGTGCATGGAATGCCATGACTTGGACAACAGTCCAGACTTCCATGCGGAAGGGGCTTTCGACGAATACTGGGAACAGGTCGAGCATTAATGCACCTAATGCTCATGCTCAGCGTGTTGCTCGTGTTCGTGTGGTTCAGCGGTTGGTTGACCATGCTGGTGGGCCGGTTCGACGAAGCCGATTGCGTAGGCCAATGCGATACCCAGCACCAAGGCGGCGGACAGCTTGGCCTTGTCGTGCGCGTGGAATTGAACTTCCGGCAGGATGTCCCCTAACGAGATACAGAGAAACACGCCGGCCGCGAATCCCAATGCCCATCCCAGAATTGCCTGCTGGGCCTCGGCGAACTGCTGGATTCCCAAGTAGAAGCCCGCCGCGCCGATGGCGCACATCAGGGCAAAGCCAAGATTCACCAAGTTGCGAGTTCGTACCGACCAACCGCCTGCTGCCATCACCGTTGTGATCGACATGGCGTCCAACGGCTTGTGGAGCACCACCGCCAGAAAAGTGCCCACGCCGAGTAGCGACAGTCCCGTGGCCTCGTCGTGGGCTTCGGCCGACACGCTGGCTGCAAGCGCCATGCCGTCGATCAAAGTGTGCAGCGTCAACCCTGCACCCAATCCCAGCCAGCTATAGCGATGCTGGTGCGCGACACAACGATCGCCATCGGTTGGATAGTCGTGATGGCGATGTTCTTCGTGGTCCACGGACGTATCGCAGAGGCTGTGGCCGCACGTTTCCGCCTGCTCGACCGGTCCATGTTGGTGGACGTGGAAGATCCGAATAAGAAAGAACATCGTCAGCAGTCCGGCCAACGCTGCCCATACGGACTGGTCCAGAGATCCAGTTTCTGCGAACGAATGTGGCAGCAAATGAAGCAGCCCCACACCCAGCACCAAACCACCGACGAAACTCATGATGACCTGCATGCCCGTGTGCGACAGACGCATCTTGGACGGCAAAATGCCGCCGGCGAGGGACGCCAAAGCGACGAGCAAGCAATAGATAGCGATCAGGATTGTGGGCCACATGGAGTCTTCTACCGGCTAAGGACTTTGGCGGGGTTGGTCGCACAAATACATATCGTATGCATCTGCGCTCTGCCCACAAGGCGGCCGTTGATCGTTGAAGGTTTCGGGCCTAGTGGTTCTGATGGGGTATTGCCTGCGTGCTGGCCAAATCCACAGAGCCGACGCACAAGTGTGTCGAGGGGCCGTTCGTAGTCTCGCCTTTAGGCGGTTTTCTGCCGTGTTTCGTGCTGCGAAACCGCCTAAAGGCGGGACTACGAACCAAATCATGCCTCTGCTGAAGACTGAAATCCATGGACGCTAGCGGAACTTTTGGCAGGTTACTCGGTTTATTCTGACTGTAGCGGACTTCCTCCATCTCGGTCCACAATCCAAGGGAGTAAGAAGCGATGAAGAAATTGGTGCCCATGTTGTCAACGACCATAGCGGTCGCCTCGTCGGAAAACGTGACCTGCGACGGCGTGATGTCTTTAGGCTTGGCCCGGAGGTCGTCATGGCAGATCACGACGGGCCGGGCCGCGAATGGCGCGGAGAAGGCCAGCGTTTCGCCTGCCGTGGCATAGCCCATCAGTCGTCGTTCGTGGCGGCGATTGCTGCGGGAATCGTATGCAAAAATTCCCAGGACGGTTACGGGATGGTCGATTGCCTCGAGCCGGACCGTGTGCAGCCCGTAGGGCAACCCGAGGATTCCTCTGCGATTCTCCATGTAGTGTTGCTTCCCGGCCTGATCGGCGTAGGGGATATTGGTCTCTTGGTTCAGCCGCGGCTGATTGTCGACCAATACTCTCAGGATTCCTCCGTCGGAGCGATCGGCGTAAGCCACGGAGACATCGGTAAGGACTGCGTCGATAGTGATCACTTTGCCAGGGGACAGGACGATGTGGTTCTCGCCGTAGGGATTGCCGAAGCTGGACGCGAACGGACCCACTTTCGCTCCGTCGAGTTGCCACCGCGGATTCTCGACGCCCAGCCAGCGGCGGTCGGGGCAAGTTTTGGCGTCAACGCTGGTTAGCTTGGCTCCTTGGCCAGCCAATTCTAAGACGTGCCGATCTCCCAATCGGCATCGGCCATGACGGAACAGCGAATTCCGCACGTCGCGGTGGGGAGAGCTGCGGCGGAAGGACATTTCTTCACCATCGACGAAGATTCCCGCGTCCCTTTCGTCGCTGGGAACAACGCCCCAGCAGTTCATGGCCGTGTCGTCCAGCAGAAACAGCCCGCCTCGAATCCGATCGTTGTCGGCGTTGTATGTTGTGATGTCTCCCTCCCAACCGTAGCTGTTCGCATGGACTCGATCCGGCAGGTGCAACTGGGCCTGACCGGCGCGGATCGGATCCCAGCACTCGAAGGCCCGCTCCAGTTGCTTGAACCAGAGGTAGTGTCCGGCAGCATCGGGATGTCCGCCGTCAGGGCAGAGGGCATACGGATTGCAGTAGGCCGTGACGTCGTCTTGCACTCGGCCGAAGTCGATCAGCGGGATCTGATATCGCAGCGTTAGGGCCTTCACATCACCAGGATTGGGCGTGTAGCCGCCGCGATTCTGCCACATGCAGAAAAGAAATTCCGTGCCCTGATAATGGCGCTGGATCCAGCGGATCATCCCTTCGAACACAGCCACCTCGTCCGGGCTGTCAGTCTTCTCGTTGGCCCCGCTTCCAAAGATCACCAGGTCGGGCCGGGGGCCTTCGGGCCTGGCAAACAGATCTGGATAGAGTTCCTGCCAAGTCTTGTCCGCCTTGTGCCCATTGGCGTTGTCCGACGGTGGCAGGGCAAGAGAAAGATACTCCGCCAGTCCGGAATGGGCCTCGCCAACGCAGGAGCCGTCGCAAGCCATGATATTCAGACAGATCTTGTCAGCCGACAGATCGTACTTTCGCATCAGTTCGACCTTGAGCCGACCTGTGTAACTGAAGTAATGCTGCCACCAGCCGAAGTACGGTTCGAGATCCGGTCGGTCGATCTTCTGGCTCTCGAAGGCCCGATCGGAAAGCGGTTGCTTGAAGGTCTCGGAGTCCGGGTCTTCGTCGTACAGGTACAGCGGCGGGTTGGCGCTGCCGCGATCGATGCTAGACCCCATCACCACGATGTGAATGGATTCGCCCTTCCAGAGCTTCTGGGTCGTTCTTGGGATGTGGCGGTAGAAAGGGACCGATTCTCTCACAGACGGCGCGTGCGCGACGGCTTGCGGGCCGGCCACCAGGCACGGTGCGCAGACCCATGCGTCCCCTTTTTGGCCGATGTTTTCGAATTCGATGCGGAGGCCGACGGTATTGATGTCGTCCCCGCGAGAATCCTGTCCCTCGCGGAAGTGTCCAATGATCTCCGCGCCCTCGATCGTCAATTCCACTCGCCCCATCTCCGACGATCGGGCTTCGTACGTCTTGGCGGCGACCAACTCGCCGCGACCGTGCCGTGCGAAAGTCCGCTTGTCGGAAAGGCCGAAGTCGGCCGGACTCCACGTGCCGTCCTGGCTGTCCACCTTCATCACCACCACTCGCGCGACCAAAGCACCGGGAGCATCCTGAAAGCCGAAGACGTTCAGGCTGACGCTTTGCCCGTGAACGAGGCCCGCCTCGGGCAGCGTGAAGAATTGCCAGAACCGACTACCCGGCCGAAGCGAAACCAAGTTCTTGCTCCAGAACTTCGGGCGGATCTTCGCGTCGACGTGTGACTGGCGCACCACCGTGATGTCACCCCAGGCTTCAGTATTCCAGAAAGCCACGTTGTGCGAACGAAAGCTCTCTGGTTCGCCGTGGCGATGGTCCTGAAAGGCGTGAAAGGCGAAGTCAGAATTCAGAAGCAGATTCGTCGGCGCCGTCGTCTCGCCGGCCCGCACCAATGGTGAGAAGAGGCAAGCGGCTAACAGTAGGATTCTCGGTTGGCCGAAAAGGTACATGGTACGTGGCTTCATCGTCATACTCAACTCTTTCATCCCGAAGTGCGGCTCTAGTCTTGACTTGCTCGACGTTTCCGTTTTGGGTCTGTGGATCAGGTCCATGATAGCGAACTTGCGGGATAGAAAACACAAGGCGTGGAAGTGATCACATTGGCCAATGCTTGAGGCATGGTTTCGTCATCTTGGCCGAGCCACCTGTGATTTGGGCATGCGGCTCCCATCGCGTCTCCGGTGAGATTACAATTACCGAGCAGCATCTCCCCCTCCGCCTGCTCTATCACGCTCCCCTGGAGAAACATAATGACCGCACCGCTCAAACGGCTACTTGGCGCTTCCGCCGCCCTGAATCTGCTGGCAATGGCCTTGTCGATCACGGGCGCCTTTGCCGGGCCGCCCACCCCGGAGCAGGTCGGCCGCTGGCTTGCGGCAGGAGAACTGGACAAGGTGACCGAGGGCGCTGACACCTTCCTGCAGGTCACTGATGCACATGTAGGTCCGGGGCGTCCGGACACGGCGCCTCGGGTGTTGGCCGAGACGCTCAATGAGATGGCGGAGTTGTATCCGCAGGCCATGTTCGTCGTCTCCACAGGCGATGGCGGGCATGAGACGCAATTCACCGAGACGATGAAGAAGTCTGTATTGAAGCCCTTTTTCGTACCGGGCAATGCCGGCGGCGGAGTGCAATTCCGCGAACGCTTCGCCGAGTACTTCCCGTGGTCGCATCGGCATGGCAAGATCGCCTTCTACTTCCTGGATACGCGGCTGCCGTTTAACCATGAGGGATGGATCTCGCGGGATCAGTTGACCGACCTGCACCAGGAACTGAGCAAGGACGCGGGTAAGCTTGTGTTCATCTTTGGGCACCACAACGTGCAGAAGTTGGGGATCATCAACTTCGACGATCTTCGCGATTTGCTGGCGTTCCACCGCGGCCGGTACCAAGGCATATTCAGCGTCGCGGGACACCTTCACGTGGACTATTTGATGGAATCCGGCGGCGTCCACTACCAGGCCACAACAAGCTTGCGCGATACGGGTACATACCGAGTGTTCCACGTCAGGGAAGACTGTGTGATCAGCTACGATCGGCGAGTCAAGATCTGGATCGACGCCAAGAAGGAGATGGGCATCCAGGCCCCGACCGACACGTTGGTTGGTACGCCGCGGGTGATTCCGTTGACGGACGCCTCGGAAGCCGAGCCGCTGCCTGGGACCGACGCCGGCTACCGGAAGCTGGCCGAACGATTCGCATGGCGAGCCAACCAGGAAGGCGCGGAGGGGACCGTGCTGGACGTCCGGTTCGACGAGGGGGACGGGATCCGGGCGCGTGACAGGTCGAGCTGGCAGAACGGGCTCTGCCTGGAATCACTCTCCGACGAAAGCTGTCACTCGGCGGCGTTCAAGAAGGTCGAGATGCCCTCTCCCTGGGTGCCGCACGGCGACGGGTTCGCCATGGCCTTTGGCCCGCGCGGTGCGTGGCACGCACTGGGGTTCAACACAAAGACCTTGTGTTCGCCTGCGAGGACCAACCAACTGACCCTCGAGGCCGATGTCCGACTGCCGGCCGAAGGCCCCGGTTTCCCTTACGGCATCATCTCGCTGCACTACTCGTATGCCTTGCTGATGAAGGAGGACGGGACATTGAACTTTGGCCTGACCTTAGAGGACGGGCCGTCGGTATGGGCGGTGGCGCCGCAGCCGCTGAAGTATGACGAGTGGCAGCGCGTGACCGCGGTGTATGACGGGCGCAAAGCGACCTTGTATGTCGACGGCAAACATGTCGTGTCAAAGACGTGCCCGGACGGTGCCCGGCTGCGCCTGTCGCCACACGGATTGCGCGTGGGGTACTACGCGACGCGTAACTGGGTCGACGGCAAGAACATCGCGCCGCCGGTGAAGTTCTTGCTGGACAACCTTCGTGTGTCCAATCACGCAGAACCGCCGCCCGGGCGATGACGCAAGTCAACGCGCAAGAGAGAATATACCCGCGCGCTGCATCTGGCCTCCAGCGACCCCGCGTCGGTGGGGAAATGACTGACAGCTAGCTCCGGCCGCTCCCCAGACTTGCTCGGTTCAGCTTACAGTCACCAAACCACCGACGCGGGGTCGAATGGTACGAGGTCAAGGAGATTGCGAGCGGAATGGCGCTAGCCACCGGTATTGTGGCGCAATGTTTTTTTGCGAAACCGATGTCTTTCCGTGGGTCGCCGAAAAAGGGCCTCGGATCGAATTGAAAGGGGACGTGCCACGGTTGGGTCTTCCCGCGAAGTGGAACTACGCCGGAGAATCCATGGTCTTCGGTGATCGGCGCACTGCAACGCTCAAGGGTACAACGCCGGAGAAACCGGGCGAAACGGAAATGACGTTCGAATTTGTTTCCGCGTTCAAAGGCCGCTCGGTCTTCGCCCGTGAACGCGTCAGCGTAGCTTGGGACTAGCGTTGACGGGACATTTCATGTCGGTATCACGTCCCATCATCGTCATTTCTTGCTTCGAGTCACGAGCCCTAGCTGAAGATTGGACAACCACCATGCACGTGCATTCACGATTTTCGGAACGCAATACTAACGAAATGACCTTGGCGCAGGATTCATTTCGGCGCTAGAATCATCTCCCGACCCATCATGATCGGAGGGTGTCGCTTCCGAGCGACCAATATCAGACCTGCAGTCGTGACCTTGTATATGTGTTTGATCTGGGCACTCTTGAGGATTTCCAAATGGAGGGACATGAAAACGACCAGTCGGGCGACGTTACGAAGGTCTCAGCTGATTTGGAGG
>JADHUC010000292.1 GCA_016784735.1 Pirellulaceae bacterium | reverse complement strand
ACGCCCGCCGTTCTCCGTTCGCGCCGGCTTCGTCTCCGTACCCACGAATCTTCTTCGGGTTCGTCCTCTGCGGGCTCGTGACGATCCTCTCCGTCTACGTCATCGGTCAGATCGAGGTACTTTCGGTAGGTACCGGCGACGATCCAACCCATGTAGAGATTGCCGCCCATCGAGGCAAACAAGGCCAAGACAGCCAGGGTCAAGGGCCACCATCGACCGCCCCCCCCCGTGGAATCGGCGTCCTGATTCAGATAGGCCAAGGACGGATCGTTGGCCGAGTTGGACAAGTTGGACCAGAAGTCCTTCGGAGCCGCCTCCGGCTTTACTTCCACGTCGTAGCTCACCACGCGGTTGGGCCACGGCTTGTAGCCCAAAGCCGAAGCCAGACTGTCCGGGATTCCGTAGTATTCCCGGTCCTCCGCAGCCGTGCCGAAGTCGGAGATTAGATCGCGGCTGGCGCTAGCGACAAAACTGGCATTCGGCGTTACGCCACCTGGATCCGCCCAAGGCGAAGAGGGCCTGGGAGAATTCGGCTGCGACGCCAGGGGCGCGAATTCGTCGCGAGGATTGGGGGCGTAAGCCGTCGGAGGTCCGTCGGGCCCGTTGGGAGCAAAGCGATTGGGGACCTCGGGCGGAGCGGTCGCGCCCCCATTGCTCAAACCCACGCCTTGCGAACCTTGGCCGTAGACAGATCTCTCGCGATCGAACGTTCCGGGACGGGCGATTGGGCCGGATTGGCTCGTGTCGATTCCAGGCACGGGAAGCGAAGACAGCGGGATTTCCTCGCGAGGTGTCTCCCGGTAAAGAAGACCCTCTCTCGCCCGATCCACGATGCTCTGGCGCGGATCGCCGACGCGTGCACTTCCTTCGCTGCCTACGGTCGGCGGCGGACTGGTCATTGCGCTATTTGCAGTTTGGCCATCGCCCACCGAGACGGCGGCGCGTGCAGGATCCTCTGACGCTCCGGTCAAAGGAAGGTTGCGCCAATCGGACTGCCCGCTCCGCGGCGGCCAAATGGACTCGCGAGGCACCGTAGCGGACTCGGTCGATGCGTTGGTGTTTTCGCTCGCCCCGCCCGACCTGATGGACAAGTCAGGCACAGTGCGGGTCGCGGTCCCGTCAGGTTGGCCCGGAGCCGGCGATTCCCCGGCAGTCGACATTGCAGCGTCAACCGACGTAGGCCCATCTCCCACCGCCGCGTTAGCGCCCGATGTTCCTCCGGAAACGGGCGGCAGTTCGTCGGTTGGCACGGCCTCGGTCCCGCACCGGACTCGTATACTCGCGACATTTCGCAGGCCCGTTGGGATCTGCCCGCTGATCTCCTCGTCATTGTTCAACTTCTCAAGCCGCTCGGGCGAGATCTGCACGATGAACTCCACTTGGCCCTGATCCACCCGCCAGCCATACTCGACGCCCGGCGGTGCCGGTGGCGAGGCATCTTGCGAGGGTTCTCTGGGCGGCAAACCGCGGCGCGGGACCGGTTCGGTCCCCACGCGGATGCGGAATCGTCGTACATTCTGGACGTACGGATCAATTTGGCTGACGATGTCGCGATCTCCCCGAAGGGCGATCAACGTCACCGGCTCGATTTGAATGATGTACTCGAGTTGGCCCTCGGCATCCGGTTGCCAACCATAATCAACGCCCATCACTGCAGTAGCTAGCAGCAGTGCGATTCCATTCATGGGGTACTCCTCGACGTATGCCGTCTAGAATAGCCTGCACATACTAGCGTTTCAGGGGCGTCCGCGTAAATAGAAATAGGCGCTGAACTTGGCAATGCTAGCACCCTGGAGTTTGCGGTCGTGAGCTGCTCTAATGCGGACACCAATGGACCAAGGGAAGGCACGCTCTCAGATTAAGGAACGGTCCCACCATGTCAGCAACTTCTCGAAGCGGCTGTCCGCTCTCAATCGCGTGCTTTCGCCTTCACCTCTTGCTGGTCGGCAATGGTCACTTCGGCCCATGGAACTACTCCTAAAGGAACGGCGACACATTCGCACTAGCGGGGAGGTTGACAGGTGCGCCGTTTGTGCTACAAATATCGGGTAATTCGATTCTCACGGAGGGGCACCGGAAACTGCACGTGAGTACCTTCATTTGCGGCTGTGGAATCGGCTAGAACCTACTTCACGTGCGGGTATTGTCTTGCCTGTCTTCACTTTGTGAAGGGGCGGTGCCATGAGGCGATTGGTGCTGCGGTCGTTTCAGAGTCCCGGCGATGTTCTCATGCTTACGGCGGCGGTTCGGGATCTGCACGCTGCCTGCCCCGGTCAGTTTCAGACCGATGTGCGCACTTCGGCAGATGCGATCTGGGAAAACAACCCGCACATCACGCCGTTGAAGGAGAATGAGCCGGGCGTTAGGACGCTGGACGTGCATTACCCGCTCGTCCACCGGAGCAACCAGCGGCCCTACCATTTCATTCACGGGTATGCCCAATTCCTGGAACAGCAATTGGAAGTCTCCATTCCCGTCACTCGGTTTTATGGCGATGTGTATCTGACCGAGGAAGAGAAGACGAGACCAAGCGTCTTTGACGAGCTTGGCATCGCCGAGGGTTTTTGGATCCTGGTTGCGGGCGGCAAGTATGACTTCACGGCCAAGTGGTGGGACCCGCAGAGGTTCCAGGCGGTAGTCGATCACTTTCGTGGGCGCATTCAGTTTGTTCAGTGTGGCGAAGCCGGCCATTGGCATCCACGGCTGGATGGCGTCGTCGATTTGGTCGGCAAGACAAGTCTGCGAGAATTCATCCGCCTGACATGCCACTCGGGGGGGGGTGTTGTGCCCAGTCACGTTTGCCATGCACCTGGCGGCTGCGGTCGAAACGCGCGCCGGCCGTAAGGGCGCTCGCCCGTGCGTCGTCGTCGCTGGCGGCCGGGAGCCGGTCCACTGGGAGGCCTACCCCACGCATCAGTTCATCAGCACCGGCGGCGCGCTTCCCTGCTGCGCCGAAGGTGGATGCTGGAAATCCCGCTGCCAGCTTGTCGGCGATGGCGACCCGAAGGACTCGCACAACGTGTGCCGCATGCCGGTCCACGTGCGCGAGGACTTGCGCATTGCGAAGTGTATGGAGATGATCAGCCCGGAGGATGTGATCCGCCGCATCGAACTGTACTACCGCGGTGGAGCTATGCAGTACGAAGCCAATCTGGAACAAGCGATGAGAACCACACACATCCGAAGCAGCAAGGAGAACGCCGAGAAGAAACCCGGCTTTTCAGAACAAGCCGGGGTTCCGACCCACGTACTGATTCGCTTTCGGCACGGGCTGGGCGACGCGGTGCAGTTGACGTCGGTCCTGCGGCATCTGGATCACTACCATCCCGATTGGCACATCGAGGTGGCGTCGCTGGTTGGAAAACACTCGGCATTCCATGGCCGGTGCGACCAAGTGTCCATTCTCGATGGAGAGCCTCCCAAGACCGGACGTGTGGACCGTGAATACAACCTCGATTGGCACGAGTGCGCTACGTGCTATCCGGACTCGCCCAGCACGAAGGCGGATCGCTGCTTGCGCGAGGTCTTTGAGCTTGCGCCGATCGAGAAGCTTTGCCGGTACGTGATCGAGCCCTCCGAAGCTGCGATCGAGAAGGCGCATCGTTACCTGCGGCAGGTCTGCAAAGTGTCCCTGGGTGATGACTGCCGCTATCCAGTCGTTCTGATCCACTACGAGGGTAACACGTCGGCCGAGCGGAAAGACCTGCCTCACGGAGTGGTTCAAACCGTGTGCGAGCATATCATCCGCGCAGGCTGCGTACCGATCATCCTCGACTGGGACAACCGCAGCCCGCTGCCCGACGGCAAACGCATCCACAACCCGCGCGTTGATCTGGAACTCTGGGATGGCATGGGCACCGGGGATGCGGCCGTGCTGGCAGCGCTCACCGAACTCTCGACCCTCATGGTCGGTGTCGATAGCGGACCGCTGCACGTGGCCGGAGCCACTTCGACACCCACGATCGCCGTATGGACCGGCCACCACCCGCTCCACTACATGGCTCTGGCCGACAACATGACTCACCTGGTGCCGGAGAACCACCGGGAGCTGCTTCGCGGGAACCAGGACGTGGGCGAGGCGTATTTCCGCGACCACTACCGGTACCAAACGTACACCGATCTCGAAGACGCGCTGGTCGCCGCGGTCGAGCAGCGTCTCAAAGATACCACGGGCGCCCTTGTCTACACACGCGATTTCTGGATCCGCAGCAACAACGCCCAGCAGGATCTGGTCGTCGTCAAGGACATCGCCGAGGACGACTCTTACCATGTCGCCGAGTTGCCTATGCCGCGGCCGGTTGTAGTGGACGTTGGGGCGCACATCGGTTGTTTCAGCAAGAGAGTCCACGAGCGGAATCCCCTGGCCCAGATCATTGCGGTGGAATGCTGCCCGGAGAACATCCCCGCATTGAAGAAGAACATTGGCGGGTTTGCCACCGTGATACAGGCTGCCGTGACGTATGAGAAGGACCTGACGCTGTTGAACGCCGTGTATCCGGGCTGCGTGACCACCGGGGGCAGCGTCGTCCTACCTCGCTCGGTCCTAGAGCAGCGTGTGGGGAAGGACGGCCTGCAGGAACAACCGCTGAACGTGGCGAACCAGCCGTATTGGGCTGATTTCCGACGCGTCACGTCGCTGACCGTCGAAGACATCCTCCAGTCGAACGGCCTGGATCACATCGACATCTTGAAGCTCGATTGCGAGGGGAGTGAGTTCTCGATTCTCGAAGGTACAACGAGCCTGGATCGAATCGGCCTGATCGTGGGCGAGTACCACGGTAAAGAGCGCTTTCTCAAGCTCGTTGCGGAACGGTTCGTCGACTGGAAGCTGCGCATACTCAAGGACGGCGAGTTGGGCACATTTTGGCTGCAGAATCCTCAGTTGGAAGCCACGACGGGTTTCCATGAACTGGGGGCTGGCTCCGATCACGACGATCGGTGTCTGTCCCCATTTCGCATTCCGCTCGCTTTTGCCGATCCATCGAATCGCGAACCGGTGAGCTTGCCTGTTCACGTTTTCAACGGATCGCGAGGGGACACTTCTCTGCCGCCGCTGTTGATCGCCGCGCTGCGCAACGATGATGGTCCACGTTACGACCTGTTGTTGATGGACCAACGAGCGGTCATCGCTCGTTACGAACACCCCGAGGGTTGGCTGCGCGGTTTTGCCCGGCTGAATGGGAAGCTGTGGACGATCGATTCGAAGGGCGCACTGTACACCGTCGAACGGGCTGGCAGCTCAGTTCAGTTGCAGAAGGTCTCCACCTCGCCACTTGCCCTGGAAGCGCACGACCTGACCGTCATCGGCCGTAAACTCGTCACCGCCGGGTCGACGCACAATACAATCGTTCTCTACGACCCCCAGTCGAATCGCTGGGAAGCCAAACGTCCCTGGATGAGCGAAACGGGGACTGGCTCCAATCAGGACGATTGGTGCCTGTCCCCCTTTCGCGGCCCGCCCGACCCCGATCAGGACGCTCAGCCCCTCTCCCCTTCTCACGGCGATGAGCAATCCCCCGATGACGGCGATCAACATCACCTCAATTCCATCATCCACGACGGCGAGAAATTCATCCTCAGCATGTTCTCGTCCGACCCCAAGCCTGCTGGCGTTCGCTGGCGTGACAGCAAGCTGGACGAAGGTCTGATCGTCCGCTGGGGAGCGGACGGATTCGACGATGAGCCGTTGGCGACGGGCCTGTATGTTCCGCACTCGCTGCGCATTCATGACTCTCACGTGTGGTGGTGCGAATCGTTTCGGGCGCGCGTTTGTCGCGACGATGGTTGGCGCAGTCCGCCGTGGGGCGGTTTTGCCCGGGGCCTTCGCTTTGTGAACGGCCAATGCCTGGTGGGACTCAGCAGGTCGCGCGTGGCCCCCAACCCGACGCTGGACGTCTGTGGCGTCTGCTTGTTCGATCCGCGCGATCCCGTCTCGCACGAAATCGTTCCGCTCGAAGAACCCTATTTCGAGATCTACGACATTATTCCTGTTGAGGAGCTACGCAAGTGATCCCGCCTTGCCAAAGGAGAGTCTTCATGAAGCCGCGTCTGCCAGATCGGGAAGCCCTCGGCGCGGTAAAAGTCCTGGTCGTGGGCGATGTGATTCTCGATCGCTACACCTGGGGCGATGCGGGGCGTGTGAGTCCCGAAGCACCGGTCCTGGTGCTGCGGGCACAGGACGAAGAAGTTCGACTGGGAGGCGCGGCAAGCGTGGCATGTTTGTTGCGCTACCTGGAGGCCCGTGTGACGCTTGCGGGTGTCGTCGGCGGCGATCCAAGTGGCCGGACCGTGCGAAGATTGCTTGAAGAGATCGACCTGGATACGGATCTCCTTCTCAATGACACCGATCGCTGCACTACAACCAAGGAGCGATTCGTGGGACGCGCCGCCGGCCGGCACCCCCATCAAATCCTGCGCGTAGACCGTGAGTCGACGAAACCTCTTGAGAAACACATTGAAGAGAAGCTAACAACCGCGATCACCGAACAACTGGACGGGCATCAAGCGGTGTTGGTTTCCGACTACGCCAAGGGCGTCTGCACGCCCCGATTACTCGGCAGCGTCATCGGAAAAGCAAGAGAACGCGGTGTCCCCGTGCTGGTCGATCCGGCTCGCATTACCGACTACGGGCGATATCACGGTGCCTCCATTCTGACACCCAATCGAGCCGAAGCGGAAGGGGCAACCGGTTTGTCTATCGCTGGCCCCTCCGAGGCCTTTGCGGCTGGGGAAGAACTGCTCCGCACGCTCGAACTGGACGCCGTGTTTCTCACGCTCGACAAAGACGGCATCGCGGTTATCGCCAAGGACCAAGACCCGGAGATCGTTCCGACGCGCGAGCGCGAGGTGTACGACATCACCGGCGCCGGCGACATGGTACTGGCCATGACGGGGCTCTGCCATGCGGCCGGCTTCCCCTTCACCGAAACGGCTGTTTTGGCAAACGTGGCCGCCGGCCTGGAAATTGAACGTCTTGGCGTGACGCCGGTCACACGGAAAGAGATCCTCGCTGAATTCGAAAAGCGGGAGGAAACGGGGACTGGCTCCGATCACGACGATCGGTGCCTGTCCCCTTTTCCGGACCAACACCCCGAGCGATCCAACAAAGTCGTCACGCTGGAACAGATGGCGGATTTGGCCGCGAGCTACCGTCGGCAGAGGCGACGCCTCGTCTTCACCAACGGCTGCTTCGACCTCCTGCACGTGGGGCACGTTACGTTTTTGGAACAATCTGCAGAACTGGGCGACGTGTTAATCGTCGCCATCAACAGCGACGCGAGCGTGAGCAGGCTCAAGGGCCCCGAACGCCCGATCATTCGCGAGTGCGACCGCGCGGCCATGCTGGCGGCCCTTTCCTGCGTCGACCATGTCCTCGTGTTCGAGGAAGATACGCCGCACCGTGTTCTGGAACGGTTGCGGCCGGATATTCTCGTCAAGGGAGGGACAACGAAAACCGTTGTGGGGAGGGAAGTCGTCATCCGGTACGGAGGGAGCGTACGAATCTTGGAAGGCGTGCCAGACGCTTCCACAACAACCATCGTCAACAGAATAAGGGAACCATCGTGCACGTGACACCGTGTGAATGCGAAGGCCCCGGCTGGTGCGAGCGGCATCAGTGCCGTAAGCCGGCGTTTTGGTTTCGGATGTGCCGCAGGAGACCCGAGTTCTTCGAACTGTGGGAACGCGGGGAAGGCCCAGGCCAAAGGATGGGCCGTCGTAATCCGGTGCAAACGCTTCCCTGCACACATCTCGGTACAGAACTTCGTGAAGAGTCATGCCCAAGCTGCCGGGGCGTCGTTCGGCTTAAGGTGTTCGCCTGCCACCTTCACAGGGAATGTACGGTCGCTCGACGAATAGAACAACTTGCATGTTGCGTGGCGTGCGAGGATTACACGTCAACCGAGGTGGAGCCCTATCAGACAGATTCCGACGTTTCCAAAGGTATATCGCAACTGGGATAAACGCGACCCGTGGCCTGCAAGGGACCAATCAAACAAGGAGCTTTCCCATGCCTAGAATCGACTGTTGTTTCGATGCCCTCCCGTCCACGCTGGGCGCGTCGTTTGAACCGGAGGACCTGGAAAACTGCGGCAGCCTGCAGGGCCAGTTTCCCCTTGTCTGGAACGGCGTGGAAGGCACGGGCGCGAGATGGACAAGCGATCCGGCGACGGCCGGGGATCTGACGATCGAGCTAGGTTGCCCGAGTAGCCAGCAGGGCAGCATGTGCACCATCGATTGGGCGATCGGCGGAACGTGCAACGAATCGGGCAGCGTCGAATCCCCCTGCAACTGCTCGGGCGTGCTGCACTCGGTCGGTGTATGGTTCAACGACGCCTGCTGTGGGCTGTCGGGGCAACCAGGGGCGGCCAGTGCCGGGATCATTATCTGGACCGGTGAGCCGATAGCAACGGGAGCCCCGCCGAGATCGGTCCCCCCGTGCACAAACCTGCATCCGGATGATTGCTGCCTGGTGCCGGGCGCGCAACCCAGCGGTAGCTCCGATCCATGCTGTCCTTCCCCAACCACGGATTCGGGCCAAGGCCGCACCCGGCAAGGTCCCCCACCTGCGTTTAGCGCAGCGCCGGTCCGCTATGCAACCGGGGAACTGGCCGTGCGGGCTACGGACATCGAGAGCAGTGGGTTCGGACTGCCCTGGGGCCACACGCGTAGTTTCGCCAACCGGCTGTCGGTCAGCCAGACGCTGGGCAACGGCTTCAACTGGCAGGTGGAACAATGGCCGTACCTGGTGATACACCACAGCGGGGACGTGACCGTGTTGAGCAAGGCTAACACAGGCCTCTGGTTCCAGAAGATCGATGGCGGCTACGCGCCGGAGTTCAACGTCCGAGAAACGCTGATCCTGGATCAAGCGGCAGAGCGGTACAAGCTGTACGACCTGGACGGCACGGTGACTGAATTCGACAGTTCCACCGGCATGTTCCAGCGGATGAGCGATCCCGGCGGCAACCGGATCGAAGTCACGGCAGTGAACGACAACGGGTACAACGTGGCACAAGTGGAGCGCGAATACACATCGCGCGGCAGCACCACGACCGAGCAGTACTTGTACGAATACGACGGCACGACGGGCGATCAGCTTCTGAGCAGCGTTACCTTGCGGCGCAAGGTCGACGCAGGCTCGTGGACGAACGTGAAGAGGGCCTCTTACACGTACTATGCGAACGGAAACGCGCACGGCAGCGAGGCGGACCTACGGACGGCCAAAACGGAAGTCTGGAAAGACGATCAGTGGTCAGAGACGGGAACGACCCTGTACCGCTACTACAACGATCTTCCCGGATCCAGTTCATCGTCGTCCTCGTCCAGTTCCTCCGGCGGCGGGGCCACGGGGCCAGCCCGCTTGCTGAAGTACATCGTGAACCCTGACGCGTACCGCCGGCTGTCGGAGGACCCGGACGTGACCAACCCGCTGACGGCCAGCGACCTGAAAGTGGCGGAATATGCCGACTACTACTTCGAGTACGACGCGAAGCGGCGCGTAACAAAGGAGTTGACCAACGGCGGGTCGCAGACGTACCTGCTGGGCTACGAACAGAGCGAAAACGCCGATGGCTACAACAGATGGAAGTACAAGACAACCGAGACACTGCCAAGTGGCGGCCAGAACATTGTGTATTCCAACTACGCCGGGCAAACCATGCTTCGCGTGCTCAAGTCGGGCAGTGACGAGTGGTACGAGTTCTGGAAGTACAATGACTCGGCCCAAGTCACCCTGCACGCCAACCCGTCGGCCATCAGCGGCTATGACGAAACCAAGACGGATCTGTTGAACGAGACTGGCGGCAGCTACCAGTACCTCAAAGACAATGACGGGCTCATCCATACGCACGAGTACGACGCGGCCAGCGGCTACGTAAGCGCCGAAAAGATCCAGAAGGGCGAATCCGGCACACCGATTAAGCTACGGGAGTACGAATATACCTCCCGTCCTGTGGACGGCTCGTCCAGTTCCTCTAGCTCGTCGTCGTCCGGTGGTCCAAGTGAACCGGCCGCGTGGTTCACCTCGAAAGAGACCGTCTATCCCTCCGACACGGACCAAACGAAGAAAATCGTCACGACCTACTCGTACACTTTCTATCCGGACACGTGCCAAGTGAAAGAGAAGGTGACCACGCTTCCAGCCGTCCCGACCGATCAGAACGGTTCCGGCCAGACCGACACGCGGCGCGAGTATTTTGACCAATACGGCAACCTCACGTGGACCATGGACGAGCGAGGCTTCATTACTCGCTACAATTTCGACATCGTCACCGGTGCCATGGCCCAGATGATCCAGGACGTGGACACGTCGCAGGTGACCGACGAACCCGCCGGCTGGGAAACGCCCACCGGCGGCGGCTTGCACCTCGTGACCGATTTCGAGCACGACGACCAGGGCCGCACCACGCAAACGCTCGGCCCCATCCACACCCTCGATATCGACGGTGTGGCAACCAGCGTGCGCCGCGCCACCTGGACCGTCTACAAAGACGTTGTGGCCGGTCTCCCGACCGAGCCACGGGAAGTCCGTACGGCACAAGGCTATGCCACAGGCGCTCAATGGGACACCTACACCCTGATAAACCCCGTCTCGATCACCAAGCTCGATGAAAACGGCAACGTGCTGGAGGAAATCAAAGCCACGCGTGCCTCCACCACCGGCAAGCTGCTGCCGACCGACACGTTCGCCCAATCGTCCTACGTCGCCTGGACGACGCACCAGTACACCGAGTGCTGCCTCCGCAGCTCCACCCGCATCTATCACACGATTCCCGCCAGCGGAGAAGGCGAAAGCGGCACGAACTACGATCAGACGGACTTCGAGTACAACGCCAGCCGCATCATGAACCGCCAGAGAACGCCCGGTGGCACAATCACCTTCACCGTGTTCGACGTGCGCGGCAATCCCACCAAGGTCTATGTGGGAACCAACGACACCGGAGCAACCACAGGCGATCCCACCGGCGGCGGAGCCGAGGGCAACAACATGGTCCTCGTAACCGAAAGCGAGTATGACAACGGTACGGATGGCGGCGACGGCAACCTCACGAAACAACCCCAACACGTCGACGCCAGCACCAGACGCGTGGCCAGCCACACCTACGACTGGCGCAATCGCCGCACCGACACCGACGGCGAGATTGACTTCTATGAAAAGGCGTACCATGACAATCTCGACCGGGTGACAAAAACGGAGCGTTACGACACGACGGCCAACGGCAACCTGATCTCCCGCAACGAGACCAAGTACGACGACCGCGGCCGCGTCTATCAAACCATCCGTTACGGCGTCGATCCTTCCACCGGCACCGTAGGCAACGCACTGACCGACAACACGTGGTACGACGCCGCAGGCAACGTAATCAAACAGTCGCCTGCCGGATCGAAGCTCTTCACCAAGACGGTCTACGATGGCCTCGGCCGCCGGACCAAGCAGTACCGAGGCTTTGACATCGACGAAACTGCCTACGCGGACGCGAGCAGTGTTACCGGTGACACCATCCTGGAACAAACAGAGACGACCTACGACGCCGCAAGCAACGCCATCCAAACGACCCGTCGCCAGCGTTACCACAACGCGACCGGCACCGGCGAGTTGAACGGTCCGTCCGGCGTGCAGCCGAAAGCGCGCATCACGTACGCGGCTGCGTGGCATGATCCAATCGGCCGAACAGTCGCCACGGCCGATTACGGCACCAACGGCGGCTCGACGCTCAGCCGTCCGAACACGATTCCCGGGCGCAGTGACACCATCTTGGTCACCAGCATGACCTACAACTCCGCAGGCCAACTCTGCAACCAAACCAACCCCGGCGGGGTCACAACCTGCTTCCAGTACGATGCCGTCGGCCGGCAGACCGAACAGGTCCTGAATTGCGTCGAGATCAGCAGTTCCTCCAGTAGCAGTAGTTCATCCGGCGCCTTGGAATCGGACGATACGAACGTCACCGTGCTCACGGGCTACAACGCCGACGGCAACGTCAAAAGCATCACCGCCAAGAATTCCTTCACCGGTGATCAAGTGAGCCAGTACGTCTACGGCACGACGCTCTCCAACAGCGGGATCGCATCGAGCCTGCTGAAACGTGGCGAGATCTACCCGGACAGCGACGATGTGGCCGACCCACTGGGCAACGGCCCGGACGGCATCTACGACCGGATCGAATTCAAGTACAACCGCCAGGGCGAGGTGACCGAGATCAAGGACCAGAACGAAACGGTCCACGCTTTCGACTACGACAAACTCGGCCGCCAGACTCACGATCGGGTCACTGCGCTCGGCACAGGCGTCGACGGCGCAGTGCGCCGCCTTTCGACCAGCTACGAAGTCCGCGGCATGCGTGAGAAGATCACAAGCTGGAACGGCGAAACGGTAGGTTCGGGCAGCGTGGTCAACGAAGTGCAGTTCGCATACAATGACTTTGGCCAGATCACTGCCGACTATCAGGCCCACGGTGGCACCGTGAACACCTCCACCACCCCCAAAGTCCAATACGCCTACGCGGACGGCAGCAGCAACACAATCCGCCCGACGACCATCACTTATCCCGACGGCCGTGTGATCACGTACGACTACGGTTCGTCGGGCAGCACAAGCGACGCGCTCAGCCGCATCGCCTCCATCATCGACGACGACGCCGGCTCAACGCACTTGGCCGACTACTCGTACGTGGGGCTATCAACATTCGTCGAGGCCGACCACACCGAACCCGACATCAAATACACACTCGTCGGCACCGCTGGCGGCAACGATCCCGACACCGGCGACATCTACCGCGGACTCGACCGCTTCGGAAGGGTCAAAGACTCCTACTGGTACGACTACGGCACCAGCACCGACGTCGACCGCATCAAATACGGATACGACCGCAACGGAAACCGCACCTGGCGTGAGAACACGGTGGCGGCATCCTACGGAAAGCACTTCGATGAACTGTACAATTACGACCTCATCGACCGCCTCAAGACCATGGACCGCGGCGACCTGGACAATCTGAAATCCGAAATACAGAATCTGAAATTCAGCCAAGATTGGCAACTCGACGCCACCGGCAACTGGCGCAACTTCCGCGAGGACGACGACGGCGACGGGACTTGGGATCTGAACCAGCAGCGCACTGCCAACACGGTGAACGAGATCAGTGACATCGCAGAAACCGTTGGTCCCTCGTGGGTCACGCCTGTCCACAACCGCGCTGGCAACATGACCACTATCCCCAAACCCGCCGATCCAACAGCGTCGTTCACCGCCACATACGACGCGTGGAACCGCCTCGTGAAGATCGAAGAAGGATCCGACAAGGTTGCCGAGTACGAATACGACGGTGCCAAACGCCGCTCCGTGAAGAAGACTTACATATCAGGCTCCCTCGATGAGACACGGCACTTCTACTATACGCAACCCGCGAAGTGGCAAGTCGTAGAGGAACGTGTGGGCAGCGCGACAGATGCTGAAAGGCAGTTCGTGTGGGGGTTGCGATACGTGGATGATATCGTCCAGCGGGACCGAGACACAAACGGGGACGGTTCGCTGGATGAACGTCTCTACGGACTGGCGGATGCAAACTGGAATGCAACAAGCGTCGTGGCCCCCGATGGTGCAGTCGTGGAGAGATACGCATATTGCGCATACGGCTACACGGAAGTCCTTACGTCGTCTTTTGCCAACCGGGTGACGTCCCAGCATGCTTGGGAGGTCAGATACGCTGGATATAGGTGGGACATTGAGTCGGGTTTGCATTGCGTCCGTCACCGATTCTATCTCTCCATACTGGGCTCCTGGATCCAACGTGATCCGCTGGGCTATGCAGAAGGGCCGAATATCTACGAGTACGCGTCGGGGAACCCGATCAACGGAACTGATGCACATGGCCTTCGCGTAGACATCATAATCATTGTCGTAGTTGTACTCATTATAGGAGGCGCAGTGTTTATTTGGTTGTCCTGCGAGTCCAAAAAAGCCGTGAATAGAACCTCTTCTTCCGATATGAGATGCAAAGGGAACCCCAAGTTCGAAGAGGGTGCGGATTTGGCCTTGTCCTGTGGATTCCCCACGGCAGTCAATTGGGCAAGAGACAAGGACGAAATAAGCGTCCGGTGTACGGAGAAAGACCTCGGTGGAGCCGTGACGCAATTCCCCGCTCCGGGAGTTAGCTCGGGGATGAGCACTACTCTCTCCGTCGGGGAATCATGCAACGCCTCGGATGTGGCGATGCAAATTGTTGCTGAGTATTACCGTCAAAACCAAGCGGCAGTAGACGCCCTTGAACCGGATGTGGATGCCATTGACACGCAATCGAAAAGACTGAATAAGCTATACCAGTGCCTGCACGATATGGGAATGCCCCCAAAAAGAACGTATAAGCATATTGACGAGAAACCCGAAAACATCAGCGAACTCCGGCAGAAAGTCCCAAATAGCGAGGAACAAGATCTTGACTCAAACTGAACTGTTTCTTGTTGCAGCCAAAATGGAACTCGTCCGGTCCTGAGATACGTGGCCAACAAGAAGACGCCGCGGCAGACCGGGATGAACAGAAGAGTGGACACGGGAGTTTCTGGCGAAGACCCCATCCCTTTAACCTACAAAACCAACCTTGCCCCAAACCAAACCCACACTCACCCGCCGACGAGTTCGCTTCAGTCTGCGGACGCTACTGATCGTGGTCCTGTTGTTGAGCCTGCCGCTCGGGTGGTTTGCGTTGAAGATGCGAGAGGCTGAGAGGCAGAGGGTGGCTTTGGACGAGATTAGGAAGGCGGGTGGGGCAGTCTATTACGACACCCAACTCCAATGGGAGTCTGAAACACGAGCCGGTGCATGGCTGAGCTGGTTTGTCGAAGATGCATTCTCGGAGTTTGTTGTTTCGTTCTCCGGCACGCAAGCCACGGATGCCGAACTCGAACATCTCAATCGTTTGGAAAGGCTTAGGTTACTGACTCTCTCCGGCACGCAAATCACGGATACTGGACTCGAACATCTTAGTGGCTTGACGAACCTTGACACGCTGCACGTCTCCAACACGCAAATCACGGATAACGGGCTAGAGCGCCTCAAGGGGCTGAAAGAACTCCAGTGGCTGCATCTTTCCGATACGCAAATCACGGATGTTGGACTCGAACATCTTAGCGGACTTAGGAGACTCAGGGTGCTGGGCGTTGCCAACACGGAAGTCACGGATAACGGGCTAAAACACTTGAAGGGACTAACAAAACTCGAATGGCTGAATGTCTCCGATACACAAGTCACGGACGAAGGCATCGACGAGCTTCAGAAGGCCCTCCCGAACTGCAGGATATATGTTAGGAAGAAAAGGGGAAGAAAAGCTGCCATGGGCAGTTAAACGGGACAGGTCTAATTTCCACCGCAATCGTCGCAACGTCTTTGGCTGTCACCTTGCCATGGGAACCGTCAGCGAGTCCTATTCTATGTCACGCTACGAACTCTTCGATCGCAGTCGTATCGAGCTCCAGAGCGTCTCGACCCGCGGTCATGATTTGCACTCGACCGATTGTCTTCCGCTTGTGGCGCCCTCCGAACCCTTCGAGCACCCGGAATTTCCGGACTTGGTAGCTCGCATCGCGGATGCTCGCCAACACAATCGTCCGTTGGTACTGACGATGGACGCTCATGTTATCAAAATAGCCCTGTCGCGATACATCGTTGATTTGATCGAACGCCGCCCCGTGACGCACGTTGCTGCGAACAGCGCATCATCCACGACTTCGAGTTTGCGCTCGTCAGCGGAACACGAACGGCGGGGGCGCACGCCGCACCTTAGTCGCTGGGAGCCAGTCTCATTTTTCGGAGCAGCAGCCTAGTCGTCCGTCCATCTTCGATTGTCCGGTGCTAGCATCAGATTAGGCTTCAGTCCAGCCTAACGCAGGTTTGGTCCAAGTGGTGCTAGCGTTTTGGAGCCGCCGCCGCCGCTTGACGGTGTGCGTAGGATTCTCTG
>JADHUC010000291.1 GCA_016784735.1 Pirellulaceae bacterium | reverse complement strand
GCGTAACGGTGAAAGGCCGACCGTCGGGGTTCGTCACGAAGGCGGTGATCCCGTCGTACAGCCGATAGGTCGTTTCGGACGCCGAAACGCCACCGGCCAACGTCAGTGCAAGTCCCCCAAACGCGATGCCGAGAATTCGTCCCAGGGCGATCATGGCTTGTCTCGCTTTGATGTGACCAAGTAGCAGGCGAACTCCGGTGCGTAGACACCCGTCATGGGAAGTTCGATAGGTTCGCCGCTAAGACGTCCTTCGGCGGCGGGGCGTCCCCAGATGTCCTCGACGCTGACAATGCGAAACGGCGTACCGAGCTTCAGACGCCAGAGCTTCGCCAAGTCGACTCTCACACGAGCGGTCCGAGGCCAGTTGTACACGATCAGGAATGCCTTGTCCGGTTCATATTCATTGGGACGCAGAAACACCCACGGTTCGTCAGGGCGGCCTTCGACGAGGCGGCTGGTCGCATCGAGCCCGGTCGCTTGCTGCCATGCCGGAAGGTCTTCGAACGTCCGATCGTTCCATTGGAGCGGCGCGTCCGCCAGTTTGTAGTAGGTGTTGCCGCGAAACTCGTACCGGCTCGGGTCGTGGCGGTCCGGCGTGATCACGTTCAGCGCTCGTCCGTTCGCCGTGAGGAACACGTTATCCTGCACATGAACGTCGTGGAATTTCCGGACCCATAGCGCATCGACGCCGCCCACAAAATGGCAGCGTTCGACTGAGACGCGACCGTTCTCGCTGCTGTAGCCCAAATCGGCCCCACGTTTGAAGTTCCCCTGGTCGGGATAATAGGTGAAACAATCGCGCACCTCGATGTGATCGTCGAATTTGCAGCCGCCAGCAAGGAAATTGACCGTAGGCTTTTCCATAGGCTCGATATCGCCGTTGCCATAGGCCACCACGCCCTCGAACAGCAGATTGGCCAGCTTCGGGCCGGTGGCGTAACTGTGCACACCCCATCCGAAGTTCTGGAATACGATACAATCGCGATGGATCTTCCAGGGAAGCTGCGCCAGATCGTCACCGACGTCCTCGGGGCGGTTCTGTGTGTACGTGCCGTGAGCCAGGGCGTTGCTCGACTGGCCATTGCGATAGATGATCGAGCCGTAGAACTCGCTGCCGAGGTTCGATCCTCCGATTCCCGTCCGATGCGGGTTATCGTGAATGACCAAGTTGATAAGCTTGATTTCGCGACCGCCGCGCAGCGAAACCGCTGCGCCACGTTCCTCCGTCGGCGGCCCACCGATCGTCACCTCCATACCCCAAAACCACACATGCTCCGTGCCGCCAAGCTGCAGGACGTAACGCGCGTCGGTATCCGCGGTCAGCGTCACGCGCTCGCCGGGCACGGCCCGATAGATGATCGGTTTGTCGGCCGTACCGGACGGCGACTCGCCGATGTCAAATGGGCCACGATACGTACCGCCCAGAAGCCAAACCGTATCGCCCGGATGCACGCGGTCCGAATCGCTTAACGCCCTGGCGAAATCCAATGGCCGATCACGCGTGCCATCGCCGTCGGGCGAACCACTAGGCCCAACGAACAGTTCTTTGCCCACAACAGCGTTACCGGCCAAGCAGACCATGATAGACAGCCAAAGAAACGAATTCGTCCGACGGCACAGACAGAGCATGGCAAGTATCCTCCATCCACATTGATCCATTGCCCAACACCGAAACATGCTTGCGGCCTGAAATCACAATATCAAATCCGAGACCGCGATGCACGCGCGACGGATTGTTCGTCATCGAGTTCTGGGGGAACGGGCATTCTGGATTCTCTCGATCTAGGGTCCTGTCTTGTTAACGGCCGATGGCATTCGCCGGCCCGTTTGGACCGTGGCCTTCCTTGTCATCCGAATCGTTGTACCGGAGAATGTAGGATTATCCGATCATCCATTGCGCGGAATGCTCGCGACCTGTTGCGCGATGGTGGGCCGGTTGACACGTTGGGAGGCGAGTCGGCAGCAGTTCTCGATTGCTGCGTACGTTACATCAGAGTCGCAGGAAATCGCCTGGCGCAGCCTTCCCGGAGACCCGTTGGTGAGACCGTTTCGGAGGACGTCACGATGAAGGAAGAATCCAGTCAGTCGGAAAAGACGTTCGATTCAGAAGGTACGACACCGGAAGAACAGAAGCGAGATGCGGAAGACGAATCCTGCAAGCCTGACGCGTCGTCCGGAACCATAGACGACATGATGCACGACGTGCCTGACGATGCCGCCGCGGGCGAACCACAGCCCCTGGAGACGATCGATTACGAACCGGAACATCGTTCCCGCTACACGTTGACGCGTGTGGAGGGCAAAGGGGGCTATGGTCAGGTTTGGTTAGCCTACGATCCGAATCTGAAGCGAGAGATTGCGCTCAAGAACATCCGGCCTGATAAGGACGCCAGACCGGAAATCGTGCAAGGTCTGATACGCGAAGCGCAGATTACTGGCCAGCTTGAACATCCCAACATCATTCCCATCTACGAACTCGAACACACGGACGAGCGCGGCAGGCCGTACTACACGATGCGGTTCTTGCGCGGAGACACACTGGGTGATCGAATCAAGGAGTACCACAACCGGCGCAAGGCGGGGACGGCGGATCCCTTGGATCTGCCGCAACTGCTGAATGCCTTTGTCGATATCAGCAACGCTTTGGCTTATGCCGGCTCGCGGGGAATTGTCCATCGCGATCTGAAACCGTCCAACGTCATGCTCGGCAGTTTTGGCGAGGTGCTCGTGCTGGATTGGGGCTTGGCCAAAGAAGTCGGCGAGCGGGATTCCGACCCGGGCACGAAGGACGCCAACGATTCGGTGATTGCCGACGCGAACGAAACGGCCCACGGTCAGATCAAGGGCACTTTGGCCTACATGGCACCCGAGCAGGCGGCCGGCCGGCCCGACCTGATCGACGAAAGAACGGATGTCTATGGCCTGGGCGCGATTCTGTTTGCGATCCTGACTGGTCGTGCGCCGCACAGAGGCCGAACCGGCGACACTGCCAGGGATACGATGGAAGTGCTGAAGCGGATTACCGCTGGCGAAACTCCGCGTCCTCGTTCGGTGGAGGCATCCGTTCCCCGCACGCTGGATGCGGTCTGCGCGCACGCCATGGCGAAAGAACGGTCTGACCGATATCAGACGGCCGCGGAACTTGCGGGCGACGTGCAACTTTGGCTGGCGGACGAGCCCGTGTCGGTCTACCGCGAATCGTGGCATCAACGGTTTGGACGATGGCTGCGGCGGCACCGTGCCTGGGCCCAGTCGATTGCCGTTGCTTTGGTACTGGTGGCGGTGGTTGCGATAGTGGCTTCGATCGTTGTCGAGAGAGCCCGGCGGAACGAGATGGCGGCCCATAAGGAGACGGAACAGGCCCGCCAAGCCGAGGAGGCGGCTCATGCAGACACGGAACGAGCCCTCAAGGCCGAGCAGAAAGCGAAAGACGAAGCGACGCAACGTTTCCGACAAGCTCGGCGCGCGGTCGACGAAATGTCAACCGGCGTCAGCGATGCGTTGTTGTACTATCCGGGCGTTCAACAATTGCGAACGCGGTTGCTCGAAAAGGCAGCCCAAGACTACGAGCGGTTTGCCAACGAGAGAAGCGACGACCCGGAACTCCGTTTTGAATTCGCCCTCGCTCTGGTTCGGCTTGGGGACGTGCGCCGGCTACTCGCCTCGTTCCCGGAGTCCGAGCAGGCGTACGCGCAGGCCATCACCGTCTTTGAGGAATTTTTGAAGGAAGATCCGGAGAACGCCGAAGTGCGACTGGCGCTGGCGCAGTGCCATAATCAACTCGGGTTGCTTCACACGACCGTCGGTTCCGACCCGGAAGCGGAAAACGTGTCAGACTCCCATGCCGAAGCGGAACGAGCCTACGGAGTCGCCGCCGATTTCGTTTCCCAGCTCCTTGTCGCCAATCCGAAGGATGCCGAGTATCGACGCACCAAGGCGGAAGTGCTGGCGAACCGCGGAGTCCTACTGAGCCGGACGTCTCGGTTGGACGAGGCCCTCGATACACTGCACGCAGCCGAAGCCGAATTGCAGCACTTGGCAGACGAGAGCAACGA
Source organism: Pirellulaceae bacterium (assembly GCA_016784735.1). Lineage (GTDB taxonomy): Bacteria > Planctomycetota > Planctomycetia > Pirellulales > Pirellulaceae > JADHUC01. The sequence goes on along the minus strand of JADHUC010000291.1, from coordinate 11,913 downwards.
TCTGCACGATACGGATGCGCTGGCCAAATCGCGGATTTCCCTGGGAGAACTGTTCATTCAGGTCGGGCGTACCAGCGACGCCGTGAAGAAGCTACAGCAGGCGATTGACACCTACGACCAACTTGTCCGCGGCGCTCCTAATCATCCGCCGTATCTGCTGGGGCTGGCAGATGCTCGGATTACGCTGTCCAACGCACTGCATGTCATGGGCCGCAACAGCGAAAGGGTAACGCTGTATCAGGCCAGCATCGACGATTACACGGCATTGATCAACACGCGCCCCGACGTGCCGATGTATCGCGCGAGACTCGCAACCACCGAAGCCAACCTGGCGCAAGTGCTGAGTTGGATCGGGCGAAATGACGAAGCGAAACCACACGCCGAAATCGCACTGAGTATTTCAATCGACCTCGTGAACTCGCACCCCAATATGGTCGACTACCACGTGAAAGAAATTTACGGTCTCTTGACCTTGGGTCAGGTCCTCCGTGATTTGCGGGAGTTCACGCTCGCCGAGACGGCGTTCACCAGGAGCATCGAGAAGTGCGCGATGCTGGTCGAGAGGTATCCTGACGACGCGATGTATCGTCGGCTGTCAGGGCAAAGCAAGGGCAACTTGGGCGTCGTACACTTGTTGACAGGCGTCTACGAATCGGCGCGGCAGTCGTTCATGGACGCTCGGACTGATTACGAGAAAGCACGCGAGTTTGCCCCGCAGGATGTTTTCGTTCGTCAAGGGCTGGCGTGGTCGCTCAACCGCCTTGCTGATGCCCTGCGACATCTCGAGCGTTCTGACGAAGCCAAGACCTTTTACCAAAAGACGCTGGAAGAACGCAAAGAAACCGCCGAATCTCCCGAGCATCTGTATCGGCTAGCGTGGTTCCTGGTCAATTGTGAAGACGCTGGATTCCGTGACCCCGTCGAGGCGCTCGGGATTGCGGACCAGATATCGCGACAGAATCCTACCAACGCACGCTATCTGACGCTCGCGGCGGCGGCTCGGTACCGTCAGGGCGAGTGGGAGCAGTGCCTGGCCAAATTGGATGAAGCAGAGGTCGTACGATTGCGCGGAAAGGACTCGATCGACTTCTGGCGCGCCATGGCTGTGCACCAGAAAGATCAGACCGACGAGGCAGCCAGGGCCGCTTGGGATCGCGCGGTGGCAAGAATGGAAAAGTATGCTCCCGGTGATCTCAAACTGATCGTCCTCCGCGATGAAGCGGCGCAGCTTCTCGGTGTTGCCGACCAGGATGAACCGGCAGTGGATGACGACGCACAGCCCGCCCCAAAGTGATCGTCGGCATCCCACGCCCTCGTTCACATCAAGACACCCTGCGGCGAGTCGTTGGCTCGTAGTACCGCCTTCAGGCGAGCGGGGCTTCCTTTGAGGCAATGCCAGCACTGCTGGCGGAACGACTGCTCCTTTTTCGCATTGTCGTCATAACCGCTACAACCCGAAGGCGCGCGGCCGGTATGTGAGTGGTCCGGTCATGACGGTTATCTGGAACTAAAGAGTAATGGGGGTTGTGAACGATGATCCGATGAAAGCGATTCTGCTGGGGCTGCGGACGGAGTCCCATCGATTGGCCGGATCGCTTTCCCTCTAAACGACCATTATCCCACAAGGCCGAACCCATGCGACCGCATTATTACCAGACCATATGCGGGTTATTGTTTGCAGCCCTGACCCTGACTATCGCTGCTGGCGAGGAGACGTCATTGACGTTCAACGTCACAGATGAGGTCGATGATGACGCGGCCTCGCAGGAGAACGCCGGACCGAATGCCGAAAACGTCTCTCACCTGCTCCAGGAAGACACGCCCCCGCCTCCCGTGGGACCGCAGGTGTTCGAGACCGGGCCCACGAGCCCCTTGGCCGCTCGAGAGCTGAGTGCCAGCCTGTTCGGCGGTGTGGGGACGAGCGAGAGCCTGTTGAGCGCGAATCGACGATCGGTGGCCGAGGGGCTCGCGTCCGGTGCCGTCCTCGGCTCCGAATCAAGATTCCTTGTGACCTCGGATGCGGGCAGCCTGCTGCGCAAGTCGTCCTCGGTATTGGGTGTGACGGCCCAGCGACGATCGCCGATTATGAATGACCCACGGGTTCGAGGCAGTAGCCTGGGACAACTGGTCGCATCCGGCTCCTACTGGTTCCCGGCGCGACCGGATTTGGACACGCTGGTCAGCAAAATCGACTCCCACATCATCCAGGACGTGATCGTGATCAAAGGGCCTTACTCGGTGCGGCACGGCCCTGGGTTCAGCTTCATGGACTTCGAGTTGCTGGGGACACCGCGGTACGCATCCGGTCCCAGAATCGAGGCCAGCACCTCGCTGGATTACAGCGGGAACGGTGCTCAATGGTATGGTCGCCAATTCGTCTGGGGCGGCGGCGAGAATTACGGCTATCGCGTCGGTTATGGACATGGTACGGGGAACGACTACCGGACTGGCCGCGGAGACAGGATTCCGTCCAGCTACAACTCTCGCAACTTCGACGCCGCTTACGGATTCGACTTGGGCGACGACAGCTCGCTCGAATTCATGTATCTTCGTCAGGAACAAACGGGTGTGGAACTTCCCAACAATGTATTCGACCTGCGATACCTGGAAACCGATGCATTCGAAGTATCGTACGAGAAACGCTATGGCAGCTTCTACGATCTGTTCACACTCGATGGTTGGTACAACCAGACGAGGTTCGATGGGGATAATCTCGGCGCGGGAAAACGTGCCTTCATGCCGATTCTGGATACGATCGGCTGGAACGGAACCGTCGAAGCGCAAAACATGTCGACCGGATTCACGTCAGCGCTTACTTGGGGCGAGACAGACGGCTGCCACCTGACGGTCGGTGCAGACCTGCGATATTTGCGGCAAAACATCGACGAGTTCGACGAAACCACGGTCTTCTTTGGTCCTCCTCTAAACCGATACACATTCGGCGACGGATTGCCCGAGAATTTCCCGGTCCCTGACGCGCAAAGCGTAAACCCGGGGCTGTTCCTGGAAATGCAGAAACACGTCAGTTCCCGGATGACCGTCAAGGGTGGTGCTCGTCTTGACTGGGTTCATACCGACGCCGCAAGCACGGCCCCGCTTGCCAACAGGACGACTGGAGTAACCAACTTCGAGGATTTCTTTGTCGTGGACAGCCTGGACCGCCAATTCACGATGGCGTCGCTCTTCCTGACCGCCGAGTACTTGATCGACGAAAACGTCACAGCCACTTTCGGCGGCGGGTACGCGGAAAGACCGCCAACGATGTTCGAGTTATATTCCGCTTCGCCTCTTGCAAATACCATGGCGCAAATTGCCACGTCGCTCGTGTTCGGGCATCCTCGGCTGGACACGGAGAAGCGCTGGCAGGTTGACGTAGGGCTGACGGCTGAATACGACGATTTTCGAGCTGGAGTGGCTGGCTACTACGCCTGGGTTGAAGATTACATCACATTGGACCGGTTCTTCATGAACCCAGTCGCCGACTTCCCACTGTACGGATTCGTCAATACAGAACTTGCCACGTTGGCGGGTGGCGAACTGTATGCAGAATACGATATCTCGCCCTCCACGACGCTGTTTGGAAATATGAGTTATGTGGCGGGTCATGACCACACGCTGGATAACACCAGCCACTTCGGCAACTACTATGGTATTGCCGGTTTCAGTCTGAGTCGTGACGCGAGCCTGCTCCCTGACCAGCCGTTGCCAATGATCCCGCCCCTCGAGACCCGCGTCGGCGTTCGGCTGCAAGAGCCATACGAGGCGCGTTACGGTATCGAGCTTTCCGCCCGCGTAGTGGATGACCAGCATCGCGTGGCCACGCTGCTTCTGGAGCAAGCGACTCCCAGTTTCGCCACCCTGGACGTTCGGGCCTTCTGGCGACCGTCAGATTGTCTCACATTCGTTGCCGGCGTCGAGAATCTCGCTGATCGGTACTACCAGGAGCACCTGGACCCGCATCGTCACCGCACGCCTCTCGGCGTCAGCCAATCTGGCGTCTTCCAACCCGGCGTCAGCGTCTACGCCGGTCTTGAAGGGATCTACTAGTGGTTCCGTGAACCCTGCCGGGGTACGGAGAAACCAGAATTCTCCGCTGAAATAGTTGCAATCCGGTCAGGATTAGGCTTAGACTGATGGGTGGGAGAAGCCTGCAAGTCTTCTCTTCCGTATCGGGTCCGACCTGCTAGCCACCGTCTAAAGAGAGGGCCGAAACACCATGCAAGAGAGTCAGTACTATCCGCCGCAACGGGTACACATGGCCACCATTGAACCTCCCACAACCGGCGGCCGCTGCAGCCCGGTAGGCGGTACCCAGTATTACCCGCCGCAACGGGTACACATGGCCACCATTGAACCTCCGACGACCGGCGGCCGCTGCAGCGCGACAGCCAACGTTGAACCTCCCACCACAGGTGGCCGCTGCAGTGTGACAGCCATCGTTGAACCTCCCACTACGGGTGGCCGCTGCAACAGGTGAGCGACGTGCGGTCGGCGTCGACGAACCCCGAATCTGAACACCTGAGTTTCTATCTGCTGAGTGAGTTCTGACGGGGCTGTCGGCGTGGTCCGGCGACGATCGTCGCGGTCAGCATGTATGTGACGTCGACAAATCTCGTCCACTACCTGATCGCGCGCGGACACGTGACGCGTCATTCGGTGGTGTCCGGCGAGTTTAGCGTCACTGAAGTGGCGGGGCGCAACCGAAGTTTTCGTGTGGCTCGTGGGGACGACCGTTCGCTGTTTGTCAAGCAAATCAAGGAACTTGACCAGACGACTATTGACTCTCTGCGCCGAGAAGCGGTCTGCTACCGAGTGACCTCCGATCGTCGATTTGATTTGCTGAGTGAAATTACGCCGAGTTTCGTCGACTACGATCCGTTAAGGCATCTTCTGATCGTCGAGTTGATCGTAGACGCGGAGAATCTCACGCAGTGCCATCGCAGGTTGGGCAGTTATCCTGAGGTCCTGGCCAGACGATTGGGCAAGGCTCTTGCCGCTGTGCACGAGGCTTTTCGGGAACTTCCACTCGGCGAACTGGATGAATCGCTCTTCCCAGGACACCCGCCCTGGAGTTTCTCGTTTCACGAACAAGACGCCCACACGCTGAATCCGGCTCTCCAGCAACTTCTGGGGATTGTGCGGGCGGATGATCGGTTCTGCCAGGAATTAGACTCGTTGCGTGACGGCTGGCAGGCGGACGGGCTGATTCACGGTGACTCGAAGTGGAGTAACTGTCTGGTCTCCCCCGACGAAAACGAACAGCCGCGGATTCACTTGATTGATTGGGAGTTGGCCGACCTGGGCGATCCGCTGTGGGACATTGCGGGTGTGTTGCAGGGATACCTGTCCGAATGGATTCTGCACGCATCTTTGGATAACGAGTCCACTCCGGAAGAGTTTCTGCAGAACTTCGGAGACCTCTTCAGCTCGATGCAGCCCGCGATGCGAGGATTGTGGCGATCGTACAACGCCCGCCTGACTGATCAAGACGAATCGCCGGAACGAGTGTTGCGCTGTATGCGTTACGTGGGAGCACGCATGCTGATGACGGTCATCGAATACTTGAATTGGTCGGGCGGACTGGACCACAACCGCATGACCATGATCGGGTTCAGTCGGAAGATCCTGTGCGACCCGCGCGAGGCCGCTTCACTGGTACTGGGTATCGAAACGGCACGGCAAGATGAGCCAACCGCTTGAGGAACAACTGATTGCCATTCTTAGCGCCGTGGAGGTTCATTCCCCAGCGTCGTTTGCCTTTGCCGACCGCCCCTTCGCCGCAGAAGCACATGGCCAGAGTCCTGAGGAACTCCACACAGACCATGCTTCTGAACTCGTGCCGCTGGTTCGAGAACTCCGGCAGGTGCTCTACTCGCAATGCTATGCACGGCACTTCGATGGTTCGTTGTCGGAGCTATCACCGGTCTACGACCCTGAGTTCGTGCCGGATTCCAGACTGGCCGAGCAATTGGCCGAAGCCAATCAAAGCCGATACGGCTGGGATCCAGGGTGGAAGATCTTTCGGCTCGGGGCCGAAGGCGAGGTGCAGGTCCAAAAAGGAGAACGGTTTTGCTCGCCCCAGACCGGCGAATATGCCTACACCGCGGGCCCCGGAATGCGACCTCGAATCGGGGACACGGTCAGCCTTCAAGTGTTGCGCGAATCGCACGAGATGCAGCCGGGAATGTACTTCGTATTCGGCGAAGTCCTCTCCGATCGGTTTGACGGGTTTCATCAGATTCGCTTCTACTTTCATCTTCGCCCTCCGGGCGCACCGATTCTCGTGAGGACGTTGACCACTGCACTGAATCGGTATCAGGTGCCGTTTCAGTTCAAATGCCAGAAGTACCGCGAGAACTACGACCGTCTGGACGCCTCGGTCCTCTACGTCGCCCACCGCTATTTCGACATCTGCGCCAGAGCCCTCACAAACCTGCCGTCGGAATTGACAGGCGAACTGGAACCCGCCATCCCGTTGTTCACGAAGATGTTTCGCCCGGGCATCGGTTTCGCCGAAGATCCTGTCGGGAACCTCAGTTTTGGTCAGGATCGTTGCCAGTTGATCGCCGAGGGCATCGTTGACGCGTGGCTGCGGGATGAGAGTTCCGCCGCTGCGAGCCTGCAGTGCATCCAAACTCGGTTTGAAGCAAGAGGATTATCCCTGGACAAGCCCTATCTGAACGCCGGCTCGGTCGATGTGTACGATTCGCCGCAGCTAACCGGAATCGACCGATGAGCCACCAGCAGACCGATTTCCTGGAAACGGCGGACCGCATCGGGGCAAGGATTTGCCGGGATGCGATCTGGGCCGGCCGCGCATGCAACTGGGTTGGCTGGGCGCAAGGGGTAGTCGATGGCCCGATCGCGCCGCTGTACCGTGCCATGGGGCCTGACGTCTACGGCGGAACTGCCGGAATCGCATTGTTCTTGGCTCGACTCCATCGCTTCACTGGAGATCCGATTCAGAAGGCAACGTGGGAAGGAGCCTTGAATCAGGCTCTTGGCCGACTGGAAACAATGCCAGAAGAGACGCGGCTAGGCTTCTATACCGGAGCGACCGGAGTCGCCCATGTGTTGATCGAAACCGGCCGCATACAGAACGACGGGAGGCTGATCGAACGCGGGCTCCGCGAATTGACGCGAGTCTGCGAGATCGGACCACGCCCCGAGGCGATCGCCGTCATGGAAGGCAGCGCCGGGGCTATTCCAATACTCCTGGATGCGACCGAGCGATTCGATCGCGATGATCTAGCCGAGACGGCCATTCGTCATGGCGAGCTACTTCTCGATTGTGCCATCAAGACCAACGAAGGTTGGTCGTGGAAAACCGTCAAGCGGCCGCTGCCGAAGAACCTCACCGGGTTTTCCCATGGCGTGGCAGGCATCGCGACCGCCCTGGCGGGACTCTTCGCGGCCACAGGCGATAGCCGATTTCGAGACGGAGCACTTGCGGGGCTGCGTTACGAGCGTACCCACTTCTGTCGGGAACAGGGCAACTGGCCCGATTTCCAGCAGATCGACAACTTCCCGGCCACCGACAAACCGATCTGCCGGATGGCCTGGTGTCACGGCGCGCCGGGAATCGGTCTTTCGCGTTTGCGCGTATGGGAACTCTTGGAACGTGACGGGAAGGTTCGCGATGAAATCGAGATCGCCATTGCGACGACGGAGGCTTGGTTCGAAGAAGCTCAGCTTCGTGCCGACAACGACTATTCCTTGTGTCACGGCGTATCCGGCAATGCCGAACTGTTTATGATGGGTGCCGAAGTTCTCGAGCGACTGGAGCTGCGCGTAATCGCAGAAGAGGTCGGCCAGCGAGGCATGGAGCAATTCGAGCGAAACAACCTGCCGTGGCCTTGCGGCGTGGCGGAAGCCGGCGAGACAGCGAACTTGATGCTCGGCCTGGCGGGAATCGGTTACTTCTATCTCCGGCTTCACGCCCCGAACGAAGTTCCCAGTATTCTACTGATTCGTTAGGGGTCGGACACCGGCGTCAGCGCAACCAGCACAGATTCTCCAGCTTTACGAAATCCATGAGATTGATTATGCGATTCTCCACAATTGCGGTGTTTTTGATAATCGGTTTCGGGGCCTCGCTCCTTGGCCAATCGGTCAAACCAACTCCCAGCGACGATGACATTCCGAAGCCGGTGCCAGTCGATATCTCGTTGGCGGGCGCCGACCGTCCGGATATCACACGCTTTCTCAACGTCCGGCGTGCCGAGAGCCCGTCGCTGTCGCCCGATGGCACGAAACTCGCGTTCAGCACGCAAATCACAGGCAAACCGCAGCTCTGGATTGTGGATGCTAAGGGAGGTTGGCCGCGACAACTTACCTTCGGCGCGTCGATCACGTTCCACGAGTGGTCTCCGGCGGGGGATTGGATCATCTACGGCACTGACCGCGCCGGCAACGAACGAGTGGGCTTCTATCTCATTACGCCAGACGGAAGACGCGAGCGTGAACTGCTCGCACCGTCTGATGCATTCCGCGTCTTCGGCGGATTCACCAGGGACGGGAAGAAGATCGCGTATGCGACTACCAAGCGGAACGGTATCGACTTCGACATCCATCTGTTCGACGTGCAGACCGGCGTAGACCGGGAGGTCTTTCGTGGCCGCATGGGCCTGTCGGCGGTCTCTTGGCGGCCAGACGGCGGCGCCGTCATTCTCTCCGAGTCGCGTGGTGAAGACGCAAACGATATCTACCTGTTCGATGTCGCCAGTGGCAAGCTCGACACGCTGTTCCAGCCAAACGTCGCCTCCAGCTACGAGAGTTTTTCCTGGACGCCCGACGGCCGTGGATTCTATCTGAGCACAAATCAAGATCGCGATTTCGCCGGCCTTGCGTATTACGAAATCGCTTCGCGGCATCTGACCTATATCGACACACCGGAATGTGACGTGATGCAGGCGTCGCTCTCACTGGACGGCAGATTACTCGCCTGGATCGTCAACCGGGGTGGGTATTCATCCCTGCACGTGCGCAACTTGACAACGGGCAAAGCGATGCAGCCATTCGAGCTTCCTCGCGGTGTCTATTCGTTCCACTGGGCGAAGGATGCGCCGGTGGCCGCCATTGCGATATCGGGACCTCAGATCCCGGGCGACGTCTGGACCTGGAATGCACACACCGGTCAACTGCACCGCGCAACGCGGTCGGCAGCCGCCGGGCTGGACTTGTCGACCGTAGTGATACCGACGCATCACAGTTTTCCGGCGAGGGACGGGGTGACGACACACGGCCTGCTTTACATGCCCAGGGGACTTCCGTCCGGCGTAAGACCGCCCGTCCTGCTGTCGGTCCATGGAGGACCTACGATGCAGGCTCGGCCGCGATTCAATCCGGCGCACCAGTATCTCTTGAGCCGGGGAATTGCAGTGCTCGATCTCAATTACCGGGGATCGACGGGATACGGCAAACGCTATGCACGGCTCAATGACCGGCGACTCCGCGCAAACGAGATCTGCGATTTGGCGGATGCCATCGACTGGCTGAGGCACGAGGGAAAGGTGGACGCCGACCGCGCCGCGGTGATGGGCAACTCCTACGGCGGCTATCTGGCTTTGGCCGCCGTCACTCGGTTTCCGGAGCATTTCGACGGCGGCGTCGCTCTTGCAGGAGTCTCGGATTGGGTCACTGCGTTGGAAGGTGCCAGCCCGTCACTGAAGGCGAGCGACCGGATCGAGTACGGCGACATCAACGATCCCGAAGACCGCGCGTTCTTCCGACGCATCTCGCCGATTACGCACGTGGCGAACGTGAAGGTCCCCGTAATGGTGCTCCACGGCGCGAACGATCCTCGTGATCCGGTGACCGAATCCGATCAGTTTGTGCGCGCAATACGAACACACGGCGGCCAAGTCGAATATCTGCGGTTTCCCGACGAGGGGCACGGTATCCGAAAGCTCTCGAATCGAATCATCGCGTATCGGCGGATTGCAGCCTATCTGGAGCGGATCCTTGAGATCGGGGGCAATGGGGCAGATCCCAACGAACCGACAGGTCGTCCAGGATCAGCGTCTGCCTCACGGGGGGAGAGGAAGTCACTTGCCCCGCTGGCGGATCGATCCATGCCAGCCGGCTCTTGAAGACCAAGTGGACATGCTATTCGTCCCGCGCCTTGCGAATGTCGCCGCTCTGCAATCGTTCACGCATACTCTTGGGATCGTTCATCCGGCTCTGGTGGAGTTCTCCGAGTTCATCAGCTTCGATGAAGCCGTTCTTGTTCTGATCCAGCCGGTCGAAGCCGATCTGCGACCCGCGAAACTCCGACTTGTCCACCTTGCCGTCACCGTCTTGGTCATTTCGCAACATGAAGACCCGAGCGAACATGGTAGCATTTCCTCTTCCGACGGGCCCTATGCCTTCGCTTGGCTTTGATGGTTTGCAGTTGGCGTGCCTTTCCTTGTATGCCGCCTCGAATTCCTGCCACGAAAGTTCGCCGTTTCCATCCTTGTCAATTCGCCCAACGGCTTCATCAGCCGCCGATTCGCCCTGCATCCCCGGACTCGCCGAGAACTCCTTCACGGTCACGATCTTGTCTTCATCCACATCCAGTCTGTTGAAGACGAATTCCGCCGTGAGGCCCATGGCGCACGCTGGGCAGTTGGGCGGTGCAGTGCGGATGCCCGACGTGCTGTCGGTTTCACCAACCGATTTGAGAAACGCCTCGGCAAACATCTTCCCCACCTTGAGTTGCCCGGCCGTGTTGTAGTGGACGTTGGCCGGGTGCTTTTCGATGCTCCGGAGGATGACCATCTTCGAATGTGGAATCTGCTTCTCGGCGTCGAACTGCGCCTTGAGCACCCACTCCGCGGCTGGATATCGGCCCTCACGCAGTTTCGGCACGAGGTCGGACAAGTCGTCTGGAACTTCCTCGTTGCGAGGTGAACCATACACAAAGGGCAAATCAGCGACGCCTGTGGCTTTCCGAACGGCAAGCACCAGTGATTTCAGGTTGTCGCGATACTCCTTGGCCACATCCGCCTTCTTCATATCGCCGCCACCCTGCAGCCACAGGAAGCCGACGATTTCGATGTCTCGACCTTTCCTAGCCTGTTCCACCTTCTCCATCAGCTTTTTGTACAGCGACCCGTGCCGCCCCTGGCCAACGCGGTCGGCGTCCTCCTTGCTCCAATCCGGCTTCCACGCCAACACGCTCGTGCCGCCCATGGAGAACTTGATGATGCCGATCGTCTCGTCGGGCCACGCCTTGGCCATATCGTGACCGAAGGCGATCTCCAGGCCGAAAGAAAATTCGGTCAGACCGACGCGTTTCTGGCCTTTGTTGGCTGGTTGGCGTGGCCTGAGTGGTTGCCACTCTCCTTGCTCGAACATCAGTACCCGGTCGTTGCCTTTGCGAAGTTCGTCGGGCAGTTGTGTACTGTCGCCCCAGCCGACCATGTTCGATTGGCCGGCCAGGATGAACGCCTTGATGGGCTTGTCGGCGGCGCTTCCCAAAGTGGCAATGGTTGTCGTGAGTGTGACGGCAATAGCTGCTCTCAGTAACAGTTGGCGATTCATCGCTGGCATTTCTCACTTTCTGTTGGCTCTTCTGGTTTCTTTGTCACCTCGACGATTCCCGTTCATCATTCCCGCCGAATAACGGCAAACCATGCCTTGGGGCCACCGTCCGAAAACTCTTTTTCCGATTCGGAGTTTGGCTCGAATTGCGATGGCGTAATCGACTCGATAATCCAGCCGTCAGCGAAGGCTTCACGGAGTTCGTCTCGGGAGATTCTCCGTGGTCCCGTGTCACCCGGTTCCTTGTCGCTGAAGCACATTAGGAAGACTCTGCCACCGTACTTCGTCACATGAGCCAATCCTTCCACGTACGGCAGACGATCTTCGTCGGACAGAACGTGGAACAGCCCGCAGTCGATCACGCTGTCGAACTTGCGGTGCAGGCTC